>JBDRFY010000072.1:0-7876 GCA_043818275.1 bacterium | reverse complement strand
TGCGAAGTTTTACACGAAGAAGGGGAAGCCAACCCTACTTCGCTTCCTCCTTCGTTAAAACTACGGAGGATATTCTTTGTAGCTTTAGCGAAAGAGAAAAAGCTTCGAAGGGTTCTACCCCGCCATTCATCCCAAGGCTTCTTCCTTCGCTAAAGCTTCGGAGGACAAGAAAGCCTAGGGTATTCTGGCGAAGTAGAATAAAATTTAATTTTAAAAAAAGAAGGGGCGCGAGATGAGAATCATAAAATTTTTTTTCATTGTTTCTTTATTTTTATTTTTCAATTCAGAAAAACTTTTTACTGGTGAATTTAGCAAGGCCTCTAAAGTTGATGAGTTGAAAAAAACCGGATCTTTTAAAAAAGCTGACGGTTCAGAAGATGTTGCAAGAAAAAAACAACAAGTTGTAGAAGAATTGAAAGTGAAATTAGGTACAAAAAAGCCAGAAGTTCCACCCACCGTTTCTCCTTCTCCTATTGCCGGAAAAATTCCGGAATTACCGAAATATGAGCCAAAAGAAGCGCCTGAAAAAGTTTCAACAGTAGAGTCGGAAAAAAAACCGACAGGACTTTACACAACATTAAAAGAGACGGTAAAAAAAGTGCTTGGTTTAACCGAAGAACAGAAAAAATTAAAAGCCGAAAAGGCCAAAGAAAAAGCGAAAGAACAATTGAAAAAGGAACAAGAAAAAGCAAGTTTAGAATTGCGGGAAAAAGGAACAATCGGAGGTCTTGCGCCGAAATTTGCCGGCGAAGGATTAAAAAAGGAAGTATCCGAAGCAGAGAAACAAGGAATTGAGCAAGAAGCAAGAAAAATCGCCGGAAAAGAAAGAATAAAATATGAAACAGGAAGAACTTTATTGAGCAAACTTGGTATTCCTGATGATCAAAAAAATAAAGTTATGAATATTTTTACGCAGGAACGAGATTATAATTTGGCCAGGGAGAAGGGTGTAACGGGAGAAGATGTTTCTGAATTAAATAATCTGAGAAAAAAAACAGAGAGTTCTGTAGATGGATTAGTTGAAGCTGAAGAAGATTACCGCAAAGGTGAAGAAGAATATCGCAAGGCTAAATCTGAATCTGAAAGGGCAGATGAGGCATCAAAAATGGCCGAAGATAATTTAAAGATAGGATATGAATTATTTTCTGATGGATCAGAAGAATCAAATAAAAAATTATCTGAATTTGAGATTGAAAGTAGTAAACGAGAGATTGAAAGTAGTAGACAATCAGACATTTTGAGAGAAAAAACTAACGATTTTGAAGAGGCTAAGAAGAGAAGAGAATCTGCGCAAAAAGAAAAAAATGATGCTTTTGAAAGGGCAGTAAAAAGAGAAGAAGAGCTTTTTGGAAAATTGGAAAAAGAAGGTGTTGTTTATGAGAAGGATGATTTTGAAAAATTTATAAAAAATGTGAATGAAGTTTTTATAAAAAGACAGACAGGTGAGCAAGAAGATGTTGAAAAGTTGTATCAGAGTATTTCGAAACAGAATGAATTAACGGAAAATATAAAAAATTTAAATTCGGATCTTGAAAAAGAAGGCCTTTCTTCAAAAGATAAATCAAAAATAAATAAAGAAATTAAAACACTTGAAAATAATCTTGAAAAGGAAAGAAAAAATACTCAATCCTTGATTGATGGTTTAGAAAAAACAGCTTTGGAAATAGAGGAAATTGAACGGGAGCAGGCTAAAGTTTTGGAGGAAGAAGTTGCAAAAGGTTTAACTGAATCAAAAAAAAGAGAAGAAAGGTTAATTGGGTCTTTAAAACAATTGCCTGAAAAATCGGTTGAAGATGTATGGAAAGAACAAATGAAAAAAGAGATGGAAGAAGAAGAGACATGGGAATAGTAGAAAAATTTAAAAAGGATTTATTTAAATGAAAAATTTAAAAATATTTTTATCTTTAATTTTAATTTTATCATTCCTTTCTGTTGATTTTTGTCAGGGTATGAAGAAATTAGGGCAGGTTAAAAAAGGCACGCAAAAAGAATATCAGACAAGAAAGACAAAATTGGGCGCGTCGGATAAATCATTAACAATACCGCAAAAGGTTAAAGCCGCAGGTGCGGCAGTTTGGGGCTGGAAAAAAGGAGTTGAAGAGATTAAGGAAGAAGAGAGCTCTGAAAAAATGGCTGAGAAAGATTTAGCCCGAATCCAGAGAAAAATAGAAAAGGTGGTAGGTGGACAATTAAAAAAGGATTTGAATTTAAAGAAAAAGGAAGAGCTTGAAAATTTGAAGAAGGAAAGGTTAGTTGTTCAACAATTTTTAAAATTTTTGAAAAAACCTGAAACAAAAATTAAAAAACCAGAGGAGAAAAAAACAACTAAGACAGAAATGAAAAAAGAAAAAGTTGAAACCGATATGCAAGAAATTAGAAAGCAAATTGAAAAGGTTACAACTGAAAGATTAAAAACAGGTGAAGGAATTAGAAAAATAAAGAATGAAATATTAGAGATAAAAGAAGGTAGAGAAGAATTTGAAAAATTAACAATCGATATAGATAGTTTGAAGAGAGAAGGGGGAGATTTAGAAAAAGAATTGAGTGATTTAAAAAAACAACCCCCGGATGAATTAAAAGAAAAAGAGGTGTTAGAAAAAAAGTTAAAGGGATTGGAAGAAGATATTTATTCAAAAGGTGAATGGCGAGACGATTCAGAAGACGTAAAAAAATTGCAAGTTCGACTAGAACCTTTAAGGAAAAAAGTTGCTGAATTTGAAAATAATATAAAAAAAGTTGAAGATAAATTAAGTTCGGTAAATAAAGATATTAAAACCAAAACTTCTGAATTAAATGAATTAAAAGAATCACTTGGAGATGAAAGTAAAAATGAATCGAGAATGAAAAATTTAGAATCAGAATTAGAAAAATTTGAAAATATCGAAAACGATCAAACTAAAAAAATTGATGAATTAGGTGAAAATCAGCGTAAATTATATTTAGAGTCAGAAAAAATAAAAGAAAGTATGGAAATTGAGAAAGGATTGGCAGCCGGAGCAGAAAAACTTTCTGTTGATAGATATGAAAATATTATGAAATCAGCGCAAGAGGTTTTAAAAGAAACAGAATTTGGTCCGGACAAAATAACCAAAACTTATAATACATTAGTCAAAGAATTGCAGAAACTTAATGCAAAAGAAGATAAAACAGCCAGTGATAAAGATAATATAAAAAATTTTAAAAAACTTATTTCAGGATTTGATAAAAAAATACTTGAGGGTAAAAAGGAAGTTGTTCCAGTCAAAGATCTGGAAAAAGAAAAAATAATAAAAGACACAAGTGACCAGATTATTAAATTTGGGGTGGGAAAAGAGATTTCAGATTATGCAAAATCTGCGGCTGAGGTGACGGAAACGGAAAAAGAATTAAAAAAAATATCAAAAAAACGTGAAGTTTTAGAAATGGCATTTAATAAAATTCCTGAAACGAGTCGTCAAGAACCTAAGTATTCAGGAGTAAAAAAAGATTTTGAAAGCGCAAAGGCTGAAGAAGATTTTGCATTGAACGATTATAATAAAGCCGTAGGAGAAATGGAAAACGCGAGGAAAACAGCGGAAGATCTTCTGGTAAAAACAGGAGCAACAAGTGTTGAAAAAGATAATATTTTTAAAAGCGCCTTGGGTCTTAAATCTGTAGAATTTGAAAAAATAATTGAACAGCAAAAAATAACGGATACGGCGAATTTGGATTTCGTAAGAAAAGCTGGGGTGAGTGAAGAGGATATTGGAAATTATATTCAGACCAGAAACGCGTTGAAAGTCGCTGATGATCAGTTAGGTATTGCGCAAAATAAATATCGTTTGGCGGAGACTAATTTTTTAAAGGCTTCAAAAGAATTGGAATCAGCTCAAGATGATTTTAAGTTAAGAAAAAATGATCCTCTTTATGCGAACCTTAATTTAGAAAATGATGTTAAAAATGTTGAAGAAAAAACACAGGCTTTAAAAAAAATTAAGGAAGAACGTGATAGTTATGAAAAAGTTGAAAAACTTGCGCAAAAATCTAGAAAAGAAGCTGCAGATCCGATGAGAAAAAAAGAAAATGAAATTGTTCAAAAATTATTAAAACTTGGAAGGACGGAACAGGAACAGAGTCTTATTAATGTAAATGGTCCTAAAATTATATTGTCTGCTTTAAGGGGGCTGGAAACAGAAAAAACTGAAGAAAAATTGGGCGGGAAAACAGAAAAGAAATTTTTGACGAAAACAAAACTTGGTCTTGGCGCATTAACAGGTCTTGCGGCTGGAGTTGGCGCTGTTGGTGGTGCCGCAGGACTTACTGCTGGAGCGGGAGCTGTTGGAGCAGGAGTGGCTGGAGCCGCTGCTATGTCTGGTGAAGTTCCAGAATCCGAAGATTATTCTGAACCGGAACCATACATTTTACCGGAATATGAGTAATAAATGCTATAAAGGTTTTGTCCCTTCAGATAATATTTCAATATATTTGAAGAAAGAAAATTTTTTATCACGCTTTTTGCCACTAACTTCCTTTAGGATTTCAAGCTCTTCAAATGTTAAAATCAGGTTTGCTGCGGATTGATAACTAATATCCAGTTTTGTTTGTAAATCTTTTGTGCTTATTATGGGAGTGTAAAATAGTTTATCTAAAAATATAATTGCAAGAGGCGAAGAAATTTTATTTTCGAATAGTTTTTGCTTTATATTTTCATGTAATGACAGTATTTTTTTTGTATTATCAATTGCTGATTTTGAAACTTCAATTATCCCATCAAGAAAAAAAGAAATCCACTGTTCATAGTCTCCTTTGTTTCTTACCATGTTCAAACGATCATAATATTCCTGGCGGTGTTTTTTAAAGTAATGACTTAAATATAATAATGGATTTTGCAGAACGCCTTTCCAGCAAAGATAAAATGTAATTAGTAAGCGGCCAAGTCTGCCATTCCCATCTAAAAATGGGTGAATGGTTTCGAATTGATAATGAATAAGCGCGCAATTAATAAGTTCAGGCAACGTTGCTTTTTTATATATAAATTTTTCAAGGTCACTAATTGCTTTTTTTGCTTCTTCCGGTGGCGGTGGAACAAATGTTGCATCTTGTAATGTACAGCCCGCAGGACCGATCCAGTTTTGCGATTTTTTAAAATCTCCGGGAGTTTTCTTTTTTCCCCTGACATTTTTTAATAAAATTGAGTGAAGTTCTTTTAATAGTCGGATGCTCATTGGAAATGTTTTTAATTTTTTTATGCCGTAATTTAACGCCCTGATATAATTTGCAACTTCTTCAACATTGTTAATATTTGAATAATCTTTATCTTTTTCAAATTCAAAAACATCTTGTAATGAAGCCTGAGTTCCTTCAATCTGACTACTCAATAAAGCTTCTTTTTTTAAATACATTGTTATAAATAAATCTGTGTTTGGCAAAGTATAGGCCATTCCATCAAGACGGGCTAAAAGTATGGTGGCCGCATCAAGTTTTTGTTGTAATTCAGTATTTATTTTTATTCTACTTCGCCAGAATACCCTAGGCTTTCTTGTCCTCCGAAGCTTTAGCGAAGGAGGAAGCCTTGGGATGAATGGCGGGTAGAACCCTTCGAAGCTTTTTCTCTTTCGCTAAAGCTACAAAGAATATCCTCCGTAGTTTTAACGAAGGAGGAAGCGAAGTAGGGTTGGCTTCCCCTTCTTCGTGTAAAACTTCGCATGGTGCTCCGAAGCTTTATGCGAAGGATGCAGAAGAATTCCGCGCTGATACAACGGCTTTTAAGCCGTTGAGCGCTTCATTTCATGTATTTTTGGATGAAATCAGCAAATGTGTTTTCTAAATCTTTTTTTTGTTCTTTGGTTGCAGTTTTAAAAGATTTTTTTAAAATTGATTTAACTGTATTGATAGTTTCCGGATTGTAAAAAGTTGATAATTTATGAATCGGTTTATCTTTTTTTAATGCTTTTATTTGTAATTCTTTATTTGATTCATTAAATAGTTTATTTAATATATCTGCTACAAAAAATATTTTATTATAACCAAAGTAAGTAATAGTAGGAGTCATCCCGTTAAACTCTGTCGTTCTAACAATTACAAATGGTTCTAAATCAAGATTAAATAAAAGATTTGTTTTGATTGTTTCATTTTTGTTTGGTTCATTGAATTTAAGAAATGAATTATTATTCAAAATATAATCTTTTAATTCATTATCCTTGTTGTTAAAAATATTGGTTACGAGATCTATAACAAATTTTCTAACATTTTCATCACCAGATTCAAACATATTAGATATAACACCACCAGGTATTAAAGTTTTTTCTTTTAATTCCATATTGTCGCTGTTAAAAATATTGGTTACGAGGTCTATAACAAATTTTCTAACATTTTCATCACCAGCTCTAGGCATATTAGATATAACACTACCAGGCATTAAAGCTTTTTCTTTTAATTCCATATTGTCGCTGTCAAAAATATTGGTTACGAGGTCTATAACAAATTTTCTAATATTTTCATCACCAGCTCTAGGCATATTAGATATAACACTACCAGGCATTAAAGTTTTTTCTTTTAATTTCATATTGTCGCTGTTAAAAATATTGGCTACGAAGTTTATAATGAGTTGATTGCTTTCTTTATGGTCTGATTTAAGAAGAGAAATTAAGAATTCTATTAATTTTAAATTAGCATTTTTTAATATTTCCTGCGTAATGTTTTTAATATATTCTGGCGATAATTTATAGATAAATTCAATCTCCTCCAAAACATTTATATTAACAAATGTCGATTTAATAAATAAACCAATTTCGTTTATTAAGTTATTAAATTTTGATTTTTCATCATAAGTTATAGTAAATATCATTGAATTATCATTAAAAGAGTTTAAATATAATGATGTTTGAGTTATTTTATTTAAAAAATTTGCCTCAAATAAAATTGTATCCCATCTATTTCCAGCTTCACCAACAAAATTATATCGAATTGAAACAGTATTGTTTTTATTCATAGATAAGTTAAAAGAGAGGCTGTGTTGTTGTAATGGTAAGTTGTAATGATATATAATCTTATCTTTAAGAAAAGATACGGAAGTAAGAGCAGGTTTTGCAGACAAATAAGATACTTTTAATAATTTATTTTGTATATTATTAAACAAATTTGTTTTATGGATAAGTGAAATATTACAATATTTTTTTAATATAGTGTTAATAATCACGGATAAATTTTGATGCATTAATGTAAATAGATCTTCTAATTTACTGGGATAATGACGTTCAAAAGCTGTAGTTGCTCCTAGGGTTGCTGCATTAACACTAAAATTACTAGAAGGCGTTAATTGCTCGGGATTTAAATTTGGTATATCATTGAAAATTCGATTTATGCTCTCAATATAGTTGTTTAAAGGCCAGTCTGTATGAAATTGAATAGAATTTTCTGGAATAATTTGTGTCCAGCTATTAAATAAATCCAAATATAATTTAACCATGGTTTTGAAATTCTTAACTTTTTCTTCGTCTGATTTATAAAGAGTGCTGCCTTTTAATGTTTTAATAGCTTTATCAAAAGTATCGACAAATTTATCCATTAAATTGGTTAATGTAATTATTTCGAATTGATTTTTTTGAGCCTTAGCTAATAAATTAAAAAATTCTTCTGATATATAAAAATTGACAAATTCTTCTTTAAATTTTTCCAATTGGTTGTCAAATGTTTTTGGATCCTCCCAGTTTGAAATTTTATATGAGTTAAGTTGATTTTCTTTTTCTTCTATTATTGAAAGTAATTTTTCTGAATTTTTAATTTCTGTGTTTAATTTATCAAGAGTTTTTTCAGGATTTTCTTTTTTTCTAATTTCAGCGCTAAAATTAATATTTATCCATTGAGGCATTATTCCTAACTTTTCAACTGTTTGCATTATGTAGAAAAATTGTTGTGT
>JBDRFY010000071.1:0-5923 GCA_043818275.1 bacterium | reverse complement strand
AAAAATTTAGAGATTCCATTTATCATTCACGCTGCGCATTCTGCAAAAGGATTAAATTTAGCTAAAAAAGAATTTTTAAATAATAATTTAAAGTTAGCCCAAGAAGCTTTTAAATTTGCAGATGATTTAAAAGCTGAAACTGTTATTTTCCATCCTGGAATTGAGGGGGATATAAAAGAGACAGTCAGACAATTAAAAAAAATCAAAGATCCTAGAATTATCGTTGAGAATAAACCTTATTATGGAATTTATGATAATGTTATTTGCAATGGAAATTCTCCAGAAGAAATAAAATTTGTAATTGATGAAACGGGAATTGGTTTTTGTCTGGATTTGGGCCACGCGATTTATTCTGCTAACGCGCAAAAAATTGATCCATTTTTTTATATTGAAGAGTTCTTAAAATTAAAACCTAAAATGTTTCATATAAGCGATGGAGATATGAATGGTGTTTATGATGAACATAAAAACATTGGCAAAGGAAGTTTTGATTTAAGACAAATTTTAAATTTAATTCCAAATGATTCTATGATTTCAGTTGAAACAAATAAGAATTATGAAGATTCATTAAAAGATTTTGAACAGGATATAGCTAATTTAAAAAAAATAGAAAAAGGTTAGTAAATGAATATTCAATTTAAAATAGCGACTGCAAAAAAAACAGATTCTTTAGAAATCTTAGAATTGTCTAATGATTTGGAGGTTAGAAATAATTCATTTAATTCTGATGAAATATCTTTATCAGGGCATAATAAATGGTTTGAAAAGAAAATAGAAAATGAAAATACAATATTTTATGTAGTACGAAATGAAGACAATGTTTTTATGGGTTATGTACGATTTGATAAAGAAAATGAAGATTCTTGTTTTATAACGATTCATTTAAAAAAAGAATTTAGAGGAAAAGGAATTGGAACAGAACTTATAAAACAAACAACAGAAAAAGTTTTAAGTGAGAGCAAATATGATAAAGTTTATTCTTATATAAAAAAGAATAATCTTGCTTCATTAAAAGCTTTTATTAAAAGTAATTTTATTCAAATATCAGATAAAGAAGTTATTAATGGATTTGAGTGTTATAAATTAGTTAAAGAAAAAGATAAATGAAAAATAAAGTTTTAGTTGTAACTGCTCATCCCGACGATGAAGTTTTGGGTTGTGGTGGCACAATTGCAAAACATCATAAAAATGGAGACGAAGTAACTGTTATTATTCTTGCCGAAGGTTTAACTAGTCGGGATGATAAACGAAACAGAGATGCAAAAATTAAAGAATTAAGTTTATTAAAAAAGCAATCAATTGAAGCAAATAAAATTTTAGGTGTAAACGATTTACAATTTTTTGATTTTCCAGATAACAGAATGGATTCAGTTGATTTGTTAGATGTTGTAAAGGCAATAGAAAATTGTATCAACAAATTTAAACCAAATATTGTTTATACTCATCATTCTGGCGATGTAAATATTGATCACAGGATAATTCATGATGCGGTTGTTGTAGCCTGCAGACCAATTCCTGATCACACTGTAAAAACACTTTTATTTTTTGAAGTTGCTTCAAGCTCTGAATGGCAACCAAATAATTCTTATCCAAATTTTATTCCAAACTGGTTTGTTGATATTTCCCAAACGTTAGATCTTAAATTAAAAGCTTTAAAAAAATATAAATCCGAGATGAGAAAGTTTCCTCATCCCAGGTCAATAAAAGCATTAGAATGTTTGGCTAATTGGCGTGGAGCAAGTGTTGGAGTTGATGCGGCAGAAAGTTTTATTTTGGGACGTCTTTTGGTTTAGGTTTTAAAATTGTTTGATATGTTTTGATTAAGTATCGCATTATTTAATTAATTTGACTCCTTTGTATTCCTAAACTTGATTCACAACTGTCCTAAGTGTTTGAAATGTTTTAAATAAGGATAAAATTAACCTCTTCCGTTCGCCCTGAGGAGCTCTTCGTAGCTTTAGCGAAGAATGGGCGTCTCGAAGGGTTTTCCAAATAAAAAATTAAATTTTATAAGGAATATCCTTCGAGATGCTCTCAATCGCTTACGCATTTCGAGCTCCTCAGGACGAACGGATGGGTAGTTAAAATATTCGATTAAAACAATGGTTTTTAAACTTCGGACAGTAGTGAAATAAATTCAGGATAACAAAGGAAGATGAATTTATTTTTATCACGCTGAACCATGGATTGAACTCGATTCAGGCTTGTTTCAGTGTCATGATGACAAAATTGGAGATATTGTGAATGAAATAAAAATTTTAAATAAAATAATTGGGGTATCTCATAAACCGTTTATTATCGCTGAAATGTCTGGAAATCATAATCAATCGTTATCCAGGGCGTTGCAAATTGTTGAGCAAGCAGCAAAAGCTGGAGTTGATGCTTTAAAACTGCAAACTTACACAGCCGATACCATGACAATTGATTCAGAGAATGAAGAATTTTTTATAAAAGATAAAAATAGTTTATGGAAAGGGGAATCGTTACATAAACTTTATCAAAAGGCTTATACCCCATGGGAATGGCATGAAGAAATTTTTAATCGTTGTGAAGAACTTGGAATTTTGGGTTTTAGTACGCCATTTGATGAAACGGCAGTAGATTTTCTGGAAAACTTAAATGTTCCTTTTTATAAAATCGCATCTTTTGAAAATAATCATATTCCATTGTTAAAAAAAGTGGCCAAAACTGGAAAACCGATAATTATGTCGTTGGGTATGGCAAATTTATCTGAGATTTATGAAGCAGTGCAAACAATTAAAAATTGTGGCAACGATAAAATAGTTTTACTTAAATGCACGAGCGCTTATCCTGCATCTCCAACTGAGGCAAATATTTTGACAATTCCACATATGAGAGATTTATTTAATCTTCAGGTAGGGTTGTCAGATCATACTTTGGGTATTGGAGTTGCGGTTGCTTCAGTTGCTTTGGGCTCCACTGTAATTGAAAAACATTTTACTTTATCAAGAAAAGATGGCGGAGTTGATTCTGCTTTTTCATTAGAACCGGATGAGCTAAAATCTTTGGTAATTGAAACTGAACGAGCATGGCAATCGTTAGGCCAAGTTAATTACGAAAAAACTGCGCAAGAAAAATCATCGTTAATGTTTCGACGTTCTATTTATATTGTTAAGGATTTAAAAAAAGGCGAAGCTTTAACAAAAGAAAATCTTAGAGTCATTCGTCCCGGTTTTGGAATGCATCCAAGAAATTATGAAAATATTTTAGGGAAAAAAATATCTTGTGATGTTAAAAAGGGAACGCCTTTGAAATGGGAGTTAATTTTGTAAGGGGGAAATAAAATTTTGTTTAAATTTATTTTGCAATTTTGCTATGATTTGATTTTCCATTTTTCTGTTATTTCGGAATTTAGGATCCGTCAAAGTTAAAATTTCTACGACCCTTGATCCTGTGGATTCTGCATTTTTTTCAGAAATTGATAAAATCAATTTAACGAAATCTAGACAATCAGTATCGATTTCATTTGTTTCAAGCCATATTCTTAAATTGCGAGCTGAATCTTGTAGATTATGTAAATTTTCTTCGTTTATGATTTCTCCTTTAGGTCCTATTATTACATTCAAATGCATTTTTTCTAAGTCAGATTTAAATTTTATAAAGAGCTGAACGCCTTCATGATTAGTTGATGTGATTTGAGTAACATTATTATTGTCACCTTTGATTTTTGAATTATTACTTTGATTCTTGTTAAAAAAGTTTAAATTAATTTTTTTTATAAAATTATTGATTTGGATTTTTAATATAGAAAACATACAATTTCCCTTCAAATTTAGTAATTCAATTATTCTATAGTGTTAAATTGAATTTTTCAAATTAATAAATTGATTAGTAGAAATTTAATTTTGTAAATTAAAAATGCTTTTTGCCATTTCCAGATCTTTGTAATCATCAATATCAACAGCTGAAGTCCAATCTATTGGAAAAAAAGTTAAGGATTTTCCGTAAAAAGTTTTTTCTTTTTTTAAATCTTTTACATTTGCAATCCAAATAGCTCCTGTTGGGCAATAAAGATCATCAAGATCCTGAGATCTTTTTTTTAAAGCTTCTGGAAAAATAAATTCCGGAGATGATTTGTCATTTAATTTACAGGCCCACCATGGATTCATCCAGCCAAATTTAAAACAACTTATTTGAAAATTTGAATCATTGTTAATAAAATTTTCATACGCATTTCTTATATCAACTTGATTTCTAATTGGACAATTTGCCATCAATTGAACAACAATATCATATTTTTTATTTGTTCTTTTTTCTATTTCTTCGAGTGTGTAGATAGTTGCTTGGCTTATTGTTGAATGGTCGTCATTGTGTTTATCTCTTAAAAATGGAACGTTAGCGCCAAAATCTTTTGAGACTTGAGCAATTTCTTCATCATCTGTACTAACCACGATGTCAGTTGATGAATTAAATGTTATCCCACTTTTAATTGCAGCTTCGATTGTCCAGGCAATCATTGGTTTGTCATAAAAGTTTATTATGTTTTTTTTAGGAATTCTTTTTGAGCCACCTCTTGCTGGAATTATTACAATCACTTTTACCATACCGACCATCCTCCATCAACAACCATGTTGTGTCCGGTTATATAACTTGAATAGTTAGAAACTAAAAAATCAACAGCGCCAACAACTTCTTCTTCTGTTAACATTCTTTTTAATGGGCACAATTTTGCATATTTAGTTTTAAATTCGTCGTCAACTCGTCCTTCTATCCCACCATAAGAAATAGAATTTACTTTAATGTTTTGTTCAGCAAGTCTTACCGCAAGTTCTTTTGTTAAATGAATTAGCGAAGCTTTTGCGACACCATATTGAATTGGAGAATCTGTTTTTGGATTTTTATAAAGATTGGGATTTGCTGAAACAATTCCATAAATGGATGAAATATTTATTATATTTTTTAGTTTTGAACTTTTTTGATTTGCCAAAGCCATTGATATTTCATATGGAACAACAACATCCAGAGTAAATTCTGAAAGCCATTCTTTTCTTTGTGTTATTCCATCTTTATCAACTTTTAAAAAATTTAAACTTCGGGCGCAATTTATAAGCGTTGTTGGATATAATTTATTTTCATTTATAAAGCTAATTATTTTTTCAAAAGATTTTTCTTCCATTAAATCTATGGATAAGCCTTTTAAATTGTCTGATTTTATTGTGTTTAAAAGATTGTTTATTTCTTCTTGATACATTCCTGTAAAGAGAAGATTGAAATCTTTTTGAGAAAAATGTTTTATCAGTTGTTTGCCAACTTTCCCTGTTCCACCTGTTATTAATATTGTTTCAATCATTTATTTCCCTTCTCGATAGCTGTGATTACTTTTAGCGTAAAATTTCGTGGAATATTATGATCTTTTTTTTCAATGATGTTTATAAATTTTTGTAAAGCATTTTTAAACGCTGAAAAGGTGTCTTTGAATACTAATTCTTTAAATCCATTTTTTCCAAATATTCTTATTGAGATTGGAGATGTTAATTTTCCTAAGGTTGTTATTGTTGTTGTAACCTTATTTTGAAATTTAAAAGAAACAATTTTTTTATCTTTAGATGTTTGTTTAAAAGTTTTATTTATTTTTAAACTTTCAGGGTTTTTATAGTCATTGCTTAATATTTTCATTATAGGTTCGATGACATGAATTCCATATTTATTCCAATCTTTTATTACAATTGCATCAATGTGTGAAATTTGTCCAATTTCCGCTTTATCTTTTTCGTTTAATTGTAATTCTTTTGCAAAAGATAGGGCGGAACACGTGAAAATTTGATCTTTGTATTTTTCTAGAGAGAATATTTTTTTAGCATCTTTTGTTGTTATTGTTAAAGGTTTGTCTATATATATTGGCAAACCTGCTTCAATAAATGGTTTGCTCATTTTGTAATGATTTTGGTAATCGTCTCTTGCC
>JBDRFY010000070.1:0-7973 GCA_043818275.1 bacterium | reverse complement strand
AAAACCATGAGTCAAAATTTCACGCATTGGAGCTTTATCATTTAAAATCATGGAAGCAAATAAAGAACTTTGAAACCAACCCCGGTGTTGGTCAGAACCTTCAAGATAAAGATCGCAAGGAATTCCAAGTTCCTTAAATTTCTTCAACACCGCATAATTTGTAACCCCAGAGTCAAACCATACATCCAAAATATCAGTTTCAGCTTCAAATTTATCTAAGGCTGCTCCACATTTTGGACATTTAAAATTTGCATCAATAACTTTATCTTCAACTAATTTATTAGGTGTAATATCATCCCAATATTCAATACCTTCCTTTGCAACAAATTCCGCTATTTTATTAACCATTTTATGATCAAGATGCGCATAACCACAACCTTTGCAAATTATTGCGGGAATTGGAACTCCCCATTCACGTTGTCTTGAAATACACCATTCGGTTCTATTGTTAATAAAAGCCTGAAATCTGTCTTTACCCCATGAAGGAATAAATTTAATTTTTTCAGTCGCTTTTAATGAATTAGCAACTAAATTATTCTTTTCAAGATTACAAAACCATTGATCAGTTGCTCTAAAAATTAATCCTTTGTGACATCTCCAGCAATGAGGATAAGAGTGTGAAACTGATTCTTTATGTAAAAGTCGACCAAGTTCATCTAACTTTTTCATCACCCAGCCTTGAGCATCAAAAACCGACATTCCTTCAAGTTCTGTCGGTTCAATTCCTTTTGTATATTTTCCTTGCGCGGACAAAGGAGAAAAAATTTCCAGATTATTTTTAATACCTAAAAGATAATCCTCTGGACCACAACCTGGAGCAGTATGCAAACAAGCTGTTCCTTCTTCAACTGACACTATTTCATCTAAAAGAAGTGGTACCTGACGAGAGGAAACCAATGGATGATAAACTTTATACCCATTAAAAATTCCAGAATCAAAAGAAGCCAAAACTTTTTTTTCTATTCCCAGTTTTTGACAAATTTTATCAGCTAAAGATTCACCAACAATAAAAGCTGAATCTTTTTCCTTACCTTGAAGTAAAACATATTTTGCCAATGGCTTTAAAACAACCGCTCTATTTAGAGGAATTGTCCATGGAGTTGTTGTCCAAACCAAAAAACTTATATTCAAATTTGGATTTTTTTGCATAACATAGGGAAAAACTTCCTGCGCATCTTTTTTGTCAAACGGAAAAAGAAGATAAATGGAAGGATCATGACGATCTTTATATTCAATTTCAGCCGCGGCCAACACAGTGTTACAAGATGCGCACCATGGAACCGTTTTACCTTTTCGTTCGATATAGCCATCTTCAATAAATTTTGCAAAAGCTTTTAAAATGTCGGCTTCATATTCAGGATCCATAGTTATATATGGATGAGCCCAATCAGCTAAAACACCTAGTTGTTTGAATTCTTCTTTTTGAACCTTGATCCATTTGGCTGCATAATTTCGACAAGCTTTTTTAAATTCTTTTTTATTAAATTCATGTTTACTGGTATCGGTTTTTAGTTCAGCGGCAACTTTTAATTCAATTGGAAGACCATGACAATCCCAGCCAGGTTTAAACGGAGTATGTTTTCCAGTCATGCGCTGAGTTTTACATACCATATCTTTTAAAATTTTATTTAAAGCGTGTCCAATATGAATTGGTCCATTTGCATATGGAGGCCCATCATGCATCACATATTTTTGTTTACCGCTATTTTCTGTATAAGTTTTTTCATACAAATTTTCTTTTTCCCAGCGTTTAATAACTTCAGGTTCTTTTTCCTGGGCATTTGCCCGTTGAGAAAAATCAGTTTTTGGTAAATTTAGGGTTGACTGGTAACGATTTCTGTCATTTTTTTGACTCATTGTAACAACCTTTTATGCAAATAATGTTTAATAAAGACCAATATCATAAAAGTAAGAATGCTTATGTTACAACAGATTTAAGGCAAAATAAAGAGGAGCCCTATTATTTGGGGCTACTCTTAAACTGCAAAAAATAAATTTTTAAAATTTAAAGTTTATTTAGATTTTTATATATATCTTTTCTTGGACCAATCGCAACAATATAATATACAACAACTTTTTTATGTTCAAGAGAATAAATGACCCTAAAAATACCAACTCTTAATCTATATAAATCACGCTTAGATTGCTTCAATTTTTTGATATCATTTGGCAAATTCACAGAAATTAAAAGTCTAATTTTTAATAATATTTTCTGTTTAAGTGTTAATTCCAATGTGTTTAAAAATTTTTTAGCTTTTTCTGAAAAAGTTATTTCATAGCCAATCAAAGGAGGATGAACCATTTGATTATTTACCTCTTCCCTGAGATTGATCGTTCTAAATCTGCCAGACTATATCTTTTAGAATCACTCGCAATAACTTTTTCCGCTTCTAAAATATCATGAAGATCCTCCAACTCTTCAATTAGTGATTTAAACTCGCGAATATCTAAATAAACGGCGACTTTGTTTTCTTTTTTATCGACTACAAATTTGGGATTAATAGAGAATTTTTTTTTCATTTTTGTCCTTTTATCCATTTTAATAAGATTTTACATAATCAAACAATTATCAGAACCAAGATTAAGGTAAATATTATTATGCTTAATATTTTTTATCAATCATTAAAATACGTTCTTTGTATCTACCATCTTTAAATTTTGCATCAAGCCAGGCTTTAAAAATTAAAAACGCGTCTTCAAATAAAACTAATTCTGAAGGTAGGACCAGAACATTAACACCATCATCTTCTTTGGCCAATTTGGCAACCTGTTCATTCCAGCAAAGTCCCGCGTAAATTCCAGGAAATCTGTTTGCCGCAATTGACATTCCGATACCTGAACCACAAATTAAAATACCGAAATCACCCTGCCCGCTTAACAATAGATCGCAAAGTTTTTTTGCATAAATTGGATAATCGGTTTTTTCTTTGTCACTTGTACCGATATCTATCCATTCATATTCTGTAAATTTTTCTATAAGCGCCCGTTTTAAATCAAAACCACGATGATCAGCCCCAATAATAATCTTCTTCACCAGTCATTCCTTCCCATTTTAATATTTTCATAGCTTTTTCATGTTCTTTGTCTGACCATGTCAATTTTGTTTCTTTGGTTGGAGAATTCATAATTAAATGCATTTCGGCCCCACCCTGCAAATACAATTTTCCGCCAATATCTGTCGCGGGAAATTTAACAAGATATGGTGTTTTAAATCTATTAAATCTGGAACCAAAAAATTGCTGTATTTCCGGATCCAGTTCTACTTCTTTAATACTTATTGGCGGAACTTTTTCACCATCAATATCAAGATACATTGACCACCAGGATTCTTTGTCGGTCAAACTTGAGTGAGTTTTGTTTCGGATATCTGCCAAAACATAAAAGGATAACCAATGTTTTCCTTCTTCCAGCTGACGTCGCATTTGCGCATCTTTTTCATCATCATTTTTCCCTTTTTTATCACCAGAAAGATCCACATACGATTCCTTCATCTCATCGGACATCCATAAACAATCAAAGGTCGCTTTTGTCTCAAATTGATCATAAACCCGTTTGGATTTTAAATTTCTCTGAATCATTTCAGTGTAATCATTTTTTTTATGTTCCCCCTGAGGAGTTTCCTGATTAGAAATTTTGTAATATTTGATACATGAAGATAAAAAGACTAAGGACAACGCAATACTAATTAAATTTAAACTTTTATTAGACATTTCTTCCTCTCCTGAAAATATTGTAAATATTCGGTTCCTATTTTTTAATCAAATTTGATAGATAATCCAGATAAGCAATTGTTTCATGTCGATCTATCTTATTAAAGATCTCCCTCATTCCTGAAATTGCTTTTAAAATATATTCTTTTCTTTGTGACTGACAAAGAAGTTTAATGACATTTTTTTCCAATTTAGGCGCCTCTTTACTTGCAACTTCAAAAATTATTTCTGGATTTATGCCAAAGTATCTATGAACTACTATATTCCTAAATTAAACAATCTCTTGCCAGTCAATTACTGTATTATGCCATGGCCCAGGATTATTTTTAAGTTTTTTTGCAGATTCCCCTATTTCTTGCATCTCTCTTGCAACAAGAGCAAATATTTTTTCATCGGTAACAAAGCATACATATGACAATTCTTTTATATTTCGTTTAATTTTATCTATAGAAATTAAAATATTGATAAAGAAAAGTTCTGGTCGAACCTCAGGCATATATAAGTTCCTTTTCTATAAACTCCATTATAAATGGATTTACAAGATCCAAATATATTACATCAATTTTTTTATTGAATTTATCTTCCAGGAATTTATGTATTTTAACATAAACATGAAAACTTTTTTTCCTGGATTCGATTAATATATCGATATCACTATCAGGAGTAGCTTCGTCTCTTGCATATGAACCAAATAGAATTATATTGTCTACATCAAATTGTTTTTTTAAAAAAAGCTTATTTTTTCGTAAAACATTTATAATTTTTTCTTTAGTAAGTTTTTGAGTTCTCATTATAACACCCTAATTTTATATATACTTATCATAAATCGACTCGGTCTTTTAATGGTCTTTACCTCGAAAACATTATAATTGTTAGGCGGAGATGTCAAGGGAATAGATTCTTATGAATCTTGCCAGTCAGGCTATTCAAGAAATTATATTTATTCTTTTGATAAAGTAACTTAGAATTATTATTCTGATTGAAGTAATTTATTTAAATTTCAAGGATTATTATATGAATAATGTCTCAACGCTAATTTGCAAAAAATACTTGTCTTTCAAAAAAAAAGATAAAAACATTTCCTTCATGATTAAAATATGTTTTCTCGGAATTTTGATTGGAACTTTTTCCCTTATGCTGACACTTATAATTATGAACGGTTTTGAAAAAGTTATTCATGAAAAAATGCAGGGGATTAACGCTCAAATTTTAATTTATAGCCCTGGAAATGAAGTCGATTATCCAAATGTAAAAAATTATTTAATGAAAAATTTTGCAAATGAAATTGAAGGTGTTGGAGCGAACACCACCCGGCAAATTTTAATTGATAAAGATAAAAAAACATCGGTTCTTTTTATAAAAGGAGTCGATCCGCAAGCTGAAACTAAAGTTACAAACTTAAACGAAAAAATCATTCTGCCTCAGGCTGGAAGTAAAAACATTCTACCTGACTTATTAAATGAAAATGGAATAATCGTTGGAAGTAAAACAGCCAAAAATTATAATTTAAAGCTTGGAGAAAAAATTACACTTTTAATTCCTAAAGCGCAAAGCAATAACAAAATTGGTCTTAAAAAAAAGGACGCTGTTATCACCGGATTTTTTAAAATAGGCCTTGAAGAATATGATAATAATTTCGCTTTTTCCTCTCTTGATTTTTTAAAAGATTTATTCAAGGAAAAAGATGTTGGAGTTGATCAAATAACTGTAAAATTAAAACCTCAACAACAAATTTTCTCTTTTAAAAATTTTATAGAAAAAATTAAACATTGGTGTACGGGCAAAACAGAAGAAGATTTAATGATTAAAAAAATATCTAAAAATCTACCTGGTTTAACAGTGACATCCTGGAAAAATCTCTACCCTGCTCTCGTTTCGTCATTAAAACTGGAAAAATATGTAATGTTTTTCATTTTGGCCCTCATCATTTTGGTCGCAAGCATGAATATGATTTCAATGCTTTTTATGCAAATTCAAAATAAACGAAGAGATATTGCCATTTTAAAATCAATGGGGCTGCCAAATAAGAATATACGGTCAATTTTTTTAAAACTCGGAATGAGTATTGTTCTTTTTGCTTCAGTTATAGGACTTTTTCTGGCATTCATTGCAGGAAGCCTAATCGAAAAATATCCATTTATTGAATTACCTGATGTTTATTACGTTTCATATTTACCAGCCAAAATGGATGTCGAAATTTTTGTTGTTGTATTTTTGGCAACAATGTTAATCGGATTTTTATCAACCTGGATACCTGCAAAACGCACGAGAAAAATAAATATTGCCCAGGTTTTAAGGCAAGAATAGGAAAAAACATGGAAATTCCGGAAATTCAAAATTTAGATTTAAAACATAAACGTGTATTTTTACGAGCAGATTTAAATGTCCCGTTAAAAAATAAAAAAATATCGCAAGATTTTAAACTGCAGTCAATTTTGCCAACCATAGATTATATTTTAAAAAATGGTGGCAAGGTAATTTTAGCCACTCACATCGGCCAACCGAATGCAAAAAGTCAAACCAATTTTTTCGATGAAAATCTATCAACAAAAATTCTTGTCCCATGGTTTAAAAAAAACGGTTATGAAATAAAATATGAAATCGATTTAAAAAAAGCAGAACTCGAAAGCAAACAAAACTTTAAACAAATTTTGCTACTTGAAAATTTACGTTTTTTCAACGGAGAACAGGAGCAAAACCTGGAATTTGCACAACTTTTATCAAATCTTGCAGATATTTACATCAACGACGCGTTTGGAGTAAGTCACAGAAATGATGCTTCTGTAACTTTGCTCCCTCAACTTTTTGACAAAAATCATAAAGCTTTTGGTTTTTTAATTGAAAAAGAAATAAAAAATTTAACAAAATTAAAACAAAACCCGGAACAACCGTTTATGCTGGTTGTGGGTGGGAATAAAATCAAAGATAAAATTCCACTTTTAAAAAATTTTATAAATCAAAAACTGGCTCAATCAATTTTAATTGGAGGAGCAATCGCGCAACCTTTTTTAAAAAAAGAAGGAATTACAAACGAAATTTTAGCGCAAAAAAATAATGCCAAAATTGTATTACCAACAGATTTTATCAAAATTGATAATGAAGATGTCGATATCGGTCCAGAAAGCATAAAAATATTTGAAAATGAAATAAAAAGAGCTAAAACGATTTTTGCAAATGGAACTATGGGAATTTATGAAAAAGAAGAATCTGAAAACGGCACAAAACAAATTTTAAATGCGATTGCAAATTCAGACGCTTTTACCGTCATTGGCGGCGGCGATGCCGTGGCAGCAACCTTTATGTTTGATTTGTCAGACAAAATTGATTTTTTGTCAACTGGTGGCGGAGCAATGCTGGCTTTTTTATCTTGCGAAAAACCATTTATAGAAATGCCTGGACTTAATTCAATAACGGTCAATTAAAAAAAACTGATCAGTAAATATTTTTCTATAAATTTCATGAAATAACTTTGGTTTATCTAAAACAATATAATTTCTTTTAAAAGCAAGAAGTGATCCAATATCTATTGATAAATTAGGATTTCTTGATACAAATAAATCAAAAAATTTTAGATTAGTTTTATCATATAACTTTCTAAATTTTAAAAGTTCAACCAGGTCATTTAAAAAATATAAATTTATATTTAACAAACGATAAGCAATTTGTTTCACCTTTAAATTACAAAACGTTTGTGAATAAAAGAAATATGAGTCTTTATCATAAGGAAATAATTCCTGAAGAGATCTTAAAAGGTTATAATCACTATCACTAAGAACAATGTCTATGCACGTAGTGCTCAAAATAATCGATATATTATGTAAAATATAAATACAATATCTCAATAAATAATCGTATTTTTTATTAATTATTGAATTTAAACAGATTTGTTTAAACAAACCCAATAAAAATAAAATTCTGTAAACCGGTAAATCTAAAAAAACTTTTAACTTGAATTTATCATCTTCAATATCCATAAAATAACCTTCTGAATCATAATCCCAACGTATATTCATAACAACAAAATAAGTTAGCAGCAACTGTGTTTTTACATGGACCAATAAAGCTTTTTCAACCAAAAGAATATCTTCATTAAGTAAATTACATAAAAGAGAATTTAATAATTCAATTTGATCGTTTTTTTCTTCTTCTGTTTTTGGAAAAGCAATTTTAGTACCTGAAATTATTTCCCTGGACTTTGCCATTTTTTTTCGATCAGCAAGTTTTTTTTTAGCTTCTTCCAGGCTCTTTTCTTCTTTTTCCAGG
>JBDRFY010000069.1:0-54614 GCA_043818275.1 bacterium | reverse complement strand
GTTAAGCATCAAGAAAAACATGATGTTCTTGAATTTGAAGAGTAATGAAATTTTACGTTGAATAAGTAATTTTAATAATTCGGCAGTCTTTGAGACTGCTCATAACCATTAAGCCACCCGCTTTGCGGGCGCGTTATAACTTATTTAATAATTCTTCCAGATCTTTTTGATGTTCAATTTCATCATCCAAAATTTCCTGAATCATTTTGATTGTTTTTTCATCCCGTTCACCCTGAGCTTGTCGAAGGGTTGGATCAACAAAATTTGATAATTCCGTATAAACTTTTATTGCGCAAATTTCACCGTCGATATTTTCCTGCAAAATTGTTTTTCCATCAAAGTTTTTAGGGGTTGTATATCCGCAGATTGTTTCAGAATACCATTTTTTAGGTTCTAAAATTGGAACTCCGCCAAGTTCAATTATTTTATCAGCAAGCATACCCGCATGTTTTAGTTCTTCATTTGAATGCTGAATTAATTCTTCATTAATTTCTTTTTTTAGTTCGCCTGTTAAAACTTTTGAACCAAGCCAATATTGATAATGGGCAAGCCATTCATCTGCAAGAGCAGAATTTAATTTTGTTATCAACATATCGTTGTAACTTTGTGGAAAGCGTTTTAAAAAAAATTTGTTTCTTAAAAATAATATTACAGATATTGAGGCTATTAAAATTATTGAAAGAATTAAAAATTTGTTATTCATTATATTCCTTTTTGGACATTTTTAATTTCACGAGTTTCATCGATTTGCCAAATATCAGTTTTATCTTCAATTAAATTACCTGCAGCTTTTGCAATAAACGTATCTTTTTCGGCTTTGCAAATTCCGAGTTGTTCTTTTGGCGTTTCGAGTTTTCCTGTGAAATAATGAACCCCTTCCTTTGCTCCCGGAAAATTAAATCCGTATGTATAGTAAAAATTGGATTCTTTTCCTCCTCCTTTATAACCTTCGGGTTGCCAAATTCCATTTTCTCCTCCAAGTTCTGTTGTATATTCACCATGTTCTGCCCAATATGCTTGTTCAGCTGCATGCAGCGCTGCAAGATTTACAGCTATTTCTGCCTGTTTTGCTTTAGCGACATATTTTTTGTATCGTGGAATTCCAACTGACGCAAGAAAAACTATGATTGCAACAACAATCATAAGTTCAATTAATGTGAATGCCTTTGATTTCATTTTTCTCCTTTTATTAAATCTCTTTCAAAATTTCTTTAATTAATTCATCCATAGGTTTATCACTTAAAATTCCAGCAGCATTTTTATGGCCGCCTCCACCAAAAATTGATGCAAGTAAATTGACATCATATTTTTTTGACCTGAGGGAAACCTTTGTTTTGCCTTTTTTTGTTTCATAAAAAATAAGAGTTATATCGATATCACTTAATTCTGCCAGAAAATTATTAAATCCAATCAGACAAGTTGGAGTGACTCCAATTTTTTTCATTTCTTCTTGTGAAATTTTTGCCCAGGCAACATTTTTTTCGGGGTCAATTTGTACATTTTGTAAAACGTATCCCCATAATTTTATAATTTCAGGATTTTTGCTTGATAATAATTCTTTTTTTAATTCAAATAAATTTGCGCCTTCTTCAATTAAGTCAGCACTAATGATTAATGTTTGAGGGGTGACTCCTTGCGTGTGAAAAACTTGTGTGTCGTACAAAATTCCCATCAAAAGACATTCTGCCACATATTTATCAATTAAATTATGATTCCATTTTTTCATTAAATGAAAAAGTATTTCGCAGGTACTTGAAGCCTGGCCATCAACAAAATTAAAATCAGCGTTAATTGAATTGCTGATGTGATGATCAATATTTATCATTGGAATCATTTCAAAATCCGGATGAAAATACATACGTTCATAGTTTGCAGTATCACATACTATTATTAAATCTGGAATTTGTTTGTGCTTGTTAATTAAAATATTTTTTGGCTGTCTTGTGTAATCAAACTCCGGTTTGTTTGGGTAAATAGTTTCAATATCTTTGCATAAATGTTCGCAAATTTTTGATAGTGCAGCACAAGCCGAAATTCCATCACCATCCGGGCGGTAATGAGTTAGAAAAGTAACTTTATTTGCTTTTTTTATTAATTGCCAGCATTCAGAAATTTTCTCAGTAGTAAATTGGTTATTTTTCAAATTTAGTTCCATAATATTTTTCCAATTCTTCTATTTTATATTGACCTTCACGAACTATTTTTATGATTCCTTCTTTTGCTTTTGAGGCATCAATTAATGTTGAAGGTAATATTTTTGCCAATGTTTTTTCATCTTTTTCATCTAAAACAAATAAATCTATTTGATTTATTATTGTGGGATCAATTTCGTTTAAAGCGGTTGGACTTTTTTGACCACTTATATTAGCACTTGTTGAAAAAAGACCACCAAAAGATTCAAGAAGTTTTAATAAATTTTTATGTTTTGGGCAACGCAGAGCAATTGTATTTTCTTTTGATTTTAAAAAATCAGGGAGTGATTGTTTTGCTTTAAAAATTATTGTTACTGGACCAGGCCAGCAATTTTTAATTAAAAATTCAATATTTGGGGTTAATGCATCTGGATCAACGAAATCTTTTATTTTTTGCTGTGAGGAAATAAGAACCAAATAAGGTTTATTTTCTCGTTCTTTTTTTATTACATTTAATTTTTTAAAAGATTTTTCGGTTATATTTGCCAAAAGACCGGGAATTGTATCTGTTGAAGTAATATTAATATTATTTTGTTGCAAAGATTGTTTTAATTTTTCTATGATTTTTTCACTTGACCAAAAATTTAGTTTCATAATTATTATATTTTTTGAATTAATTGAATTAATCGGTTTTTGACAACAATTTAAATATATTTTAACATCTATGTTTAATTACAGGATGAAAAAAATTAACCATTTCCCGGGGTGGAGTTAAAGTAAAAATTATATCATTTGAAAATTAATTGCAATAATTCCTTTGTTCTTAAAGAGTTTATTAGGCAAAAGTAAAGGTGAGGAGCAGCAGTATGTTAACGGTATCTAGAAAAAAACAAAAAATGGAGAATGAATCTTTTGGAATTCAAAGAAGTTATAACGAAGTTGTTGCTTACCTGGATTCTAAAAAATCTTATGAATATTCCGAAAAATCACTTGAAAGAATGAAGCAACTAGATGAATTATTACAAAATCCAAGTGAAAAAATAGATACTATTTTAATTGGCGGTACAAATGGAAAAAGTTCAGCACTTCATTTTACGGCCAAACTTTTAAAAGAAGAGGGATTTAAGGTTGGCGTTTCTTATTCAAATCATTTTTTAAACTACAATGAAAGAATTATTTTAAATTCAGAAATTATTTCAAATAAAGATTTTACGGATGCTGTTAACAAAATAATTGATGTTGTGGAACAAAATGAAATTGGTGCAACTGTTTTTGAAATTTTGACAATGTCTTCACTAATTTATTTTAATGATCAAAATGCAGATGTAATTTTACTTGAAGTTGGAATGGGCGGAAAATATGATGCGACAAATATTTGTAACCCAAAAATTTGCGCGGTTACACGAATAGCATGTGATCATTTAAATACTTTGGGTTCAGATTTAGATGCTGTTGCTTTTGAAATGCTTGAAATAGCAAAAGAGGGTAGTTGGTTTATTTCTGCTGAGCAAAGTAAGTTACGTTTGCAAAAAATGAAAGATTTTTTAAGTGAACGTGGAGTTCGATGGGCAATGCCGATAAGAAAGCTGGCAACGTTACCGTATCTTTACGAACAACTTTATGGCAGATCCGCATCTTTAGGGGAAAGAATTGCTCAAATTTATGTTGAAGATATTAAAGGACGATTTTCACCTTTTTTAAGAGGAAATCTTCTTGCAACGCAGAAGGGTCAACGTGGACGACCAACCCTTAAAGCAAAACAGGACGCTCAAATTAATCCCCTTAAAACATTGAAAAATTTTTGGCGTGATCAATTCGATTTGCTAAAAGGAAGATTTGAAATTTTAAAAAAAGAACAACCTGTCGTGTTAATTGATACGGCACATAACGTTGATGCATTTGAAAATTTATTTTTAGGAATCCGTCTTCTTCATTATCAAAAACCATTAAAAGGTTTAGCGATAATTATGGGAATTTCCAAAAATATAAATTCTTTGGAAGCTATAAAAGCTGTCCGTTATTTACTGAGAAAAATTTCAGGTCAAATTTATTTTATTCCGCTGCCAAATAATCAACCAAGTCATGATACGCAAACATTAGTTGACCTGGTAAAAGAGATGGGTATAAGAGCTAAGTCTATGGAATCTTTTTCACAAGCATTTGAGTTGGCAAAGGAATTTGTTGATGAACATGATGGCCTGATTGCCATATTTGGTTCAAATGATATTGTTTCCCAATATTGGAAAAATCGAGAGATAAAAAAGATATAAAAAAGCAGCCGCGATCGCGGCTGCTTTTATGGTGTTATTGTTTCAATTCTTCTTCTTCGTTGTTGCAAATTTGCTCGAGTTTGTTGCAATTCTTGTTTGCTTATAATTGCAATTTTTTGTGGTTGTGGTTCTGTTGTTTTAGTTGAAAGTTGAAGTTGAGAAGGTAAGGTTTGTTGCGCTGTTGAAATTTGAGTGGTAGTTGTTCCACCCAACGAATTAATTAAGTTTGCAAAATTAGTTTTTTCTGCCTCTGTTAACAATAATGAATTATCATAAATATTTGTAATTAAACTTTTTAATGCATTTAATTCGTTTGGATCCATTAAAGCTCTATTTTCATAAGCAATATTTACAAAAACAACAATTGCCTGTTTAGGCAAATTAATTGTTCGTAAATTTTCATTGAATTTAGTAATGATTGTCATGAGTAATGGTCCAAACTTTTCTGTCATATTATCAGGAATTTTATTAATCATGTTTGTAGTAACATAATCTCTTTGAGCTTGAGTTAATAAATTTGGTTTTTGTGCCGATATTGCTGTCTGGAAAATGGAATTTAAAGTAAGAGAAGGAATATTTATTTTATTTTCAAAAAGAGCGACTAAAAGTTGTGCGAATCCATTTGTTGCTTGAGCATCCGGTTGCGCGGTTGTTTTGAATGTATTTTCTGCATTTTGATTTATTTGTTGTAATAAAAGTGTTAGAGGTGACTGAATTGTATCGATCTGATTTTGATCGCTTGGTACCTGATTGTTTATTGGTTTCATGATAATAAATAAACCATTATCGTTGTTTGTATCTCCTTTTAAAACAAGATTTGAATTGAGTAGTGTGGGATCGGAAACTAAAAATTGATTTCCAACCTGCATTTTTACACGTGTTCCATATTCAATTAAATTTCCTTTGGTTGTATTGCTAATTACCCCAAAGGATAAGGTTGTTGCATTTTTTTGTTCAGTTGCCTGGGTATATAAAAATTTATTTACGACAATCATTAAATATTTTCCTTCATCAGTTTTCAACATTATTGGATCGTTATATTTAACCAATGAAGTATCCGTTGAATTTGTTGGATTTATAATTTCAAATGTTTGTGAATTTTTTCCTGTGGCTCCATTTGCAAACAAAAGATAATTTTCGCTATCAAGAAGTAATCCAGCTTTTTGTTTTTGCATTAATCTGTTCAAAGCTGTGCACAAAGAAATTTTATCACCATATTTTAAAAAATTTGGACATGTATCAGTCAGTTTGGACAAAGCAGTGTTTAATGGAGCCCAAACATTTCCTTTTCTGTAATAAACCCAAAAACTGTTTTTAAATTTATGATGTTGTTCTGTACTTAGACCCCAAATTGTTTCGTTAGGACTTACATAAATTTGCTGCATATCCTTACCGGTAATTTCTTGCCAGGTGTCTCCTTGTATGTTTTGTAGTGTTATGTTTTGTTTTATAAAAACTTTGTTATTTAAATCAACGGCCAATAATGTATGTTTTTCGCTTTCAGTTTTAAGAGCAATTTGTTTTAATTCTTTTGAAGTTGAATCAGGAATCCATTTTTTTTGATTTTTATCAAAGAAATATACAATATATTTGTTTTCAAAAAAACTTAAAGAACAGGCAAACCCATTTGATCCTGCTTCAAATTGTAGCGTTTCTATATTTGTTGTACTTTCCTGTGTTGTTCCTAGTGGATTATTTGACGTAATTCCTATTTTAGTTGGCAATGGTGTATTAACTATATTTGTTCCCAATAAAGATGAGTTTCCATCTTGCTGGCTGAGTTCGTAAGAAAGAGGAAGTATAGAATTAAATTTAATCCAGTTGTTTCCCTTAATATTTTCTGTAGTTATTCCCGTGCGGTAATAACTATTAAAAAATTTATCAAGAGCAAAAGTAAGGCCAAGTGAATTAATTGTTATTTCATGAAAGCCGATTGGCTTAATTTCATCTAATGGAATTTCAGACCATTCATTATTTGTGTTTAAGAAAGAAGTTTTACTTCCAATAAATTGAGTATAAGTTTCCTGTTTTTCGTTATAAAAAGTATAGTTTGATCTGTCTATGCATACAGGAGTATTATTTGTTGCTAAACAAACTTTTTGAACGTTTTCTTTTAATTTTACCCAGCCGGATCCTTGTGGCGAAATTTCTGTGTTTACACGTTTGTATAAATTTCCGTTAGCATTTATACCAATGACTGTTCCATTTACGTTAATTGCAATATCAGTTAAATAACCATCAGGAATTTCCTGCCAAATTTTTCCAGCGCCTACAATGTTATCCATAAAATATATTCTTTGATTACTATTTAATGCCCATGATATTGCATTAGGTCCAAGACGAACTTGTTTGATTGGCTCACCAGTAGTCATACCGTTTTTGGTGATTTCAAGCCAGCGTGTTCCTGTTGGATTTTGAATATTTGTTTGACGATAATAGATATTTCCCAATGTTGTAACAATTGCTAGGTTGCCAATTGGATCAACTGAAATTTGTTTTGGTAAATCGTTATTTAATTTTGATTGAAATGGAATTTCTTGCCAATCTGTTCCCATCAAATTACTTGTAGTTGTACCTAATCTGTAATAAATTTTGTTGTTTGTTCCTATTGCCCAGATATTATAATTTCCTCCTCCGGGAATGTTTGTTCCGATATCAATGTCTAAAAATTGAGAAGTTGTGTTTTCATTTGAGTTTGGTACAAGAATCCATGGGGTTGTGCTTTGTTTGAAATAAAGTTGATTAGAATTATCAATAATCCAAAGTGAGCTTTGTGGTCCTACTGCTATATTGTTTATTATTTTAACAGCTAAACCGTTTTCAGAAACGTTGGACCAATTATTTCCGGTTTGATTTGTTTCATTTATATTTTCTCTTACTAATGCCCGGCCAAAAGTATCTATTGCCCACATAGTATTTGTAAGCCCTGTAATTTTTTGTTCTTCCTTTTTAACTTTTTCCTCACCTTTTACTTCTTCAACGACCGTTATTTCTTTTTTTGGCGCAGCTTCTGGTTTTTGATTCGGTTGTTCAATAAACCAGGTATTGTTTTTATTGTCAGTTAATCCAGCCACTTGTTGATTTTGGTTTACAACCATGAATAAGGCTTGTGAAATTGATATATATTTTTTTTCTAAATCATTTAATGCTTCAATTGTAAATAAAGTTTTATTAAATATTATTTCATTACCGACATTCGTATTTTCCACAACATTTATTTGCCAGTTGTTTGCGGGGCTGTTTTGGTCAAAGGCGCAAACTTCCAGTAAAAAATCACTTCCAGGAGCTTTATATTTTTCATCATAAAAATAATGTAAATATTTTTGTGTTTTTGGATTTAAAAATCGGACAACATCGCCACTTTTTACAGCCTCCCCTTTTTTATAATCCTGAGGCAAAGGAAATGGACCGGCAATAATCCATTCATCATCATTTAGATTCTGTTGATATTTTTGATATGCATTGACATTTAGATAGCCAGAAATAATTTGGTTTTTTGATGTATTTGGTTGTGTGTAGTAATTTTGTTGAGTGTGTAATGTTGTATTTTCAAGATTTGCAAAACGTAGTCTGATTCGGTCTCCATATTTTAATATTTTTTCATAAGCAGTTGATTCTTTTATTCCTTCTGTTGTCTGTGTGGTTGGTGTTGCTTGTTCTACAAAAGGAGTTTCTGTTGTTGGCTGTTCAGATTTTATTGCCTCTAGAACAGGCTCTTCTGTTGGTAATGTGATTTGTGCTCCTGGTTCAGGTAATACTGTTTCTGCTGGAGATAAGTTTGTGAATAGAAAAAATAAAAATATTAAAAAAATATTTCTTGGAAAAAGTTTTTTACTCATTTTTCTCCCTTTAGAAATGAGGTGAATTCATTGTTTATATCCTGAGACTTCTCGTCAGGATCGAAGTTCAGGATCTCGTTATTATATTTTAAACATAACTTAGGTTAATTTAACATAATGATTAAATAAGAAAAAGATATGAGGAATAAAATTACAATTTTAAAGATTAGCAATTCTTTGTTTTTTGATAATCTCCATCCGTCCCTGAAGGAGCAAGAGTTCTTTATCTAATTCAGATAAATGTTTAACAACCAGGTCTGAGTATTCAGGATGTTTTAATCCGAAATTTATGCTAGCCTTTAAAAGACCTAACGGATTTCCAACGTCATATCTTGTACCTTGCATACGATAAGCGAAAACTTTTTCACCAGATAAAATTAAATTTTGAATTCCGTCAGTTAACTGAATTTCATTATTTGCGCCAATTTTTAGATCATCTAAAGCTTCAAATATATTTGATGATAAAACATATCTTCCAACAATAGCTAAATTTGAAGGAGCTTTTGTAGGATCAGGTTTTTCCACTAATTCTTTTACCTGAAAAAGATTTGGCGAAAATTGTTTTCTGATGTCAATTATTCCATATTTGGATACTTGTTCTTTGGGAATTTCCTGTACTGCGATGACATTACATTTTTCTTGTGTTGCAACTTTTATAAGTTGAGCCATTCCGGGAATTGGGTTATCAATTATGTCATCGGGTAAAAAAATTGCTACATGTTCTTTACCAACATTATGCCTGGCAGCCCAAATAGCATGTCCAAGACCAAGTGGTTCATTTTGTCTTACGTAAGTAAAGCTTGTATTTTTAATTATGCCAGAAAGGGTAGATATTAAATTTTCTTTACCCTGCTTTTTTAATTTTTCTTCGAGTTCCGGAAAAAAATCAAAATGATCCTCGATTGTTTTTTTATTTCTGCTTGATATTATGATGAAATTTTTAATTCCTGATTTAACTCCTTCTTCGACGACATATTGAATTGCAGGTTTATCAAAAACAGGAAGAAGTTCTTTAGGAGTTATTTTGCTAGCAGGTAAAAATCTGGTACCTAAACCCGCTGCAGGAATAATTGCTTTTGTTACTTTCATTACTCCTGATCCTTCTGTGAGATTTTAAAATTGTTCTAAAAAATTTATTTTTCCATTGCTTAAAAGCCTGATGTCATTTATTCCGTATCGAAGCATTACGAGACGAGTTAAGCCAAATCCAAACGCAAAGCCAGAATATATTTCTGGATTAATCCCGCCGAATTTTAACACATTTGGATGAATTAATCCACCCGGAAAAACTTCTATCCAGGTTGTTTTTTTGCAAACAGAACAACCATTCTTACAAAAAGGGCACCGCATATCTATTTCCACGCCCGGTTCAACGAAAGGAAAAAAACCAGGCCTGATTCTTATGTCAAGATTTTCTGTTTTAAATAATTTTTGTAAAAATGTTTTTGCGGTTGCAAAAAGATGAGACAGTGTAACATTTTCAGCGATAAAAAAACCTTCACATTGCATAAATTGAGTATCATGAGATGCGTCAACTGCTTCATGCCTAAATGTTCTTCCGGGAACTACTGCCGCAATTGGCGGTTTTTGTTTTTGCATTGTATGAATTTGCATTGTTGATGTATGAGTTCGAAGTAAATAATCTTTTTTATTTAACCAAAAAGTGTCATACATATCTCTTGCCGGATGATCAAGCGGAACATTAAGCGCGGTAAAATTATAAAAATCAGTATCTACTTCCGGACCATCCAAAATTTCATAACCCATTGAAATAAAAATGTTTTCAATTTCTTCTATGAATTGTGAGTAGGGATGAAGATGACCTTTTTTTTGATTTGTTTTGTAAGCAGTTACATCGAAATTGTGTTTTTTTAATATTTCTGCTTTTGTCTGATTTTCAATGATTATTTCTTTAGCATTTTTTATTTTTTCATCAGCATCATTTTTTAAATTATTTAAAAGTGGTCCGAATTCTTTTTTATCATCAGGTGTTAAATTTTTTATTTCAGACATTAAAGAAGTTATTTTTCCTTTTTTACCTATAAAATGAATTCTGATTTCTTCGAGTTGTTTAAAGTTATTTGATTCGATTATTTTTTGTAATTGATCATCTAATTCGCTTGTAAGAATTTTAATTTTTTCTTTAAGATCATGCATTTTCATACCCTGAATTTAAAAAACAACCCGTTTTTTTAATGGCTTTATAACGTTCTCGATGATATCATTTTTTAAGATTTTTACAAAAAGATTGTTGTTTTTGGATAGATTAAAATTTAAGTTGACATAAATTAAGTGAAATTGTACGATTTTTAACATGAAATCTTTAAAAAACTGACATTTTTTTCAATCAAATTATGCCGGGATAGCTCAGGTGGTAGAGCAGAAGACTGAAAATCTTTGTGTCGTCGGTTCAACTCCGTCTCCCGGCACCATCCTACGCCTTCACGTTGAAGTTTAGCAAAAGATGTATAGGCTTTGGATGGCAGGCCATTCTTCGTCCGCTCATTCTGAGCGTAGCGCAAGCGAAGTCGAAGGACTTTAAATTCTTTAATTTTAATGTAAATTGATGTTTCTGTTTATTTAAATTAATTCATTTTTTTAATTTGGATTTGTAATAATGTTTGATTTTTTATCTCAAAAATTTAATGGTGTTTTGTCCTGGGTTAAAGGAAAAAGTTCTTTAACCGAAAAAAATATTCAGGATGCCTTGAATCAGGTAAAGGATGCTTTGCTGGAAGCAGACGTCCCTCTGGAATTAGTTGAGGAGTTTTTAGATCAGATAAAAAATGAATCAGTTGGTAAAAAAATTACGACATCCTTAAATGCCGGTCAGCAATTTATAAAAATAGTTCATGATAAATTGTTGGATTTTTTGGGCGGGAAACAAAATTTAGATTCTATTTCATTTCAGATTCCTTCAGTTGTTATGGTTATGGGATTGCAGGGCAGCGGTAAAACCACAACAATTGCCAAAATAGCAAACTGGGTTTTATCTGCGGCCAAAAAAAAAGGAAAGCAAAGAAGGATTCTTTTATCTTCTGTGGATTTTTATAGACCAGCCGCTATTGAACAACTAAAGATATTAAGTAAGCAAATTAATGTTGATTTTTATGAATCAAAAAATACAAATGTATTAGCTGCGGCGGATGAAATTTATAAATATTTTAAATCCAATAGTTATGAATTGTTATTTTTGGATACCGCGGGAAGGTTTCATATAGATGATAAGATGATGACTGAATTACAGCAAATTAATAAACTGATTTTTCCTAAATATAAATTTCTGGTTTTAGATGCAATGACTGGTCAGGAATCTTTAAATGTGGCGAAAACTTTTGATAAATCAATTGGATTTGATTATTCAATTTTAAGTAAAATGGACAGTGATACCCGTGGTGGGGCAGCATTTGCTTTTAGATATGCCTTAAAAAAACCGATAGCTTTTGTTGGCTCAGGTGAAAAAATTGATGATCTTGAATCTTTTATATCGGAAAGAATGGCTTCCAGAATTTTAGGGATGGGAGATATTCTTACATTAATTGAGAAAGCCAGTGAAAAAATTGATTTAAAATCGCAGGAAAATATTTCAGGTAGAATGTTTAGCGGAAAGTTTACCTTGCAGGATTTTGCGGATCAGATGGGTATGGTAAATAAAATGGGTTCGCTACAAGGGTTGGTTAAAATGTTACCCGGAATGGGTTCTGTATCTTCTGAAATGCTTGAAAAAGGGCAAGAGGAGATGAAAAGCTTTAAGTCGATAATTTCTTCAATGACAATTAAAGAACGGTTAATGCCTGATATTTTAAATGCATCCAGAAAGCAGCGAATTGCAAAGGGAGCGGGGGTTTTGGTTCAGGATATTAATCGATTGTTAGAAAGATTTGATCAAAGTCGTCAATTTGCTAAAATGTTTAAGACGTATGGAAAACTCAATAAGTTTTTCAGGTAAAATTTGATACGATTTATGAAATGTTGTTTGTTTTTCCAGAAAGGATTTTTCAAATATGTCAGTTAAAATTCGCTTGAGCCGTGTTGGTAGAAAAAATCGTCCTCATTGGCGTGTGATTGCGGTTGATTCAAGAAAAAAACGTGATGGCGCGTTTCTTGAAAATTTAGGTTCTTATGATCCGATTAAACATGAAATACAAAAATTACATGTTGATCTGATAGGTGATTGGGTTGGCAAAGGAGCGATTTGTTCTGATGCTGTTTTAAAATTGATTAAATTAAAAAAAAGAGCTTCTGGTAAAACTCAATCTGTTAAAAAAACCGGCAAAGAAACAAAATCTAAGACTAAAGAAAAAATTGAAAAAGAGGCTGAAAGCTGATTAGGCTAGTAAGTTTCATGTGTTGATTGAACGTTGTTTGTTATTGTTGAGAGGTAAACGTAAATGTTAAAAGACTTAGTTGAATTAATAGTTAAAAGATTGGTTGATAGACCAGAAGCTGTCGTAGTTAACGAAGTAAGTGGGGAACAGGCTACAATTATTGAACTTAGAGTCGCATCCGAAGATCTCGGAAAAGTTATTGGAAAAGAAGGCAGAACCGCCAGAGCAATTAGAACATTAGTTCATGCAGCAGCTGCAAAAGATCACAAAAGAGCTGTTCTTGAAATTTTAGAATGATAAAATTTTATAATAATTAAAATTAAAGCACTGCCATTATTTGGTGGTGCTTTTTGTATTAATAATGAAAATTTCAATATTATCTGTTTTTCCAGAAATTTATGATTCGTTTATTAAAATCAGCTTAGTTGACCGGGCTATTAAAAACGGAATCGTTGAATTTAATTTAATTCGTTTTTCCGATTTGGTTGAGCCCAAAAAAAGAATGGACGAGCCAACTTGTGGACCGGGCGTGGGTATGATTATAAAACCGGAGGTTATCCAGGCGGCAATTGAGCAAAGCGAGAAAAAATGGGGGCCAGGATTTAAAGTTTTCTTTTCAGCCCAGGGACAAAAAATTGATCAGAAAATTTTAAATACATTTGTTGAAGAATTTGTTGGTAATCCGTTAGGTGGGAATGTATCAAAAAATACTCAACATATAATTTTAGTTTGCGCCAGATATGAAGGAATTGATGATCGGGTTGAGCAACATTATGCGGATTTGGTTTTATCAATTGGTGACTACGTTTTAATGGGCGGAGATTTACCGGCGCAAGTTTTTATAGAAGCTTTTTTAAGATTAATTTCTGGAGTGGTTGGAAAGACTGAATCTGTTGAAAAGGAATCATTTCAGACTCCTTTTTTGGATTATCCGCAATTTGGTTTGCCTAAAGAATGGAAGGGTGAACAAATTCCAGAAATTCTTTTATCCGGTGATCACGCAAAAATTGAAAATTGGCGAAAAGAACAATCCTGTGAAAAAACATTATTAAATCGGTTTGACTGGTTAAGAAGTCAGGAGTTAACGAGGGCTGTCGTTGATCTTTGCAACAAGTTTATTCCAAACCACTACGTAGCTTTGATGCATACCGATGTTATTGTTAATAATAAATCTGGAAACACGTCAATCACATCTTTGGATATTCATGATATTGCGCGATCAGGTAAAACTTATGGAATTAAAAATTATTTTGTGGTCACAAAAATTGAAGATCAACTGAAAATTTTAAAAGAATTTTTAAATTTTTGGTTATCGGATATAGGCAAAGAATATAATTTATCCCGCTATCAGGCGGTTGAAAGAGTATTGCCAGCAAGGTCGTTAGATGATGTTATAAAACAAATAAGAGAAAAAGAAGGTACCGATCCAATTATTATTACAACTTCAGCCAAAGATTTTGAACATAAGGAAAAAATAGATTTTAATTCTCAGGGTCTTGTTTGGAAACAAAAAAAGCCTGTTTTGTTTCTATTTGGAACAGGGCAAGGCTTGAGTGATGAAATTTTGCAAAGAAGTGATTATTTATTATTGCCTATTGAAGGATTAACTGATTATAATCACCTTTCAGTTAGAAGCGCTGCGGCTATAATTATGGATCGTTTTTTAGGGTTGCAGCCAAAAAAAACGTACATTGAGCAATTGAAAAAAAGATTAAAAGTAAGCGATATTAAGATAAATAAGTAAGTTTGGTTGATAAAAATTATAGATTAGTTATATTGAATAGCACAAGTTTTTAATAGAGATTAAAAGGTTATTGATAAGGTAAGGCATACAATGAAAGCTAGTTTTCTTACAAAAGAAACTGTTCTTGATTATAAGGTCCAGGATAGAAAGTTTCCAAAATTTAAAGTTGGAGATACAGTTAAAGTTGCCCAAAAAGTAAAAGAAGGGGGCAAGGAAAGAATTCAGATGTATCAGGGAGATGTTATTGCAATACATAACAATGGAATTGCTTCAACGTTTACCGTTCGAAGAATTGGCGCAAATGGAGTTGGGGTAGAAAGAATTTTTCCTTATCACACTCCTATGATTAAAGATATATCATTGGTTAAAAGGGGTGTTGTTCGTAGAGCAAAATTATATTATTTGCGGGATCTTGTTGGTAAAGCGACAAAAATTAAAGAAAAAATTACAACGAAAAAACAAGGTTTAAATACCGAAGGAATAGAAGACATTGTTGCACCTGAAGTTGTGGAAATTACAGAATCTGGAAAAGAGTAATTTTATATAAGCTCAACTTTTTTAATGTTATTTAATATTAAGTTAAAAAGTTGAGCTTAATTTATTTAGCGAGTTTTTTTATGGAAATTCAGGAACCTGATCCCAGTAGTTGTATCCCGGTTTGGGCTATATTCTTAAAAAAAATAAAAACGATTTTTTTGTTGTTTTTATTTGTTCTTTCTTCTTGTTCTAAAGAAAAAAATCAAAACTTTGTAGATCAAAATTCTTATAATCGGGAAAAGCTCGCAAAATATTCAGATATACCAGTACCTCTTGGATATGAATTTCTGGATATTAAAAAAAATATTTTATCTCAAAATTGTGATAATTCAGATTATCTTTGTTTAATTGGCCAAAGGGATCTGGATAAAAGTTTGAAATTTTATTTGGAAAATATGGAAATTTTGGGGTGGGACATAAATAATTTTTCAAATCAAAATGAAGCTTTACTTGTTTGTAATAAACAAAGCCGTTCTTGTGTTATCTCTATTAGAGGCGAACAAAATAAATCAAAAAAAACAAAATTATGTATTTTTGTGAATAGGAATTTAAAAACAGAAGATAACAAAATCAGAGATATTAATTTTAAAAAATTAACTTCAGTTGTTTGAGTTTTATTAGAAAGGGACATTGTTTTATGATTATTGTGTTAAAAACAATTTTGCTTTTTTTATTAATTTTTTTCATCACGCCGGTTGTTTTTTTCTTAATCATGGGTTTTTTCGGGGGATTTTTTGCATTAGAAATAGATAAAAATTCCTGGCTTGCAAAAACAAAAATAAAATGGGTTAAGCGTTTGGTTCACAAATATTTAAGTTGATTTTTTAACCAGATTTTCACCAATAATATTTGCTTTTCCTGCTCCAACGGTCAGTAGTAAATCACCTGTGTTTAGATGTTTTTCAACTTCTTTTTGAATTTGATTATAAGTTGGCGCATAGAAAATTTTGATATTAGGATTTTTTTTCTGAATGGCCAGGGTTAAATTTTGGCTTGTAATTCCATCAATTGGATTTTCACTTGCAGGGTATATATCTGCCAGATAAAGAGAATCTATTTTATAATTGTTATTAGAATCAGCAAAAATATTTACAAAATCATCCCATAATTTTTGTGTTCTTGTAAAACGATGCGGCTGAAAGATTACATGAAGCTTATTTTGTTTTCTTTTTTGAGCAACTTTTAAAGTATTTTTAATTTCTGTGGGATGATGTCCATAATCATCAAAAATTTCCGCTCCATTAAACATTCCTTTAAATTCAAATCTTCGTTCAACACCCTTAAAATTTTTTAATGCTTTCTGAATTTTATTGAATGAAATTTCAAACTCCAGGCTTAGAGCTATTGCTGCCAGAGCGTTTAAAATATTATGTTCACCCGGCATGTTTAATTTTATTGTGCCAAGTTTTATTTTTTCATATTTAATTGTGTTGTTTATAAATTTATTTTTTTTGAAGATCTCAAATGTGGAACCTGTTTTTTCCATCGTTAAAATTTTTCCAATAATGTCAGCGGACTCGTCAAATCCATATTTTATTGTGTTTATGTGGGGTAGAGGTAAAATTGATTTTATATTTGGATCATCTATACATAAAAATGCTTTTCCGTAAAAAGGTAGGCGGGCCAAAAAATCTTTAAACGTTTTTTGGATATCGGATAAATTCTTGTAAGTATCCAAGTGTTCTGCTTCAATATTTGTTACAATTGCCATCGTTGGATTTAGATAAAGTAATGATTTATCACTTTCATCTACTTCTGCTATCAGCATTTTCCCATTGCCCAGTTTTGCATTAGCCGATATATTTTTTAATATACCACCGATAATTACTGTCGGATCCATTTTTGATTCAATAAAAATATGTGAAATCATGGATGTTGTTGTTGTTTTACCATGAGTTCCTGAAATTGCCACCCCATATTTTGTACGCATAAGTTCGGCTAACATTATCGCGCGGGGAATTACAGGAATACCCTTTTGTATTGCAGAGCAAACTTCTTCATTCTTTTTATTAACAGCTGATGAATAAACTAAAACGTCTGCATTTTTAATATGTGTTTTATTGTGTTTGTGATAAATTTCGCAGCCGATTTTTTTTAAGCGGTCAATTGTTTTTGAATTTTTTGTTTCATCGCAACCGGAAACAGTGTAACCCTTTAATTTTAGGATTTCGGCAATGCCACTCATACCGATTCCACCAATTCCTATAAAATGAATGTGCATCTTTTTTTTGTACATAAGTTTTTCTATTTTTTAATTGTTTTAAAAGAAAAATCAGAAATGTTTTTTTGTTTTGTATCGAAATTTACGCCGACAATAATTATTTTTTTATCTTTATATTTGGAGGACATAAATTTTTGATAATATTTTTTGTCTTCAATTTGTTGTAATGCTTCAGTCGAGCTTTTATCAATCTTAAATTCAAAGATATAAATAAAATCTTTAATCTGAACGACCGAATCTATTCGTCCAGTATTTGTTGCAACTTCAACTTTTATCCGAATATTTAATAATCGCAATAGTGTGTAAAAAATTGACTGATAATATTTTTCATGATTTATCTGAATTGTGTATGGCATTGAGGCAAAAAAATTATATATAATTTCGCGAAACTGATTTAAATCATTTTTCATCAATGCATTTGTAATTTCTATAATTGTATCATCTGAAATTACAGCATCTATTCCTGAAAAGGATTCCAGTAAAACTTCCAACAGTGATTCTTCAACTTCGTTGTTTGGATATTTTAGATGGTATTTTCTTAATGACTGGTCATAACTATCTATAGTCAGATATCCGGTCTGAAAAAGTAACGTTTTTAAATTTATGTTATTTATATCAAAATTTCCCAGTTGTAATTCTGTTGCTTCAAAAGATTTTGGGTCGGTATAATCAAAATTTTTTTCTCTGATCATGTTTACCAGAAAAGTTGGAGTTCCTGTTTCAAACCAGTAATTTTTGAATTTGTAATCATCAAGTGAGAGCAATATCGAAAAAGGATTATATACTTTCTGTTTTCCATCAACAAAACTATAACCGTTATACCAGTCTTTTAATTGTAAAAGGATCTGCTTTTTTGAAGTTTTTTGTTTTGTCACGCAAATTTTTATCCGTTCTTCGAAATAAAATTCCAGTTCTTTTTGAGTATAGCCAAACAAAGTTGCAGCTTTTTCATTAAACGTAAGATCTCTTAAATTATTTAATCCGGAAAAAACGGACATTTTTGAAAATCTGGTGACACCGGTCAAAAATATAAATTTTAAATATTCGTCCAAAGTTTTAAATTGGCCATAAAAAGATTTTAATATATTTCTGACTTTTTCAGCGATTTGTGTATTTGTTATATGATCAAGAATTGGTTTGTCATATTCATCAACAATAATTACGACCTTGTTTTTTTTGGACATATTTTTGATTATCGCAGATAGCAATTCTTCAGGTGAATTGTAGTCTGTATAGTCAATGTTATTATCTTTTGCGATTTCTCTCATTTGATTAAATAATTTTTTTTCAAAATCTTCGGTGTTGTTGAGTCTTATTTTTGACATATCTATCCGTATTACCGGATGCGATTCCCATTGATAGTCTGAATCATAAATCCATAAATTTTTGAATAATTCTTTATTGCCTTTAAATATTTGTTCTAACGTAGAACAAAGTAATGATTTTCCGAATCTGCGTGGACGTGAAATGAAATATGTTGTTCCTGTTGTTATGATGTCATAAATTTGTTTTGTTTTATCCACATACAAATAATCATCTTTTATTATTTTTTCAAATGTCTGAATTCCGATTGGCGGTTGTTTCATAACAAATCCTTATTTTTCCAATTTTATAGTTTAGTTAAGCTCTATGAAAAAATACCTAAAATATTTCCAAAATTCGTTGAATGCCTGCTTGCAAAACCGTTTTTTCTCTGGCGTAGCACAAACGTATAAAATTTTTACCACTTGGCCCAAAATATTGACCGGGGATTAAACCGACCTTTTTTTCAGTCAAAATTTTCGCGCAAAGATCTGTGGCATCATATTTTATCGATTTTAAAAAAAGAAAAAAACCGCCATCCGGTTTTTGAAAAGTTATTATATTTTTTTCAACTAATGGCTGAAGCATTTTTTCCGAAAAATCGGCGTTTTCTTTTACTTTTTTATAAAATTCCAGTGTTAATTCCGGGTGATCAAGGGAATAGAGCGCGGCGTATTGCGCGACAACTGATGTGCAATTTAAAAAAGCATCTTGTGTCTGACCTATACTTAAATAAAGTTTTTCCGGTACAATGACAAATCCAACTCGCCAGCCACTCATAGCCATATTTTTTGAAAACGTAAAACATGAAATCAGATATTCAGATTCATTGATTAATTTTACAGATGATTCATCTGGCAATTTAAACCGGTAATCAACATAAGCTTCGTCTATTATCAGATAAATTTGTTTTTTTTCACACCATTCAAGAAGTTCTTTGATTTTTTCATCTTCAACAACAAGACCTAATGGATTCCATGGGTTTGGGATTATTATAATTTTAGTTTTTTTAGTTACGGATTTTTTTATTTTTTCAATGTCAAATTCAATATTTTCTTTTTCATTTATGCATGAAACAAAAATAGGATTAGATCTTGCAAGTTTTGTCAGATTTTCGTAGGCCGGATAGGTTGGTTCAGGAATTATTACTTCGTCACCCGGTTCAAGAAGGGTTAAAAAGATATTTGATAATGCGCCAATACATCCATGAGTTGCTATTATCTGATTAATTTTTAAATTGATTTTGTATTTATTATTTAGTGTTGTCTGAATTTTTTCACGTAGCGGTAAAATTCCCCATGCGCTTTGATAGTAGTCGGTTTTATCTGTAGTTAGTAATTCTTTGACATGATTTTTAATTTTTTGTGGTATACCGCCAACCCGCAAAGCTCCTTGTGATAATGATATGGAATTATCCTGTTGCTGAATAAACGCTTCAATTTTTTTTATACCGGAAAGTTGAAGTTGTAACATTTTAAATCCTTTGAAAATCAAAATTTTATTTTATTTTTAATTAATTTATAGCATTTAAATTTACATTAACAAAAAAAAAGACTCAATCTAATCAAATTAGTTGAGTCTTTTTTTGTTAAATAACGTATGATTTTTTTATTCTGCCAAATCTTCAAGTAAATATTCTATAGGAATACTGCGCAGTGTTTTGGTTAATAAATTTCCAATCATATTGTTATATTCTTCTTCTATTTCAGGGCTTCTTGTCAGTTTTTGTTTCATTTTTTCAATATATTTTTGATCAACATTCATTTTTTCAAGTTTACCAACAAGCTTATTTACTGAAGTTTGTTTTTTATCATTTTGTTCTTCTAATTGTTTTTCCAATTCTTCTTTTTCAACCTTTAATTTTTCGAGTTCTTCCTTAAACGAATTTAATTGCTGATTTTCTAATTTAATTTTATCTATTTCTCTTTGTAATTGTCGTATCTGTGTGTTTTTTTCAATATTTGCTTTTTCGAGTTCTTCCCTGATTTTTTTTAATTCTGTCAGCTCTTTTTCCAGGTTGCCCATTTCAGGATCAGCGGTTATTTTTTGTAATATACTTAGAATTTCTTTGTTTTCTTCCATTTCATTTTTTAATTTTTGTATCTCTTTTATCAGGTTCTGATTTTCGGCTTCTACATTTTTTAGCGCTTCAATTTTTTCATCAGGATTAATTTTATTTTTTAATAGTTCCTGCATTTCAGATGAAATGACATCAAAACAATTTAATTGTTTTAGGAAGAGAAAACTAATTAATAATAAACTTTTTTTAATCATCATTGTTCTTCCTTTTTTTTGTAGGAGGCCTACGTTTTAGAGCTTTTGATAGTTTCGCTTTTTCCAATCCTGTTCTTACAAATTCTTGACGTTGTTTTTGTTCTTTTTGAAGTTCTTCTTGTTCTTTTTCTTCTTTTCTTTTTTTAGTTTCTTCTCTGCCGAGATATCCCCTTGCTACCCGTTGAATTGTTGCAGCGGCAGAGGCTTCTTTTTCAGTTGTTTTTATATTTACTGTGAGTTTGCTGATTGGAATATTAAAATTTTCATCAATAAAGGTTGTTATTTTTTCTACATATAAATTTCGTTGAGTTTTATTTGTAATTTTTTCTTCAAGTTTACTTTCTAATTGATACCAACAAGTAGCCATTTTTCGATCTATTTCATCAACATCAAAAGAATAGGGTTTAATGTAAGCAGTATCATTTTCTTCATCGATTTCAATTTTGACCTTGTCAAGATCAGAAATAATTTCATCAAATTTATTTTTTAGTGCGTTGTAAACTATTTGGATTTCTTGTCGGGTTTGAACTTTACCTTCTCCTTCACCTAATTTATCTAATTCAGGAATTGTTATCTCACCGCTATTTAATTTAGTTAGCGTTTCTTTTATGTTACCTAAGGCTTGAATGATTATGTTTTTGGATAAAGCTTGAAAAATGTTTTTGTAACGCTTTTTTAATTTTTCATTCCACACATCTTTTTTAATTGTTGGTTTTATTGAAGGCATTCCAGGGGCTGCTGGTGCGCCTGGTGGTGGTGGCGCAGGAGGAGCTGGTGGCGCAGGTGGTGGTGGGGGAGGAGGTTGAGCTGAAATGTTTTGGGAGAGCATTAAAAATAATATAAAAAATTTTGTTAAATTTTTAAATTTCATTTTTAGTCCTTTTTATATGACAGAAGTTGTGGTAGGTGGTTGTGGTGGTAGTCTAGTTGGTCTAGTTAGAGGTCTCTGACTTTTTTGTTCGGCTTCGGTGCGTTGTCTTTCAGTTTCTTCTTTCTCAAGTCGTTTTATTTTTTCTAGTCTTGTCTTTTCAGTTTTTTTAAATGCTTCCAATCGTTTTTTTTGAATTTCTTCTTCTGTTTCTTTTTGTTTTGTGATTTCTTCTAACAATTTTTCTCTTTCTCCCGTTGGCGTTTTTCTAAGTTTTGCTTTTTCTTCAGCTGTTCCTTCCTTTTGGATTCTTCCTCTTTCTGCTTGTTGTTTCTTAAGGTCTTCCAATGAAAAGCCAACACGTTTTGGGAGAGTTTCGACAGTTGTTTTTTCTGATTCAGCTTTTTTTGCGGTGACTATTTTTTGGATTTCTTTTGGTGGTTCTGTTATAAGTAAGAATTTAAAAGCCTCATCGATATCTTCATCTGACTCCGATTTTTTTGTTTTTAATCCTTCTAACTTTTTTTGCAATTCAGTTGCTAAATTTTTTTCAAACTCAAAAAATGAAAGACTTGTTTCCTGAAGATATTTTTTTAGGTTGAGTACAAAGTTTTCAACATCATATTCTTCTAAAGCTTTTATGGCATCAGAAATGTACTGCGAAGTTGCTAAATAAATACTGTATTCAGGTAATTGATTGTTTGGGGGAACCAAATTTTTTAAATCTTTAAATTCATCGTCCTTAAATGGAAGTGTTGCTTTTTCAATAAAAAGTTTAATTGTTTCTATTGGAGTTGTTTGTTTTGTTTCAAAATATTTTAACATTTTGAATAATGAGCTTTGTTCACCGAATAAATTTGCATTATCAGATGTTGCAGCTTGCAGAATTAAAAGAAGTAATCCGTATGGATTAATAAATTTAAAAAATGGTTCAATATTTTTATATTCGATGCCAATTATTGGCTTAATAGATTTTAGTCCAAATAACCAGGGATAATTGTAAAAGGATATTAAGAACACGTTTTGAGCTCGTTTTAAAGGAATCAAGCTTGCTTTTTCAATAATAAAATCTTCAAATGTTTTTCCATCAACTTCTAATCCTAAAATTAAATTGCATATTGTGTTAAGCGCGAGATTGGTGAAATTTATAATTTTTTCTTTTAAATCCTTATTCTGAATTTTGTCTATTTCAAGCAAATTTGTAATTTGAGTTATTAATTGATTTCGATTTAAATTTATTGAATAAATATTTTCCGTTTGAAGCTTATCATAATTTAGATTTAAAGATCGTTTTTCTTCTTCTGTAAGATTTTCTTTTATTAAATCAGGCAAATAATACCAGATATTTTTTAATAATTCGTAATGATATTTGGGAATCATTAAAAGAAAAATATGCTTTATATATAAATTTACGAAAGCTTCTGTGAGTTTTGTTGAAATTGTAATTTTTGGATTAATAGATTGAAATTCCTTAGATATTTCTTCAATAACCTGGTTTATTTCGATTAGAGGATTCGCCTTTATTGAATTAATCGAATTGAAAATATTGCTTACACTTTCCTCTTTTTCCGTCAATTGAAGTATTTCATAATAGCTTTTCAATTCGCTTAATATTGTTTCTAACGTTTCAATTTTTTCTATTTTTGAAATTTTGTTTATTAAATCTTGTATTTTGGGTTGTAATTTTCTTTCTAATTTAGCTTCTTCAAACATTGTTTGCATGGCAATTAGAGCTTCTTTTTTTTGTTTTTGTTCTTCTGGTAGAGATCTTTTTCTTTCTATTTCTTCAATCAATTCTTTTATTTCTTTTTCTTCTTCAGTCCCAGCTTCTTTCTTTGCAACCAAAAAATTAAACAAGGTTTCAAATGCTTCTTGGTCTGTAGAATCAGTTTTACCTGATAATTCTGTTTTAAGATCTTTAATCGCCTTACCAGGATTGTTAAAGCATTGTTTTAAGGAATTTAAAAATGTTGCAAGATTAATAGTAGGCGTTGGTTGGTTTAAAGCGATAAGCATTACTGCGGGTGCTCCTGTTGGTCCAGTTCCTTGTTTGAATAATGAATCTTGAGATTTTACAAATTCATCACTCATTCTTAAAATATTTAAAAAATTGAAAAAAATATTTCTTATATTTTGATCATCCGGATCTTTTTTAATTGAATCATTAATGCTTTTGAAAAGTAAGATTAATGTATCATCAGATAAAGTTTGCGCTCTATCTGTTTCGGATAAATTTTTTTGAGATTTTTCATATGCCTTTGCATTTATTATAAATGATACAATTGAGGATTGAAGATCGTAATCAGATTGATTTTTTGTTAATTCAATTTTAATGGAGCTAAAATTTGCCACAAAATCTTTAAACAAATTTAAAATGAGATTAATTGTGTTATCTAATTCTTTTCCTTTTTCAAAAACATTATTTTTAAATTTAAAAAGTTTTAAACTTTCGATTTTCAAAAAATTAGGTATTGCATTCAATCGTTCAATGATTTTTTCGAGATACCAGTCATTAACATTTTTAATTTCTTTTATTTTATTTATTGTTTGCCGCAGAGGATTTGGAGGATTTTTGCTATCCCCGTTAGAAGATAAAAATATTAAATTTTCTGTTCTGACATCTTTAAATATTTTAATGATTTCTGTTTGTAGGATGTTTTTTTCATTTTGAGTTAATTCTTTTTTTTCAGGTTTAACGACAGGTTTTTTTGTTGGCTTTCTAGAGATTACAGCTTCAGGTCCTCCAACTCCGGCTCCAGCACCAACTCCGGATCCAGTTCCAACACCGGCTCCAGTTCCAACGCCAGGTTCAGGTTTTTTTCCAATATAAATTTGTTCGCCTGCTTGTAATTTACTTTTTTTTTCAGCAAGTATTTTTTGTAATTCTTGCATTTCTTTAGATACAACTTCAAATGATTTTAAAGATGGAAAAAAAAGTAAAAATATTAAAAAAATTTTTTTCAATTTTACCATCCCACATTCCTTTTATTTTGTGTAATTTCTTGCAACTCCTTATCTAATTTATTTTTCTTTTTAGTTGTTAAAAGTTTTTTTGCTTCATGGAGCTCCAGTTCGTAATTGAGTTCTTTTTGGGATGCGAGCGTAAGTTTGTTTTTTATTTGTTCCTGCAAATTATCTAAAACATTTTTAAATTCTTTTTTCATTTGATTCGACATTAATTCCATTTGCGCTTTGCTTTCCTGGGCAAGTTGTTGTTCAAGTTCTTTAACAATTGATATTGCTTGTTGTTTTGTTTCTTTTTGTACTTCTTCTTTTATTAAATCAATATTTTTTGTTTTTTGTCTGATTCTTCCAGCATTTGTTTTCTGAAAATAAATTAGCGATAGAAAGAATATAAAAGTTAAAGAAATTATTTTATTTTTTAACATTGTTATTCCTTAAATATAAAGATTGCCTTGCAGCCAGATTCCCCAGGAAGATAAGGCTTTTGTATCTCCAAATTCATACGACGCGCCCAGATTTGTCTGGAAAATATTAAATTTCCAGTTACCTTCAATTCCCAAAGATAAATAAATTTTGTTTGAAAGCGTTGAAGGATGTGTTACTGAATCAAAATTTAAATCTTCAAATTTTATAGGAGTTTTTGTCGTGTCAGCTTGTTCGTTAACAGGATCTGTGGCGATTGTAGTTTTTGATATCGTTTGATTTGTTGAGACGCCATTTCCATTTATTTTAAGTAAAGCCATATTTTCAATCCATTCATTTTTTAATTTGATTTTTTCTTTGTCTTTCCACCAGAAGTTATAACCAAATTCAATATTAACAAAATCATTTTTGCTGAAATGAAGTGCTAAAAGTAAATTCACGACTGATTCCGGTGTGACCTTTAAATTTTGAGTTAAAAGATTTGCCGGTGTGGAATTTATAGTTGTGTTGTCAATGTCGGTAATTCTTGTATATCTGCTCCAAGGACCATTTTCTTTTAAGTCAAATGTTCTTGGTTGTGTGTTTTCAAATAAATAGTTGTAATCGATATTTAAAAGAATGCTTAAAACGCTATTATCTTCATCAAATATTTCCGATTGCCAGTTTATTCCCGCGCCAAGGGCCCAGTGTTTACCATTTCCGATTATTGGTTCAAAAAGATTTACAGCTGTTGGTTTGTATCCTGTTGGTATTGTTAATTGAGGATAAAAAGCAAGAGCCCAGGATTTTTTATTTCTGAAAAAATAACTAAGTTTTAAATTAATATCTGCAAGACCCGCCAGTTTATTAACGCCATTTTTAATTTTTGAATATTTTAAATAAGAAGTCTGAAAAAAATCCAGTGCGCCTGTGGTTCTTACTCTTGGTACATTAAGCGGAGGAAGTGTTGGTGGATTTTTTATATCATATTCCTGTAAATTTAAATCAGTTTCTTTTTGTAGAAATGGCAGAATAATTGTTAGCCAAAAATTTTTACTGAAAAATTTCAGCCCTTTATGAATTTGCAGATTTACACCAAACATTTTAAATTTAGGATCAATACTTATTTTTGAATTGTAATCAGTTTTTAAATCATCCTGATCCCAGTTTTTTATGTTCAACCATTCGGCCGCGATGTCTATATCATCACGTGCTATTCCAGATGTGTTTCCGGCAACGACAAGTTCCGTTTTATCGGTTGGAAAAAAATATTTGGTTATATCAGAGCTATTTGTTGATTCTTCATAAAATACATTTCCCGATAATATGAATCCGCAATTTGTTGTAGAATCTTTTTTGTATTGCATTGCGGCGGAACTTAAAAATTCCAGATTCATTGCGTTTTGCATGACCGCATCTTGCTGAATTGGTCGTTGCATAAAAAATGTTTTTGTTGATGTGTTTAGATAAACAGGAATCAGAAGAAATAAGCTAAATATTTTTTTTATTGATTTCATTGATAGTTCCTTTATTTAACAATAATTTTCGATTGAACCTTGCTTAAAAAATAAAATGTTTTGAATTACAAAATCAATAGATTTGAATAAAAATTAAAAAAGATTATCCACCTGCATGCATATTTAGCAAAATTATAAAATCAACGAATGCAAAATATGAAAGAGTTATGAGAGAAACAATTAATAAACCTTTTCTGATTAAAAAGTGTTTTTTTGTTCTTATTGTGACATCAACATCAACAAAAAAAGGATAAAGCGAGCTTGCGGCAGACGTTATAGGAATCAACCAATATGGCCATGGAGTTGTTAAAATTCTGTATAAAAGATGTGTATATTCCGATTTGAAAAAAATTAACGGTGATACAAATAATTCAGTTAGACTAAATAAAAGTGCAAATACCCACATGTAAACTTCCGGATATTTCATTTTCTGTTTTGTTATAAAACGATAAGGAAAACCTAAAATTACAAATCCATGTTTTGCGGGAACACAGAGGATATATAAAGACCAAATAAGTAAAGCCATTTGAATACCTGTTGAGATACCATGTTTTAATATTTGAAATGCAAAAAGTATGGCGACAATAGAAACGAAAATATTAAATTTTAAAAGAGCCTTTTTTGAAATTCTATTCATTCTCTCCATAACCGCCTTTTTTTTAAATTTCTTAGAAATGTTCCAATATATTTCGCTTATCCTGAGCCGCGTAGCGTGTCGAAGGACGCTGGATAGCCTTCGTCAATTTTTCTAACAATATCAATCATTTAAAAAACTGGCCGCGCCAGTCCTCCTTCGTTAAAACTACGGAGGACAACTTTCGCCGTTAATGGTTCTTAATAATATTTAATTAAATTTTTAAATTTAACAGGCCTGCCAACTGAAGCCTTGGCGAAAGTTGGTGGAGCTAACCGGGATCGGACCGGTGACCTCATGAATGCCATTCATGCGCTCTACCAACTGAGCTATAGCCCCAAATCTTAATATTTCAATAATCATAAATTTTACGAAAAAAGTTTAAAATAGCAAGTTTAAGATAAAATTGTTTGTTATGGATATACTTATTTTCTAAAATGAATTTTAGCTTTGATTAAAATTTAAAAATTTAGGTGATTTATGAAACATATTTTAGATTTTTTAAATAATGTAAAAAATATAAAACCAATTTTAAATGAAATAGAAAAAAAAGGGGGAGTCAGTTATCTGGTTGGTGGGTCGGTGCGTGATCTATTGTTGGCTAAACCGGTAAAAGATTTCGATATTGAGGTACATAAAATTTCATTGGAAGAATTGAAAAAATGTCTGGAAAATTTTGGTGAAGTTAAATTTGTTGGTCAACAATTTGGTGTTTTGAAATTAATTAATAAAAAAGATTCTAAAATTTTACCTATTGATATCGACTGGTCATTGCCAAGAAAAGATAGTCTGGGCCGAAAACCAAAAGTTGAAATTGATCCAGATATGACAATTGAGCAGGCGTGCAGGCGCAGAGATCTGACAATTAATGCCATGGCTATAAATTTGAATGATTTAATAGGATCTGAGTCTATCTCAGACCTGGGGAGCATTAAAATTATTGATCCGTATGGTGGTCAAAAAGATCTAAAGAATAAAATTTTAAGAGCTGTAGATGAAGATTTATTTTTGCAGGATCCGCTACGTTTTTTCAGAGTGATGCAATTTATCGGTCGGTTTGAAATGACTCCGGATGAAAATTTAAATAAAATTTGTAAATCGATGAGTTTTAAAGATTTAGAAACTGATAAAGTGTTATCAAAAGAGAGAATTTATACAGAAATTCAAAAACTTTTTTTAAAATCTGAACGTCCATCTCTTGGTTTTCGTTGGTTAAAAAAAATAAATCGATTAAAAGATATTTTTCCCGAACTTTATGATTTGGTCCGCGTTAAGCAACGAAAAGATTATCATCCGGAAGGGGATGTTTTCGAACATACAATGCAATGTTTTGATGCGGCTGCGATTTTTGATAAATATGAAAATGAAAGTGAAAAGTTTGCGATTATGCTTGCAGTTTTGTGTCATGATTTAGGTAAACCTCAAACAACTGACGAAGAATTACATTCATTCGCGCATGAAAAAACAGGAGAAAAAATCGCGAAAAAATTTTTAAAGCGTTTTATTATAAATAAAGAGTTAATAGAATTTGCCTGCAAGCTTGTTTTCTATCATGTTCGTCCCGGTTTATTAATTGAACAAAAAGCGGGTTTGAAAGCTTATAAAAAATTAGCAGCAAAGCTGAGTCCACAAATAAGCATGAGACAATTGGCAATTTTAGCTCTGGCGGACTGGCAGGGAAGAAATCAAAAATCATCTGAACCATTAAAAATGGTTGGTGTTGAAAAGTATAATTTATTTTTACAGCGCGCAAAAGAGGCGCAGGTTGAACACGAGGCAGAAAAACCTGTTTTACTTGGAAGACATTTGCTGGGTATTGTAAAGCCGGGTCCAGAAATGGGAAAATTTTTAAAAAAAGCTTACGAAATTCAAATTGAAGAAAATATAAAAGATGTTGAAGAATTAAAAAAAAGGGCGCTTAAATAAAGTAGAGTGTCATACGTCAAAAGCCGTATGATACTCTACTTTATGAGTTTATCTTCTTCTAAAACTTACCGCGCTGTTTGTTGGCGCTGTTGATGTAGTTCTTGATCTTTGTGTTGAAAAAGTTTGTTGTGTTGGTTGTTGTATTGTTAATTGAGATTGTATTTGAGTTGGGACTGTTGCTGGTTGCTGAATTGTTGTTTGAACCGGAATTGCCTGAATTGGTGGAGAAGCAGTTAAATTTTGTTGTGAAATCTGTGGTTGAATAATTGTTGATTGAGTTGTGGCTTGTTTGATTTCTTCTTGTAATGTTACGATTTTACTTTGCAGTTCTTTGAGTTGTTGATTTAAATAACCAATTTGCTTTTCTCTTAATTGATCTTTTTCACCATTTTCTTTAATTTGATTTTCCAGATTTTTAAGATTCGTTTCAATCTGTTGTTTAAAAATATTAAATTGATTTAAAGATAGCTGTTGAATTGTTGTTTGTGTTTGTTGAGGTATTTGTTGTTGCGTTGGTTGTTGTATTGGTTGTTGAGGATTGGTTTGAGGTGAAATTGGTTGAGTTTCAATATTTGCGAAAATTTCTCCGCTGTCGGTTGTTAAAAATAAAACGCCATCAGAATTAACAGAAATATCTATAATTGGCGGGATGAAATTTAACGGCGGTTCTTCTTGTCTAATCCAGGTAGAATTGTTCCATTTAACCAGTTTGTTTTGCGAATCGATTCCCCAAATATTTTGCGCGTTGCCAATTGCTATTTTTGTAATATTTGTTGAATTTGAAAAAATAGTCCAAATTTTTCCGCCCTGATGTTTGTAAATTTTATTGTCATTTTTATTAATTGCCAAAATTAATCTTTCCTGTGGTTTTTTACTTGCCGTTACAGTTTTAAATGTGTCTGAAGAAATTGGATAAGCGCTGTTTCCGCCATCATTTGATTCAAAAACCAGATAATTTTTGGCAAGAGCGATTATTAGGTTGTTATTGTTAACAACAATTTGAAACGCGGTTAAATTTGTCTGAATCCATTGATTTGTTGTCGCGTCAAATTTATAAATGTTTTTGGATTCCGCTAAATTTGCGCCCATCAAAAAACCATCGTTTCCCAAATCGATCTGATTTAATGAAAAAGGATTTTGAAATCCCGTCCATGGAGGGGTAATGCCTGGTGTGTATTTAAAAATTGTATTGTTTGGATGAATTCCATAAACCGCAAGCTGATTATTTTCTTTTCCAACAGTGATTTTTTGCAATGTTCCGGGAATTTGATTGAATTGAGCGGTCAGTATTTGAGAAAAGATAAATAAAAAGAATAATAAAATTTTATTTGATTTCATTTTTCCTCCTTTTTAAATTCCGCCGTAAGCTTCTTTCTCTTCTTCTGTTATTTTTTTTGGTTGGATTTTAGGTTGTTCTTTTTGTGGTGTTGGTGAAATAACTTTGGTTGGCGCAGGTGTTATTCTTTTTGTTGGCACAGGTTGAATTGTTGCTATGGGTTCGGTTAATCGGGGAGTTAATAATTTGCTATAGAAATTTACTTCTGAAATTTCAACATCTGAAGTAGGCAATTTACTGAATGTGACATATTTAACTTTTGAAAGATCTTCTATTTTTTCACTTTCGCCAATTTTATTTAATCCTATCAAATCTCCGGACCCAATTATTAATTTATTGTCCTTAATTTCGATCCAGAATGAATTTGGAGTATTTGGTTTTACTATTTCATCTTGTTTAAAAATTGGTTGCCAACCGGTAGGAGTTCCAATTGAAATTGTTGTATTATTTTGTCCGCCAATTATTCCAGGCAAAATTATTTCCTTTTTGTCTTCATCCCATAGCCAGAAATTTAAAGGGTTGCCTGTTACTTTAAATTTGATAAATCCTTGCCCGGGAATATCAAATTGATAATCATTTCTAAAATCTTTTTCATCTGTAGCTAATATTTCTTTTTGTTTTTTTGTCTGAATTTCTATATCAAATAGAGCGGTTAGATCTTCTTCATCTCCTTTAAATATTGGGGGTAAATAAGCCATTGCAATCATTGGTCCCAAGAGACCAGGATTTTGTAATACAGGATTTGTATAATCTTCAAGTTCTGCCACAGTTCTTTGTCTTTGAAATTCAACTACTGTAGCTACAGCAAATGCTGCCGCAATAGCTGTTGGTAGGTCAAGTGGAAGAACATATCTTATTATTTGTGCCATTCCATGCCAGGAATCGTGATGTTTTTGTATCTGTTTCATTTGTTCTTCTTTTAATATAAGAACTATTTTTTCTAATTGAACGGTAGCCAGATTTTTTTTATTTACGTAACTTGTAATTGTTGATTGTTCTAATTTTTCTGAAATCAGCCATTTTTCATTTGCCAAAAAATTTGGCGATAATTTAATCGAGCCTTTAAATTCTCCAACTCCTTCATTTGGATCACATGAAATAAATTGGTTGCTTTGTTGAAGACCAAAATATTGTCCTGAGCGAATTATTGTAAATAATGCGTTCGGATCTTCCGGATCGGTTGCTGTAGGTTTTAAATAATTTCCTTCTTTGTTTTCAACTCTTAAAAATTTGTTTTCACATAAACTATTTATTGTTACAATTTTTCCCGATTTTAATTTTTGCAAAGCTTCATTTGTATTCGCCGCGATGTTGGATATTATTTTATTATCATTTGTTATTGCCCAGATGTTTCCGGAACTGTTTGTTGCGACATCGATGACTTCAATTGGTTTTCCTTTTTTTGCGGTATCAGCGATTAAGTTTTTTTGCAGCATCCAGTTATTTTTATTTGCGTCAAAAATTAATAACTGATTATCTTTAGAAATTCCAACCAGATTTGTTTTGCTTCCAGCGGCAATTTTTTTTATTTTAACTTGAAAATTCATCCATCTTTGGCCATAAAGATAATAAGCTGAAAGTTTATCTGTGCACGCGACAATTGTTCCATCTGCTCCTATTGAAACATTTTGAAATTTTTCATCTTTTTTTATAGAAGGTTCAGACGGTAATATCTTCCAATTGTTTCCGCTATCATCAGATTTATAAATATCTCCATTTTGATTTAAATAAACAATTTCTTTTTCATTTGCAATATCAACATCAACAGCTTTAAAATTTTCACCTTCTTGAGCTGTCACTTTCATGGCTATTCCATTTTTGGTTGTTTTGGTTGGAATCCATTTGTCATTTTTTGATATTACAATATTTCCATTTAAATCAATTCCAGCAAGCGTTCCATCTTCAGCTGCGGCAATTTTTGTTATTCCCGAATTTTTAATTTGTTTTATCCATGAAAGGTTATGCGTTTTATTTGAAGGATTGTATTCGTAAGGAATACCTTCTGTTCCAATAATCCATACAGACATTTTATCTTTATTCTTTCCAACAGATATTTGTTTTGCAGTTCCAAAAATTTGTGTGAAAAAATCCTGATTATCTACCGATAAAAGTTCTTCATAATTATAAGGGACATTTATAGGAACACTTTTTTCCTGTTTTTTGATTTCTTCTTTCCAGAATTGAAGTTTGTCGGTAGCTTCTGTTACTTGTTCTTTTATTGCGTTAATTGTTTTGTCTGTAAGTCTTCCTGAAAATTTTAAAGCTTCTCCGGGTTGAAAGTCTTCAGCAATTGTTACCGGTTTGTCTATGATTGGTATTTTGATATCTATTGCGTTAGAAATGTTGATTGTAAAAAGTGTTAGCAAAATTATAAGATTTTTTTTCATTCTTTCTCCTTTTTATTTTTTTTGATTAAGTGTTTTTTAGTTTTAAAAAAAATTATATTGCAAATCAATGGTTTAAAAAAATGGCGTCAAGGTAATTCCCTGACGCCATACCGTTATAATATTAATTATTTTAAATCCCGCCGTAAGCTTCTTCCTCTTCTTCTGTTACAATAATTTTTTCAGGTTTTGTTTCTTCTTTTTTTGTTGGAGCAGGAGAAATAAGTTTTGGCGCTGGAGAAATAAATTTAGGTTGTTCAGCTCTTTCTTTTTCTGTGATTTCAATTTTTTCAATTGGTTTTTCTTCGCTTAATAATTTACTGTAAAAATTAACTTCTGAAATTTCCACATCAGAGGTTGGAAGTTTACTAAATGTGACATATTTAACTTTTGAGAGATCTTCTATTGTTTCACTTTCGCCAATTTTATTCGAACCGATTAAATCTCCTGACCCAATTATTAATTTATTGTCCTTAATTTCAATCCAGAATGAATTTGGAGTATTTGGTTTTATTATTTCATATTTTTTTACAATTGGTTGCCAGCCGGTTGGGGTTCCAATTGAAATTGTTGTATTATTTTGTCCGCCAATTATTCCAGGCAAAATTATTTCCTTTTTGTCTTCATCCCATAGCCAGAAATTTAAAGGGCTGCCGGTTAATTTAAATTTGATAAATCCGTTTCCGGGAACTTCAAATTGATAATCTTGCTTAAAATCTTTTTCGTCTGTTGCCAGCATCTCTTTTTGTTTTTTTGTTTGAATTTCTATATCGAATAAGGTCGGTAAAAATTCCTGATCGCTTTTTTCAGTTGCTAAAAAGTATGCCATAACAATTTTGCCCAATAATCCCGGATTGTTTAAAACAGGACTTGCCAAATCTTCCACATCTGCAGCAGATCTTTGATGCTGAAATTCAATGGCTGTTGCAATAACAGCATTTGCAGCAAATCCAGAAGTGGCCATTGAGAAGCCAAGCATACCTCCAAAAGTTCCTCCTATTGCACCTCCAATAGCGAGTCCAATCAGGGCTCCACTAATGTTCCCGGCGCCAGGAACAACTGTTCCCATAACTGCCATAATTACGCCAGCAACAACAGCGCCAATTCCAGCTCCTGCTGCAGTTGTAACACCTGCCGCGGCTGTTCCAAGACCGGAAGTTCCGGCAGCAGCAGCTATTTGAGCTTCTGTATGTTGTTTTTCTATAGCTTCCATTTGAATTTTTTTAATTTCTTTTAAAATTGTTTCCAAATCAATAAATGTTAGATTTTTTTTGTTTGCATAACTTGTAATTGTTGATTGTTCTAATTCACCAGAAAGCAGCCATTTTTCTCCGGATGAAAAATTAGGCGATAATTTAATTGAGCCTTTAAATTCTCCAAGGCCTTCGTTTGGATCACATGTAACAAACTGATTTTTATATTGAAGTCCAAAATATTGTCCGGAACGAATTATTGTAAATAAAGTGTTTGGATCTTCCGGGTCTGTTGCTGTAGGTTTTAAATAATTTCTTTCTTTGTTTTCAACTCTTAAAAATTTATTTTCGCTTAAACTATTTATTGTTATGACTTTTCCTGATTTTAATTTTTGTAAAGCGTCATTTGTATTTGCTGCGATGTTAGTTATGATTTCATTTTTATTTGTTATTGCCCAGATGTTTCCGGAACTGTTCGTTGCGATATCTATAACTTCGATTGTTTTGCCTTTTTTTGCGGCATCAGAGATTAAATTTTTTTGCAGCATCCATTTATTTTCGCTTGCGTCAAAGATTAATAACTGGTTGTCTTTTGAAATTCCAACCAGGTTGGTTTTGCTTCCGGCTGCAATTTTTTTAATTTTATTAGGAAATGCTATCCATTTTTGTTCATCAAAATGATAAGCGGCTAAATTATCCGCGCAGGCAAAAATTGTTCCATCAGCTCCCATGGAAACATTCTGGAATTTTTCTTCATTTTTTAGTGATGGCAATGATTTCCAATTCATTCCCCCATCATCAGATTTGTAAATGTCTCCATTTTCGTTTAAATAAACAATTTCTTTTTCATTTGCAATATCAACATCAACAGCTTTGAAATTTTCAGCTGCCTCCGCAGTCATTTTGGTTGCTATGCCATTTTTTGTTGTTTTTGTTGGTTCCCATTTATTATTTTTATATATTGCTATATTCCCATTTGAATCTATTCCGGCAAGAGTTCCGTCTTCAGCAACAGCAATTTTTGTTATACCCGAGTTTTTTATTTGCTTTATCCATGAAAGATTATGTATTTTATTGGAAGGATTATATTCGTAAGGAATACCTTCTGTTCCGATAATCCAGACAGACATTTTATCTTTATTTTTTCCGACAGATATTTGTTTTGCTGTTCCAAAAATTTGTGTAAAGAAATCCTGATTATCTACCGATAAAAGTTCTTCATAATTATAAGGGACATTTATAGGAACACTTTTTTCTTGCTTTTTGACTTCTTCTTTCCAAAATTGAAGTTTGTTGGTAGCTTCTGTTACTTTTTCTTTAATCGCATTAATTGTTTTATCTGTAAGTCTACCAGCAAATTTTAAAACTTCACCAGGTTCAAAACCTTCAAATGGTGTTATTTTTTTATCTATGATTGGTATGTTGATGTCTATGGCGTTACAAATGTTGATTGTAAAAAGTGTTAATAAAACTATAAGATTTTTTTTCATTCTCTCTCCTTTTATATTTTTTACCATATTGTCATTTTGCCTGTTGGCCGAAGTGCTGTTATTTGCGGTACTAAGGTTGGAACTTGTTTCATAACTGTCCGAAGCGTTAAGTTTTGATCTTAAATTTTAAATTTTCAACGTTAGTCTTTGTATGTCAACTTAATAATTACTTTGACAAGCCCTGTTAAGGGCGACATTTATTAGCCCAGTGCAAAACGCGTAGCGTTACAGCTCTGGGTATAAATTATAATCACATTCTAGCCCCGTAGGGGCGGCACATAAAAAACAAACAAATAATTTTATGTGCCGCCCCTACGGGGCTAAATTTTTATTTTAATCTTTTTCCCAGGGTTGCGAAAATTATCCACCTTCGTACCGCAAATAGCGGTACTTCGGCGGACAAGAATTTTCTTACCCTGGGCTAACAAATGCCGCCCTTAACAGGGCTTGTCAAAATAATTATTAAATTGATAAACAAAGTCAAAGATTAGTTTTTTATTTCCTGATTAAATTATTTTTAAAAAAAAAGAGTTTTTAATGCAATGATTTCAAAAAAAAGAAAGACCAAAGAAATTCTTTGGTCTTTCTTTTTTTTGCTTTTAATTAATTATAGAGTTTTTTTAGCAATTATGTCTTGAGTTGTTGAGCCGCCTGTTGTTGCTGCTGGAACTGCTGTTTGTTGTACGGGAATAACAGTTCCTCCTCTTGTTGTTGTTTGTTGTGAAGGACCTACGGCTCTTCCCCGTGGGGTGTAAGTGGTTGTTGTTATTCTTCTTCTATCTGCCGCGGTTGCTGTTGTTGCGGTTGCGGGTGTTTCTGGTTTAGGTTCTTCAAGTATAATTTTTGTTTCAGCATAACTAATTAACAATGGTTTAATATTATCCGCGATTAAAACAGAAGCTCCCGCCTTAGTTACAAGATTTTTAAGTTCCTTAAGTACATTTTCTGTTTTTGCTGCTTCTAATTGTTTTGATAAAATATTGTATAGTTCCGTGTATGTTTCTAATTTAAGAGCGCTTAATTCATCAGATGTTAATTCCGCAGCAACTTTTTCGGCAACTGCCAGGTCAATCGCTTTATTTATTTCTTCGATTTTTTCTTTTACTGTTGTTTTTTCTTTTGCGTTGTTTAATTTATCAAGAATTTTGCCGTAAAGTTTTATGATTCTTGCGTAAATTTTAAATCCACCAGATATTTTTAAAGTACTTATTCCAAATAAAGTTCCTTCAAGATTCGCTGATACTTGTTGTAAATTTTTGGCTCTTAAAACATATCCGTTATCAACAAATTTATAAACATTGAAACTGCCATCTTCTTCTTTTGTTATCGCCCAATGTTTGTCTTTATTTGTAACACTTACCTGATGAACTTTGAATGGTGAAATTGTCCAGTTTGAACCTGTCCAACTTGCAAGCTTATTTGTTGAATCAAGGGCCATAACTGTTCCATCTATTCCAACAGAAATATAATTAAATTTCATTCCTATTGATTTATCAATCCATTCAGAACCATTCCACATATAAGCTTTGTTATCTTGCCCTAGGCCCCAAATATAATCTTTAGATCCAATTTCGATTTGTTTCATTTGAATTGCCTGGGCTGTAGCAAAATACGCTATTCCATCAGGACCTATCACTGGAAGGGTTGGTGTTGATGGAGGGGTTGGCAATGTTGTTGGAGCAGGTAATGAACCTGGGACTGGAAGCTCTCCTGATGGAGTTGAATTTGCTGTTTCGGTTTGAGTTGTTATTGTTGGTGTGGTTGGTAAAATACCTTTACCGAATAGTAACCATTTGTCATCTTTTCTTGTGTAAATTTTATTATCTGTTCCTAATGTAAGAACAATATTATCATCACCAACAGAAACGTGTTTATAATTTGCATCAGAAAATAAAGTCCATGTATTTTTTGCGTTATCCCATTTATAAAGTCTATTTGAGCTATTTATACCGCAAATTAAATTGCCGCCAACGCTTACCTGAGTTAATCCGCCTGGAACCTCATTAATATCCAAATCATATTTTTCTACCTTTAATTCCGCAATTGGTTCTATTGTTGTTGCGTCAGGCACCATTACTTTTTCAAAAATGAAACGAGGATTTGCTTTATCTTTCATTAATTTATTTGCTTCAACACCATACTTGCTATTTGCATCTTTTTCGGAAGTTATAAAAGATCCAAGAACTCCTGCTTTTTGAGTGATTTTAATTTTTCTATAAGTGCTAAAATCAAATTGTTTATTAAAATATGCAGTTCCAAGACCTGTATCAATAATGCCGCTGTTTGGTAATTGATATGTTGCATCCAGTGAACCGATAATTTTATGCCAGCCATCTGTTTCTTCTATTTTAAAGATTTGTGTTGCATTATTAATTGGATTTTCGAATCTTAAGGAATATATGACCCATGGTTTTCCGTTGGTGTTATAAATGTCAGCATCCAGATTTGAATCTTTAATTGTCATGTATGTATTTGTTTCAACATTTTTAATTTTATAATATCCCGATTCAAGTTTAACTATAGTTTCACCTTCTCCTGGTTTAGGTGGTATATCAATAGTAACTGTTGGTTGTGTGACACTTGGTTTAAATAAGAAAGTGTTTGGATCTCCTGCGAATTTAACAGCAACAATATTTGTCAAAGCGGGAATTTTTAAACTTGCTTGTTTTACATTTCCTTCTGTTTCTAAATTTAATGTGTTTTGCCCAGCTGTATCTCCTTTTCCTGTTATTAAAGTTTGATTACTAATAGTAATCCAGAAAGGAGAAAATTTGGTTGAATCTGAATCGAAAATATTGTCTTGTCTTACTCTAAATGAAGTTGTTTGGAATTCTCCGCTGATTTCATTTTTTGAAAAAACAATTTTGCCAATCGTATTATTGTTATTATCTAAAAATGTTAATTCTAAACGATTTGGTGTTTTTACCTGAAATGTAATAAAACCATTTCCTGCTGATGGAAATTTAAAATTTTCTGTTTCTTTGTTTAAAATATAAAGATTTGGTTCCATTTTGAATTCTGCAATCTCAAACCAGCAATGTTGATCTGCCATGGCGGATCCTGCATCATTCTGATCTGCCAAAAGTTTGCCTCCGGAAACTCTTAAATATTTATTATGGAATTGGTTTTTAATTATATAATATTCTTTTTCTGTATTTGGAACCCTTGATAATTCAAAGTTCCTGTATGCATTTGTTGCGACAGTTAAATTAAAATATCCTTCATCTGCTATATCCATCAAGCCTCTTTGTCCACCACTAAATCCCAATCTATAAGTAGCTATGAATGAAAACCATGTTTCATATCCAGGTTTGTCAAACCAGTCTCTGTAATTAGGATCTTGTTTTGTTAAATCTTGGTCTGATTTTGCGATTTTGAAAACGGAAGTGAGAGGGATTGGTTTATCCACAAGTTGTAAAGCTCTTGATTGATTGATATTTCCGCCATATCCAGCTTCATTATAAGATCCGCTTAAATATTTATTTTGACCAACGTTTCTTATTGTTACTAAGTCTGGTCTATAGAAAGTTGGGTTTAAAATTGTTTTGGCCGCAGGATCATCAAGTGTGAATTCTTTTATTTCAAATTGGGCAGAAACTTTATTTCCAATATCACTTTGGGCATAACCTGTTTTAATTGTTTCTCCAGTTTGCATGACATATGTTTGTCTAGGATAAGAAAAAATATAATATGTATTTGTTTTTCCAGAAACTGCATTTAGTCTGAAAAATTTTCCGGAATCAAAACCTTGATTAAGAAGTTTTGCTTCATTATTAATATTAAATTCTAAGAAGTTTCCATCATTGATAAAATCTTTCATAGATTGAAATGCTACATATTCGCCGCTTTTACGAATAATAAAAATTTGATTATTGTTACCTTGATAAGGTGCTTGAAGTTTATCTACAAGTTTTATTTGTGGTGTGTCACTGATTATATCAGCACTGAGATATTTATTATTAACTTTTATTGTTACCAGGGAATAATTTTTTAATGGGCCAACTTCGCCTTCACCACTAATTGTTTGTTCTTGTAATAAATTAAACGCCTCTTTAAGTTTGTTTAAAGCGTTAACTAGCCAGTCTCTTCCGTGGTTGTGATCCCCACCGTCCTTTTTTGCTCCTGCGGAATTTAACAAATTTTTTGCTTCGTTTACTTTAAATGTTACATTTGCGTTATTATTGGTTTCTATATTATAACTATTTATAAGATTTCCGGTATTATTCAGAGCTTGTTTAGTGATATTATACAAATTTACAAAATCCATATTGAGTTCTTTAATTGGTGTGAATTTTACTTCAGTTGTTGGTTTTGTGTGCCGTAGTATTTCATTAACTTTGCTTTCGGCATAATCTAATGTTTTTTTGACTTCATCATAAGTTACAGCTTTGGTTGTATTGAATAATAATGTTGCAAAACATATGAATAAAATTTTCGATAAAAAATTCCATGATTTCATGAAAAATCTCCTTTAAAAAATATGATTAAAAAACATTCTCTTTTAAGCTTTAAGATTATAACAATTTTATTTTAAATTTTGTCAATGTGTTTAAATTTTTAAGTAAAAAACTAAAAATATTATTTTTTACTTAAAAATTTGTAACGATTCTTCCTCCTCCCGTGACAGATGGTCCGGAAGGTCTTCTATAAACTCTTCCTGTATAACCTTCATCTTTTTTTTCGAGCGGAGTTCTTAATGTGGATTGAGCTAATTTTGGTCTTTTTTGTTCTGCCGGGGTTAATTTTTTTGATTCCAGCTGAACAACTTTTTTTGTTGGCTGAACTTGTTTTTCTAAATTAACCGGTATGGTTGCTTGTTCTATTTCAAATTGGGCATTAGGATCATTTTTATTCAATCCAATTGTAAAGTTTCCATTTGCGTCAATACCAAAAAAACTATTTTCTTTTTTTGAATTAAATTCATTGACGTTTGTTATTAAATATTTATTGGTTGATCCAGTAATTTTAAATGTTTTAATTACGTTTGCTGAAAAATCGTTGTAATACTTTGTTTGAAAACTGCCATTTCTGTAAGGGCTTAGAAATCCTTGACCTAAATTTTTGCTGTTACCCAAAAGATCTAATTCTGAATGAAAGGTGTAATCTTTTGGATTTAAAGACCCAAAAATTATTGGGTTTCCTTCTTTTTGAACAATGAAAAAAGTTTGTCTTGGTTCGCTGTTGGTTGAAAAATCTTCTAAAGATAAGTCAAAACTATAATTATTTGGGCTATTTTTAATTGATACATATTTATTGTTAGCTGCCTTAATTTTGATAAATCCAGGGTTTAAAATTTCTTCAGATGCCTGATTGGAATTTTGCGCAAAAGTTAAATTAAAAAATAATGATGTTAAAATTAAAAAATTACATAAAACCTTCATGAAATTCTCCTTTTTTATGAAAGTTGATTTAAAAATTTAAAATTTTTCAAAAAATCCTTTTAATCGTACATTTTTATTATGCCAGTTTTATCAAGGTAAATTCAAGAAAAAATCAGATTTTGTGCAAATTCTCATAATATTAAAACGGCGGATTAAAAAAAACCGCCGTTTTTTTGATTGTTTTTTATAAAATAATTTAGTTTCTTACCATCGTTGTGAAGTTTGAGTTGTTGCCTGGTAACCGCCTCTTCCTGTCGCTGTTGTACTTGTTTGGAGTACTGCTTGACCTGTTCTTGTTGTTGGATATGTCGGTTGAGCAGTACTTCTTCCTGTTGCAGCTGTTCTGCCAAAAGCTGAGGATGGACTTACTTTGGTTCCGCCAGGCCGTTGATAAACCCGGGGAGTTACACCTCCTCTTGGAGTTACAACAGTTGTTGGTTGAGTTACAACTTGTGTTGGAGTTGTTGTTGAAGGAGTAGTTGTTGTTCCCTGAAGAGAGTTTATCTGATTTTGAATGTTTGTGATTTCGCTGTTAAGTTGAGACCTTTTTATTCTGTTTACTGGAGAAGTTTGACTTAGTTCTGTTTGTTTTTGAATTAATAGATTTTGAAGATCGGCTATTTGTTTTGCTTTCTCGTCTGGCTGTGGCTGTGGTTCTGGTTGTGGCTGTGGTTCTGGTTGTGGCTGTGGTTCTGGTTGTGGCTGTGGTTCTGGTTGTGGCTGTGGTTCTGGTTGTGGTTCTGGTTGTGGCTGTGGTTCTGGTTGTGGCTGTGGTTCTGGTTGTGGCGTATATTTTTCAATTGTAAAAATTGCTGAAGCAGGAAGGGTATTAAATGGTTGAGCGGTATCCTTTAAAGCCCAACTATCTTGATTTTCAAATTTATTAGAGCCGATATTATAGATAGCAAAAGAATTGTCTCCTTTACTAAAAAGAGTAAAAGAGTTTTCTGGATTAGCTATCTGTTGGTTGAGAGTAAATCTAGCATAGCTTGGGTCACTTTTTAACATTCCAGATTTTTCATTTACTGTTCCTATGAATGAATAACTGTTATTAGGATTTACTTTTATTCGTAAAACTTGGTTGGGGGATTTGAATGTATTGTAATAAAATTGACCTTGATTATTATCGCTCATTTGATAATAAATTCCATTTAAATTTTTTATTGTAATCAGATCACCATCATTAAATGGCATTGTTGGATTTGGTAGCGGTTCTGGTTGTGGCTGTGGTTGTATGGTTGGAGCTGTATATTTTTCGATTGTAAAAATAGCTGAAGCTGGAAGATTATTAAATGTTGCATCAGTATCCTTTAAAAAAGGTCCAGATTTTTCTTCAAACTTATTATATTTGGTGTTTTTAATAGCGAAGCTATAATCACCTTTGTTATATAATAAGAAATAATTGTTTTCGCCAGGCGTATCTTTAATTTCGAATCTACTTGAATAAGGGCTGTATGCACCGAGGAATCCTGAATTAGCTCCAGTATATTCTCCAGTTTTAGTGCCAATTAAAGCATAGTAATTATTTGTATATTTTTTTATTTTAAATACTTGATTAGGTTGATTTGTTTTATTTGTAAATTGAGCTTGATAATAGCCTACTGATGGTAATTGAGTAGGCATTTGCAAGTATTGATTATCATAACTTTTAATTGTTACAAGATCACCATCATTAAATGGCATTGTTGGTTGAGGCTGTGGTTGCACAGTGACTTGAATTATTTCCCATTTTGCATTTTCATCAAATAAATTTAAATCTCTTGGGAAACTTATTTTATCACTTATACCTATGTATTTTCCGTTAAGAGATGGATTTGTTAAGTAATATATATTGCTATTTACTTGTTTGTATATTTGCATTGTAGTACTATTATCCCAATTTTCCGTGTGGTCAAAGTAAGCGCTTTGTGGACTAACAAATAAAGCCCCTCTTTGGCTTCCAGCTGTTCCAACTAATTGATAGTTTCCATTTGAGCCTTTAACTAAGTATGTTTGAGTTTCTGGGTTGGTTGTGTTTTCAAGGGTTAGTCCAATTGCCGGATTATTTCCGGAATAAGGATTAGTTGTTAAGTATCTGCCTGTTTTAATATTTTTTAATTTAATATAACTGCCATCAGGAATTGTCGTTACTAGTTGAACTTGTGGTTGTGGTTGTGACTGTTGTGTGTTTAATAAATTAAAAGCTGATGTTAATTTAGCTTGCGCGTTTACAAGAAAATCGCGACCATAATTATTTGCTGAATTACTAGGGTTAGCATTATTTGCAGAAGTTTGAGCTTCAGTTATTAAATTTGATACAGCTGAAGAATTAAGAGTTGTTTGATTATATGCAAGAATTAAATTTATTGTGTCTTCAAGCCTTCTTTTTGTGTTTGTAAATTCTGCAATAAAATTAGGTTTCGGTATTGATATACCCATTGCCTGTGTTACAGGATTTTGAAAATTAATAATGTTATTTACAGCTGTTTGAGAACCATTTAAAGCATTTTGAACATCCTGATACGTTAAAGCATTTGTCGGAGAATTGGATAGAAACGTTGCCAGGCAGATAAATAATCCTTTGGATAAAAAATTTAATATTTTCATTAATTTCTCCTCTTAAAGTGTTTTTATAATTATCTTTTTATAACAGTTTCTTTTCTTCCTTTAGTTGAAGTTTTTAGTATTTGAGTTTTTCTTTTTGAAGTATCTTCTACGGTAAATGGATCAACTCTTTTACCTTCACTTCTTCTTGTTGTCTGAATTCTTTGTTCAGGTATTTGCATGCGTTGTGTTACGTTGCTCTTTTTTATTTCTGATTCAAGTTTTTTTATAAGATTAATAATTTCAGTTTTTTCATCAGCAGAGATGTTTGGATTTTTTTCTATTTTTTCTTTTAATTGTTCAATTGTTGTTTTTTCTTTTTCCTGTTCTTCCTTTTTAATAGATGTTTTTTTTTGGGGCGGTCTATATAAATCTTCAAGTATTTTTTGTAATTCTTTTTTTGTGTCCCCAATACTTCTTGATCTTGCTTCCATTATGATTGTGATTAATTTTTTTTCCTGTTCGGAATTTAATTTTACTTTTTGTTCAATTGTTGTTTTTACAATTTCAATAAATTCTTTATCGAATATACGGTTTTTTAATTTTTGATTTAAAGTTTCAATGTTTTTTTCCAAATTAATTTTTTCAGTTTTAATTTCTTCAATTGTTTTGCTTTGTTCAATTGATGAATCTTTTTTTACCAAAATTTCTTCTGATTTTTCTAAACTTGTTTGGTCTGTTGTTTCATCTTTTTGAAAAGAGGCGCCTGTTAAGGCGCCTCCTTCCGGATTTAGATTTATCTCACTTGTTTGAATTTCAAAAAAAGATATAAGAATAATTAAGCTGAAAAAATAAAACCGATGTTTGAGATTCATTTGTGTTCCTTATCTTCTTAATCGTCCTCTTATATCAGTTGATATTGTTGTTGTTGCTGCTGTTTGAGCTGCAGGTTGAGAAATTGCAGCGATTTCTGTATTTAAATTATTTTGTAGCTTTTCTATATCAGCTTTTTTTGCTGCGTATGTTGGTGATTCGAGAATGTAAAGGGTAAGTAAATTTTTAAGAGTTTCATTTTCCGCGGGAATTTTTTTATCTTTTTTAATTTGTTCAATTAGACTGTTAACCGCCTTTTCAACTAATTTTACAATGTAATCTCTTGTTGCTGTGTCTGTTTGGGCTGCTCCGAGTAAACTATAAATTTTGCCTATTAAATCTGACACAGAAACTTCTGCTTCAATATCTATAATAAATTGAGCTAATTGGATTTTTTCCATTTCAGTAAAATAAGGAGATTGTTGCAAAAATTTTAAAATTGACAAAAGAATTTGAAGATCGTTTCCAGCAGCCTTCATTTTTTCTTTAGATAAAGTTGCCAGACCAGCCAAAAGATTAGATTTATTTTCTGGTGATGTTAAATCATTCAGTGCCTTTTTGTAGTAAAAATCTATTTTCTCAGAATATTTAGTAGGTTCTTTGCCTGAAACTTCTTCTTTTTTAACTTCATTTAATAATGTTAAAGCTTGTTGTTGTTGGGTAATAGAAAATTTAGGACTATAAATAATTGAATTTAATAATAATTCTAATTTATCCAAGACCTTATTTTTTTCTTCGGCTGTTGCTTTTCTGTATTCAGACATAAGAGTTAATAATGTATTTATAGCTTCTGTTGAATCAATTTTTCTTAATTTTAAATACAGTGTATATATTTTTTCATAAAGCGAGACAGTTTGTGGGATAAGCGCTATTAATTCATCAAGTTGTTCTGTATATCCCGGATCCGTAAAAATCTTACGAACTTTTATGGAATTTAATAAATCAGTTAATTTATTTTTTGTTTCATCATTTCGTTCTGATACAAACAAGACCAGACTACGCATAGTTTTTTCAGGATTTTCTTTTAATAAAAGTATTTTTTGTGGGTCAGAAGCCATTTGTTGCATAACTTGTAATATTTCCATAGTAGTCATCGGTTTGGCCGCGCGCGTTCCTAATTCTGTTAAGATTTTTTGAGTAGCTGGATATTTGGATATTTCCGGATTATATAAAATATAATTTATTACTTTTTTGATTGTATCTAATTCAAATTCTTCTCTTTCATTTACAAAATCTTCGAGCTTTTTTGTAAATGCGGTTAGGTTTTGCTGGGATTCCAGGGCTTTCGTTATTAAATCCTGCAACTCTCCTACAGCCTGAATTTTATCCAAAGAATCCTGAAAAGTTGGTTCAGTACTAGTGATTCCGACAAGGTCAAAAAACGAAAATGAATAAATATTGATTGTTGTAAATATGAGTAATCCTAAAATCATTAATTTACTTATTTTTTTATTCATAACTATTCTCCATATAATTAAATTTATTTTAAATTATGCCGCAGGCATAGATGTTGCTACTGATGGTCTTGTTGGTATTATAGCTCTTCCTCTTATTGTTGTTTGAGGAACAGTTGTTATTCTTGTTGAAGGTGTTGTTCTTTGAGGCGTAGTTGTTGTGGCTTGAGTCGTTGTTGTTGCTGTTGTCACGCCAGCGTTCCTTTGAATTAATTCAGCAACCTTTGTAAGCTTTGCATTAATTGCGTCTTTATCAGAGACAAAATTTGGCAAGCTTAGCATTGTTTTTAAAAGAGTTTGAAGTTTAGGTAGACTTGTGACCTTTTTACTTTCATTAATATCTTTTTCTGTTGCCTCAATTACTTTATCAACTTTTGTCAGGAATGTTTTTTTGCCGGCTTCATCTGTTATTGTCAAAATACGATTTAATAGATCATTAATTTGATCATCAATTGTAACAGGAATGGAAATTTGGGTTTCATAATATTTTACTAACGCGTCTTCCTGATCATTTACATCAGGATGCCATTTGATTATTCCCAAAACGGTTCTAACTTTTTCTATTAAATCGGCGGGAAGATTTTTATCTTTAACTAACTGACTTATAATCTCAAAAAAGATTTTTTTCTTTTCTGCAGATTTTAATGTCTCATTTGTTGTAGCAGCGATTAAATAGTTAACCTTTTCTTCGTTGGTGGCACTTTCTCCTGGAGTTTCTACGATGATTAGTCCGGCAGTTGTTTTTGGTAATCTTGCAAGCCATTCTTTTGCAATATTTTTGTGAAGACCTTCAAATTCTATGCCATATATAATGGAGTTAAGAAGTTTTTCCAGATTAATTATTTTTTGTTTTGATTCTTCGGATATTGCTCCTGTTTTTACTTCCTCGATCAAGGGTCCAAATTCTTTTTGCAATAAGTTAGTTGTTGTTTTTATAAATCTTATTTCTGTTGGCTCATCAGCTGTCGCACTTTCTGAAGCAATTCTTTCCAGTAAGGTTTCAACTGTGATTGGTTTTGTTAATTCAGAAGCAATTGATTCAAGAAGTGTTACGTAATCTGCAAATATTGGATCATAAACCAGAGTTTCTATAACCCCTTGTACGCGTTTCATATTTGCAGGTGAAGATTCTATTCCTTCTTCTGCCAAAATTTTTAACAGTGAAACAATATCTTCACGATTATCTGTTAAAAATGCTTTGACTTGTTCATCTGTATACGCTTGATTGATTAATCCTTCAAATGTTGCAATCTTTTTGTCAAATGACATAGGAGTTCCAGCCTCAATGGTCAAGTAATTAATGATATTTTCTGTTGTTGGTCGAACAAGTTTAGGATTCCAGCGAACACTTTCGACTAAACGTTGAAGTTCTACTTCTTTTCCTTTTGGTGTATTTTGACTTAACCATATGATCTCATCAAAAAAGACTTTTGTTTTACTTTCTGATTCGCCAGCTTCAGGAATTAAAGAAATATATTTATCAATCATATCTTTAAATATTTTAATGCTTCTGGCGTTTTTTAATTTGTCCGTAAAAAATTCTGCTTTAACTTCTTCTTCAACTTCAGGAGTTAAGTATTCAATGTTTTTAAAATAAACAGGATCTTTATAATTACTTAAACCTATATATTTAACAAGAATTCCAGGTTCTGTTGGATCAGTCCATTCAAGTATCATATTTTCACCCGGAGTTCTACCGCTACCAAAAGAGATTTTTTGATCAATGATCCTTACCCAATACGAATTCCAGTCCTTATTTGGTATATCTTTGCCCATTTTATATGTACCAATTTTTGGATCAGATGCTTTTCCCATATGAGTATTTCTTATTAATGAATAAGTATTGGCTTCATTACCAACACCGCCTCCAATTACAACTTCGTATATTTTTTCATCTTTTTTATAATCTTTGGCTTCAGGAGCAAGACCTATCATTATATTATCCAGAGCCTTTGCTTCAAAAATTACATCAGCAAGTCCCTGTTGTGTTATTTCTTTCCAATTTTCATATTTTCCCATTAAAGCTTTTTCTAGTTTAATTTCAGGTTCTTCAATTGGTCCTTCAATTATTTCTTCTTCGGGAATTATTGGCATTATTGGGTCACCAGATATTTTAATAATAGCGAATAAACCTTTTGGTGTTTTTTTATTTGGTTTTCCCTCTGAAAAATAAACATTATCATATGTGCTTAGAATAACTGCATCTGTTTCTATACCATTATGTATAGGAGAATCGTTCCTTGTGACGCTTCTACCCCTGTTTCCAAGCGATTCTAAATATTTTGATATTGTATATAAGTATGCTAAATATCCATTGGAGCCTAATCCTTTTATGTGAAAGTGTTCTGGTTTAAATCGTTCCCATTCACCAAGAGTTTTACTCCATATTTGTACGAGTCCACGATTGTAGAAATATTCTTTTTGTCCTTGCATAAATGCTCTATCGTGTCCGACGTCTTTTGTATTGTTTGCTCGTATGAAATGATCTTTACCTGTAGGGGCTAAAGATTTAAATCCTATAGACCCTTTTTCTCTAACGAATTGAAACTTTGATTCATCATTGTCTGTATTGTCTCGCATTGGAGATGCGAGATTTTGAAAGAAAATTTTATCAGGAGGGTTAGGAAAGTTTCTAACTGATATTACTTCTATCCTATCTTGAAAAAACGTTAAAAATTTGTCATTAAATAAGCATTTAATTGCAACTATATCACCAGATTTAAAATCACTTTCAAGATATGATGGATAAAAATCAGCTATTGACCAATAACTATAACCGCTTAATTTTGTCTGTGTTGTTAATTTATATAAAGATGTATTTCCTGAAATATCTAATGATCCCGTTAAATATGTTCCATCATCAGGATTTTTAAAAACAAGCCTATTATCTTTTTTTAGATAATATTCGATTGATCCTATTGCTTCAAGGATCCATGTGTGTCCTTCAAGCTCTTTATTGGTTACAACGTTTACAATTCTTACTGTCGCGCCGTTTTTAATTGCATATTTATTTTTAAGATCTTTATCTTCTATGTTTTCAGGATAAATATACCAGTATGTATCAAGTGTTGAGTCTTCTTTTCCACCAACAGAACTTCCTTCAAGACCTATAAATGTTGCAGTATTTTCGTTTTTAAATCTTAAGATGCTGCCATAAGAAAGAATATCTGGTGTTGGTGTTACGGCTTTGCGTTTGATTGAGGCTTTTTTTAACGCTCCTTCTTCATATTCTCCAATATCCAGAGATTGAACAGATAAAAAATTGCTTAATATCAGAAATGTTGTGAGTACATATAGAATGTTTTTTCTTATTTCCATAAAAGAGCTCCTTTTTTATTTGGAAAGGTTGGGATAAAAATTTCTCCTAGTTTTAAGTCGATCAATTTGTTGAAGTTGATACAAAAATTTTTTCAAATTCGTCGTCAACTGTCAATGATGTTGCAATTTATTTATTGATTCTTTTGTTTTTAACAGTTTTTGATCATTTTGTTTTTACTGTTTATTAAAGAAATCTTTTTCTTTATACTGAAAAAAAATTGTTTTTTTATAATTCTACAAATTTTTGGAGAGAACAGATGAATTTATTTGGTACTTCCGCGTGGCAGTTGGTTTGGCAGTCAGATTTCATGACAAAAATGATTTTACTTTTATTATTTTCTTTATCTGTTTTATGCCTTGCAATAATTGCATATAAATATGTTTCAATAAAATTTCAAAGAAATCGTGTTAAAAAATTGTTGTCAAAATTAAGAGGCGTAAAAACATTTGCGGGATTAATTGAAATTAGTAAAGAATTTAAAGATTGCATAGGGGGTGATTTTTTGATGCAAAATTTAAATGAATTGCATGAGTTGTTAAAGGACGCGGAGGACAATAAAAAAAATTCACATTTAACTTTAGAACAAATGGAATTTTTGGAATTATCAGTTGATCAATCGGTGGATCAACTTTTAATAGAGGAAGAAAAATATCTTCCGGTTTTGGGAACGAGCGCGGTTGTTTCTCCTCTTATAGGTTTATTTGGAACTGTCTGGGGATTGATTCATGCGTTTATAAATATCAGTCAGGAAAAATCGGCAGATATATCTGTTGTTGCTCCAGGAATTGCTGAAGCACTAACAACAACTTTGGCCGGTTTAATTGTTGCGATTCCGGCAATGGTAGCTTTTCATTATTTTTCAAATGAATTAAGAAAACTGGAACAACAACTCGGAAATATTTCTGGTCGTTTTTATAATATTGTTAAACAAACTTTTGTGGGGTAGGGATGGCAAAAATAATAAAAAAAAGACGAACTCGGCGATTTGTTATGCCTGAAATTTCTTTGACTCCTTTAATTGATACGGCATTAACGTTGTTGGTTATTTTTATGATAACAGCTCCTATGGTTCAAAATGGAATTAAAGTTGATCTTCCTCAGGGAAATAGTAAAGAAGTTGGGGTGCAACAGGATTTGGTTGTAACTATGAATAAAGATGGAAAATTATTTTTTAACAGTTACCCAATTAAAAGAAGTTCTTTAGTTGATTCTGTTAAAAAAGCATTAAATCAAAAAGAAGATTTTCCCGTTTACATCAGGGCGGATGAAACAATTTCTTACGGAAATGTGATAAGTATTGTTGACGAACTTAAGCAAGCAGGTGTCAAATATGTTGCAATGTCGACAAGAGCGATTACATAAAATAGGTTTTTTATGAATTTTGACAAGAAATATCTATATATTTCTTTTTTGTTTCATTTAATTATTTTGATTTTTTTATTTTCAATATCTTTTGATAATAAAATTAATAAATCGTTTATCGTTTTTGGTCCAAGATCAAGTGTACCAACACATGCTTATTTCAAACCTTTACGATTAAGTAAAAATTCTGGTGGTTTAAATATTTCTCAAGGGACTATTTCAGGCCAAAAAAAGGTTGCTAAAATAAATAATTCTCAGAAAAAAAACACCAAATCCAAAGAACAACCAAATAAAAAAGAAGTAAAGCCAAAAAAACAATCAAAAAGAGAACAGCCTAAAAAGCCGGAAATAAAAAAAACTCAACCTAAAAAGAATGAAGTTAAAAAAGAAGAGCCTAAAAAAATACCAGAGAAAAAAATTCCGGAAAAAAAACAGGCCATTATAAAAGAGGATCAGAAAAAAAAGAATTTAGAAAAAAAAGAAAAAGAAAAAATTGAAGAGGTGCAAAGATCTGATATTGAACAAAAAAAAGAAGTTATTGAAAAGGAAGAAAAGGTTATTGAAGAAGAAAAAATAATTGAACAAGAAGAGATTTATACTTTTGATTTAATTGGTGGCTCTGATCCAAAACTATATGAATATCAAAAAAAACACATTCAAAAAGCGGTTGTAGCTTTGTGGCGTCCTCCTGTTGGAGTTCCTAAGGGGACTGAAGCTTCGGTTGGTTTTATTGTTGACAAAAAAGGAGAGATTAAAGAATTTGAAATGATTAAAGAACCAAATAATTTATTATATAAATTAAGTATAATACGAGTGGCTAAAAAATTTGAATTTGATAAATCTCTTTGGGGTAAAAGATTTAATATTGTTTTTAGACAATAAGGGTTGTGTAAATATGAAATTTTTTAAAAAATTTTTAATTTTAATGTTTATTTTTTTTACTTGCCTGGCGCAAAATAATTCGGATAATTTTTTTCAGGATGAAGCTGAATTCAGTGTAAGTAGCGCTTCAGTTAGTAACGAAAAAATTAAAAATCAATTCTTATGTTTATCAAAAGATAAGTTTGTTTTAAGTTTGTGTAGTTTAATTCAACATGATTTAAATTCTACAGATCAGTTGGATGTCGATTTAAAAAAATATAATAAATCAATTGAAACAAAAGCTTTAGATAAATATTTCAAAAAAGGAATATCCCTTTTTACATTTTTAAAAGAGAATATAGATAAAGAAGAAAATATTAATGTGGTAGTAAAGGATACAAGTTCAGATATTGTTTTGTTTGAAAAGGATTATACGGTTGATAAAAAAAACTTTGTTTTTCGTTCACACGAAATTTCTTCTGAAATAATGAATGTGTTGACAGGAGATAAAGGACCCTTTTTAAGTTCAATCGCATATTGTGAAATGATTAATCCTAATCAAAAAATAGTTAAAGTTTCTGATTATTCATGTAGGAATTCAAAAATTATTGTTCCGACTAAAGCGATAAGTGTGGCACCCCGTTGGCATACCAGAGTACCTATCGTTTTTTATTCACAATTTACACGCAGAAATAATCGTCTAATGTCTACTGATTTAAGGACCGGAAAACATAAAGTTATTTTTTCTTATGATGGTCTGAATATGCAGCCTTCATTTTCTAAGGATGGTATGCGTGCTGTTATGTGTTTATCTGCGGGAGGAAATTCAGAAATTTATTTGTATGATAAAAGAGTTTGCAAAAAGGTTGGCAAAAGAGTTTTTAAGAAATTAACAAATAACAAAGGAAATAACATTTCTCCTTGTTTATTACCTAATAATAATGTTGTTTTCTGCTCGGATTTTCAGACTGGAAGTCCCCAGATTTTTCTTTTAAATCCAAAAAATAAAAACGTCAGACGGTTGACAAACGGGAGGGGTTATTGCGCGGCTCCCGCGTATTGTGAAAAAATCAATTCTATTGTTTATACGCGAATGCTCAACGGGGCTTTTCAGTTATTTAGTTTAGATCTGAATGATTTGCAGGAAAAACAATTGACTTTTGATAATGCAGATAAGCGTGAACCTACATTTTCAGAATGTGGAAAATATGTTATATTTTCTAATAGCCAGCGGGATTCCTTAAGGTTATATCCTCCCCAAATAGCAATTTTAAACCTCAACAGCGGAAGAATTCGCATACTTACTGAGGGGGAATCCCCAAAAAGCTTTCCTGTTTGGACTCATAAAACGTTTTTTGCTATTTAAAAATTGATTTTTTTTGTTTCTTCCTTTATTAATATAGTATCCAAATTATCTTCCTGTTAAATGGAGGTTTCCTCTTTTTTTACATGAAGATTATTGAAGAAATTTAGGTATTGAAAAATTTTTAATGTTTTAATTTATTAGGTTTTCAATGAGTAAGAAAAAAGGTTCATTCGATCGGTTTAAAATTCTTGGAAATAAGAAAAAAACACCAAATCCATTTTGGGGTCTTTTGCTTTTATTAGGTTTGGCTTTAGGCGTTTTGTTCTATTACAATGCTGTTAACAAAGATTTATTGTTAATTAAATATTCAGCTTTTTTAAATTTGGTTGAAAGCGATGATATTTCAGAAGTTTACATTCGGGATCAGCATGTTCAGGGAAAATTAAAATCGGGTAAGGGATTTGAAACTTATATTGTTCCAACAGATTCTCTTTGGCCTGAATTAAGAAAACATAAAGTTGATATAAAAATTTTTCCACAGGAAGCTCAATCCTGGGGAGCGTATTTGCTTCTGTCCTTTTTACCGTTACTTCTACTTTTGGCTTTTGTTTTTTTCAGGCAGTCTCAAGGTGGTCCTGGAGGAGCTTCAAAAATTTTCAATGTGGGAAAAAGCAAAGCTAAATTTTTCTCTCCAAATACAGTTAATGTTTATTTTAAAGATGTGGCAGGAGTTGAGGAAGCGAAGGAAGATTTAGGTGAGATTGTTGAATTTTTGAAAAATCCGAAAAAATTCGCGCGTCTTGGGGCAAAAGTTCCAAAAGGAATTTTATTAAGCGGCGCTCCGGGAACCGGTAAAACGTTGCTTGCAAAAGCTGTTGCCGGAGAGGCAAATTGTCCATTTTTCAGTATCAGTGGTTCTGATTTTGTTGAAGTTTTTGTAGGAGTTGGCGCTGCAAGAGTCAGAGATCTTTTTGATCAGGCTAAAAAATACGCGCCATGTATTGTTTTTATTGATGAAATAGATGCTGTTGGAAGACAAAGGGGAATTGGTCTTGGCGGTGGAAATGATGAAAGAGAACAAACCTTAAACCAGCTTCTTTCAGAAATGGATGGTTTTACAACTGAGCATGGCCAGGTTATTGTTTTGGCAGCAACAAACAGACCGGATGTTTTAGATAAAGCCTTGCTTCGACCCGGCAGATTTGACCGAATCATTGAGGTTCCATATCCAGATGTTAAAAGTCGTGAAAAAATTCTTGAAGTGCATGTAAAAAATGTGAAACTTGATTCAGATGTAAATTTAAAAAAAATTGCTCAGGGAACTCCTGGATTTAGTGGAGCAGATCTTGAAAATTTAATAAATGAAGCAGCGCTTCTTGCTTCAAAATCAAATAAAGATTCAGTTGATATTGATTGTTTTGAAAAGGCTCGAGACAAACTTATTTTAGGATCAGAACGAAAATCTTTGGTTTTATCTGAAAAAGATAAATTAAAATTGGCGTATCATGAATCAGGTCATACATTACTTAATGTTTTGCTTCCAGATACTGACCCTTTTCATAAGGTTACAATTATTCCAAGAGGTAGTTCTCTTGGCGTTTCCTGGTCTTTACCCGAGGGGGACAGAGTTTCTGTCTCTAAAGCAGAATTATTATCTCAAATAAAAGTTTTATTAGGTGGGCTTTTAGCTGAAAATATGAAATTTGGGGAACATACAAGTGGCGCTTCAAATGATATTGAACGCGCAACTAAATTGGCAAGGTTAATGGTTTCCAGGTATGGAATGTCGGATGAACTTGGACCAATAATGTATGATGAAACAAAAGAGCATCCTTACCTGGGAAGAGATATACAACAAGCCAGACAACATTCTGAAGGTACGGCGCAAAAGGTTGATGATGAAGTGGAGAAAGTTGTTAAAACTTGTTATTTGCAAGCTGAAAAATTGTTAAATGATAATAGAGAAAAATTGGATTTATTAGCACAAAAATTACTGGAAAAAGAAATTTTACATTCCGAAGAAGTTTATGAGCTTTTGAATTTACCGCCAGTTAAGTCTAATAGTTTAAAGTAAAAAATGATTAATTTAAAAGAGGTAAACCACTAGTTTGACTAGTGAGACTGTCAAAGCTTGGCTGAAATATTAAGTAAATACAAAAGATGATGCTTACGAT
>JBDRFY010000068.1:0-2667 GCA_043818275.1 bacterium | reverse complement strand
TGGGAAAAGACCCTTAATAGGAATCACAAAAAAAGGAGCGGACTTTTTTCAAAAATATGCACAGGTTCGGGAGTTTGAAAAGACCTTTGGGTTGTAAATAATTAAAACTAACATCGCGATTAAAGAAAGTTAATTTCTCCTCCACGAACGAAGTGAGTGAGAGCTGAGAAAAAAATTTGGGTGGAGAAGTCTGCAGGACTTCGGAACTCTTTATCCCCTGTTCAACTCTCCCGAAAACTTGCAGGGATTGATTTTTAATGCAATGTTCCGAAGGAAAATTTTAGAGTTTTGCATTTAGAACTATTTAAATAATCGACCGAAGGGAGTCCATTAAAAGCCAATAAAATTATTCCTCCATTACTTTTTTTAAATTCCCAAAAACACTTTTTGTAAATGGTTTACTCAATTCACCGTTAGTCATCCATTCAAAATATTCCATTTCAGTTTTGTTGTCATTAAGTTTGCGATAAGTATATTTTACGAAGTAGTTTTCGCCTAAATCCGACAAAATGAATACCTCATTTTGTTTAAAGTCTACAACTTTATATTCATCCCAATTATCGCTTTCACCACGATTTCTATATTTGGTATTTATTTTTGGAGGATACTCGTCTGCAATTTCTTCATCAATTGAAGGAATCCACAAATGTGTATTTTTTGGATTTGTTGTAAATTCAAAAACCTCTTCAATTGGTTTATTAATGATGATTGTGATTTTGTTTTCTTGCATAATTATTGTAGAAGTTCAAATATATATAAAGTTTTGGTGGGCTTTTCTTTTGTTCTTAAATGTAAAATTGAATATAAATCAGGATTATGAGAAGTTTGCGGAACGAAGTGGAGCAAATTTGGGAAAATGGCGAGCCGAGCCATTTTCCTCATAATCCTTGTTATATGAGGGTGAGCGTAACGCAGTGAAGCGAAAGCGCAGCGTCCCCGAAGCGTTGCCCGGAGCCCGCCGTTCAAATCTTTTCAAATATCTGAATACAAGAATTAGTATCGTTTTTACTATACGATTTTTTAAAACCAAAGTCCTTAACGCAATTTATCATACTCGCAGGATTTTTCTTTTTTGAATGAAAAACAAGCACATCATCACTCCACGCCTCAATTTGCGATTCTTCTTCGTTAATCTTCCATTTTAATTCATCGCAATTTGGGATTGTTTTTCTAATAATATTATTAAACATTTTGTTTTCTGAATACTGCTTGAAAACTTTACTCATGTTTTCATCGGTTTGAAATCCTGCTAGTAAAATATCGCCCTTGTTCATCAGCTTATTGAAGATTTGAAAAATTTCATCTTCTTTGAAGTTGCCAATAGTATTTCCTAAAATTATATGGGCTTGTTTTTTATCACTAATTTTCAAATCTTCTTTTTTAGTATCTTGAAATAATCCATGAATACCGAGAAAGTTTATTTTGTATTCATCATTTTCAAGGGCGATATTTTGAAGAGATTGTATAAATCCATCGATAAATTGTGCCTGTATTTCTAAGCCAACAACCTCAACAGTTTTTTCTTTTTGGAGTATAGAATTGACTAAAATAATCTCTGTATCTCCAGTGCCAAGACCATAAAAAACTAAAGCTCTGTCAGACAAAAATTCAGAAATCTTATTCAGGTTTTGAATTAACAAAACAAGTTCTGAATAAACGGTTATGTATGGGTTTGAAAAAGCTGTTAATTCATACCATAGTTCTGGATTTTTGAACCATTGTTCACCCTCAACATATTTATTTTCTAAATTGAGCTTTAGTTTTTTATCCAGTTGCTGTTGGCTTATTTTCTTTAGGACTTTGGTTTTAATCATAATAATTTAAAAAGATTTACTAAATATATAAAAGTTTACATTCAAGGCGGGCGGAGGGCAATGTCGTATAACATACTCATATCATCACCTTAGTAAAGATAAACATCTAAAATAGGCAGTTATCATAACTTTTATAAATATAAGAAGTTATCCTAATTTATGCAGGGAAATGTAGAAGAGATAGACAAGCTAAAAAGAGAGCTTAAAATCCGTAATTTTTCAAAAAAAACAATTAAAAGCTATACTTATTCAGTTGAAAAATTCTTAAATTACGCTGAAAATGAAAAAGCAAAAGAACTAAATGAAGAACTGGTTAAAAATTACCTTCAAATCTTAATTAAAAAGCAAAGCCCTTCAACCACTTCTGCAAATCTTTCTGCAATAGAATTCTTCTTTAACAGCATTCTCAAAAAAAATTTAAAACTGCCTCATCCAAAAAGAAACAAGTCAATTCCAGAAATTCTGACTCAAGAAGAAGTAAAATCATTAATTAACTCCACTAATAACATAAAACATAAATTAATACTAAAAATATTATATGGATGCGGATTGAGAGTTTCAGAAGTTGTAAATCTGAAAAAACAAGACGTAAATTTCAAAGAGGATTTAATTCAAATAAAACAAGGAAAAGGTAAAAAAGACAGATTTGTAAAGATTCCTAATTCATTAAAACCAGAACTTCAATCATTCTGTAACTTAAATGATTCTGAAGTTTTATTTCCTTCATCAAAAAGCAAAAAGCTGACAACAGCGACAATTCAAAAAATTGTAAAGCAAGCTTCAAAAAAAGCAAAAATTGTAAAGAACATCCACCCACACACCCTCCGCCACTCATTTGCAACTCACTTATTAG
>JBDRFY010000067.1:0-6270 GCA_043818275.1 bacterium | reverse complement strand
ACAAATTACTCACTTTAAATATCGCATGTACGTATATCAATTTAAGATCTGATTCATTGTTTCCAAGTTGCTGTGAATTATTTGCAGTTATCTCGATCTTATCCAAAGATTTACGCGTTTTATAATACACTTGAATGTCTTGAGTGATATCATTTTGTATTATTACTTGCCCGGAAATATCTATAGGCAAGTCTTTTTTTAGCAGTTCGCTAACCTTAATAGTTCTTGTATTAATAATGCGCGCATTCAAATTTGCCATTATTCCTACCAAAAACAATGATAAAAATATTGTTTTTTTCATAAAACTCTTCCTTTCATTTATATTTACCTTCTTTCAATTTCTGAATACGGATTTTCTTTTCCATCCAGAAGGTTGGATGATTGACCTTTAAGATATTTATCAAAGAAGTTTACAAGATAAGCATTAATAATTTCATTTGCTCTAAATCCATCAATTGATCCAAGTAATAAACTGGAACTTAATTTTTCAAAAAGGGTTAGAAAGATAGAACTATGTTTTAATAGTGTGAAATATGTAAAATCTAAATGCCCAATTTTTTGGATGGTAAATATATAGGCATCATTTCCAAGTGCTTTTGCAAGTTGAACGATAGAAAAAAAGACAAGAGAACGATACATTTTTTCTTCATTTTTATTACTTATTTTAAAATCATTTTTAATTTCTTGGGGCAACGGTTCATCAATTGGTTTAACCTCATGTTCGTTGAGCATGAACATAAATGGGTTATTAAATTTTTTTGTTGGGTTATGGCCGAATAAACCACCATCCAAATTAACGCCAGCTTTAACTCTATTATCATTACGACAAATTTGAACAGCTGTAGCCCCGCCAAAAGAATGTCCAAATATGCCAATATTTTTTAAATCAAGCCGATGATAAAAGAAAGATTTTTCTTTTTTATCAAGTTGTTCAAGTTGATCAAGTACAAATTCCACATCAGCAATCCAAACCTCAAGTTCTTTATCTAAAAAATCTTTTATTTGTGTAAAATTAGAACCTGATTCTCTTTGTTTCATAGCTTTCATTCCATCAATGATGCGTCCATCAGGAAATTTTGTAAAAATACTGCTATATGTATGATTAATTCCAATGACAACATAACCATGACTTGCAAGTTCTTCGCATTGAGCAACATTACTATCATAATCGCATGGTCCTCGCCCATGTGAAAAAAATATGATTGGAAATGATTGTTTTGTTTCTGAGGAAACGATTTGGGCATTTGGTTTAGCGTAGGTATAAATAGGACGAGCGCATACAAAAAGCCAAAGAAGTTTTTGATTTTTTTTGATGTAATTAATTAGATCTGGTGCCAAAGGAGTTGTTGGTTTTTCTGAAAACTTTGGTGAGTTAGGGTACCAAATTTTTACCATTAACTCTCTGTTTGGATGTTCAGGATCATTGGCAAATGTTTCTTTGCGATTTATATCAATCCAATGGTAATCTTTTACTCCAATAGCATATTTACCGGTTGGTTTTGGAAAATAAAATGGAGGCTGAAACCAAATTAGATAAATGACAAATCCGGTTGCAAGTAAAATTGTTCCAGATATAAAATAGAAAAAATATTTTAAAACTTTTTTTAAAAAGATAATCATTGAAAATTCCTCTTTCAATTAAGACTTTGTATCTGTTCCGCTTATACCTCGTGATTTATGTAAGAAACTGGCGAAAAATGACAGTTTTCTGCATATTATAGAGGTTGATTCATGTAAAACAAGGTTTTAGTTAATTAAACTAATTCTTTATAACATTCCGGTTTGCGAAATTTATTACCCCAAACTTCTTCTTTTCTAAATTTTCTTATTTTTTCCACATCAAATTTGGAAATATAAATTCCTTCTTTTCCATTTGCTTGAAAAATTATTGAACCATCAGGATTAAATGCGCACGAATTTCCATCGCAATTTTGATATCCGTCAGGATAATTTGCAACAGCAATTGCAGTCATATTTTCAAATGCACGGGATCTTAATTGAGCAATTCTGACATCACCAAGAAGTGGATCATTTTTTAATGGGCATGCATTTGGAACAAGAATTAATTCAGCCCCTTTTAACATTAAAATTCTTGCACTTTCCGGAAATTCTCGGTCAAAGCAAATCATGATTCCTGTTTTAACTTTGCCTTTTGCTGTGTCTAAATCGCAAACAAAAAAATCTTTGCCTGAAGTCATGTTTTTTTCAAAAGGGTTAAAATCGCATGTATGAACTTTTGAATAAGTTATAACAATATTTCCATGTCGATCGATAAGAGTTGCAGAATTTTTTGGTTTGTTCTTGTATTTTTCAAGATATGTAATAAGGATTGCCACGTTTAATTTTTTTGCTTGTTCCTGAAATTTTTTAATGAAAGGATCATTTTTTGTGATTGCAAGTGAGAGCCATTTTTCATAATCATCTTTTTTATTCGGATTAAATGGTTGATAACCGGTATTCCACATTTCTGGAAAAAGTATTATGTCTGCTTTTTGTTTAGCCGCTTTTTGACAAGCGAGCAATCCTGTTTCGAGATTATTTTCTGTATTGTTTGGCGCAGGTTTTAATTGTAAAATGGCGACATTAATTTTTTTTGTCATTTCTTCTACTCAACAAAACTATTATCTTCTTGTAATTGCTGAAATTTTTTACCTGTTAACGCTGCAATTACAATCCAGACGCCAACAATTCCAAGTGAAATCAGACTTCCATAAATCATCAACGCGGGCAAAGAGTATTTTAAACTGTTTGAAGCCAGAGCGCCAATTCCTTTTGTTGATCGGCCGCCAAAAGAATCTATCCAGCTTTTTGATTTAAATTTTATATCTTTGGTTGTTGGAATGTATAAAACTTCTGAGGATGGTTTATTGAGAGTATAACTAAAACCTTTAATTGCGATCATCGCGGCAAGCAGCGTCCACATTAATTGAGCTTCAGCTATTCCGGAATAATAAAAAAAGAAAGTTGTGATTATAATAGTTCCGATTATGACAGGAAATGCCATTAAACAAAATTTTAAACCAAAATTTCTCATGAAGTAACTTGTTCCAACCAGGGCAAAAATCAGGGCCAGGCTATTAATTCCAATACCAAGGTAAGCATTAAATGTCGCAAATTCACCTGCTGTTGTATACAATCCGCTTGCGATCCAGTTCATCTGGTATTCAACAATAGTTCCAATAATTTCATATATGGTTGCCACAACAAGAATTCCCATAACATAAGGACGAGTTAACAATATTTTTAAACCTTCAAGAAATCCGGTATCAGTTTTTTGGGAAGTTAGTTTTTGAACTGTTGTCAGTTGCTGCGGGATGACTTTTGTGTAAAACATGATTATGAAAGGAGCTATTAAAATTATAAGTCCGCCAAAAATATATAATTTATCAAGGCCTAAGATTGTTGAATATTTGGCGGTGATAAAAGATCCGGTTATTGTTCCGATTTGAGTTAGAAAGAATAACATTCCATAACCCTTTTTTGCGGATTCTGTTGTCATTACGCTGGCGATAAAGGCATAAAAAAGAGCGATCAGCAATGAACCATAACTTTCCAGAAGAACATACGAAATCCATCCAATTATGCTTCCCGGTATCCATGAAAATAGAGGATAAAAAAAAGAAGTTGGCTGCATTGTTGCCATTTGCGGATTGGCTATAGCGTAGCCGATTAAAATAAATAAAATACTATAAGCGACGCAAAACAAATATATCAGGTGTTGTTTTTTCATAAGATCAACTAGCTTGCTGTAGACTAGAACTAAAAAAATCATAACAAATAAAGAGATCATTTTAACAATTGGTTGATATTGTCTAAATCCAACAAACATATCAAAAACAGCATTTTTTGTTGTCCGAAGCATCCAGTAGTTTCCAATGATTAACATCATAGCGGCAGATAAAATTCCAAATTTTTTGAGCTCTTCGTTTGTTAAATCTCCCCACAAAAAACGTAATGGTTTTGGTAGCATGATATTCCTTTCGAATTTATGAATTGATAAGAATCGGAAACTTTCAGGTTAACATAATTATATTGTTCGTCTAGAATGGTGTTATGGTAATATTTTTATGAAACTAAAAAGGAGTTTTAGATGTTTAATAAAATTTTAGAAGCGATGGCCGGTACTCCGTGGTGGGCTTGGGTTGCTTTATTTTATGTAATATCAATTGGAATTCTTAATCTTAAAACAAGAGTTAGACAACTTTATACCATTTTTATTTTACCAACTATTTTTCTTGTTATGTTCTTGCAAAGTTTAATATCAAATTTTGGCTTTAGTTTTTATCCTTGGCTAATTTGGTTGATTGCCTTATTCGCAGGACTTAATTTAGGTTGGTTTTTATTCATCAACATTCAAATCAAAGCAGATAGAAAAAAACAATTAATCAAAATTCCAGGAAGCCCAGCAACTTTAATTTTAGTACTTCTTGTTTTTGCTGTTAAATATTTTTTCGGTTACACGCAGGCAGTTAACCCTGAGTTTGCTCAAAGCTTATTTTTTGTTAATTCAAAATTAATTTCATCAGGTTGTATTGAAGGAATATTTATAGGCAGAGTTCTTTTTTATTTAAATAAGTATTTTTCTGTTGAGAGCGAAGATTTGTAGAAATAAATTGTTATTTTTTACCAAAAACAGAGATTAAGTTTTGCCATCCAACAACTTGAATTTTTTGTCTTACATGTTTTTCTTTTCCGCCATAAATGACAAAACTATTTTGTGGATTGTTATTAGAAAGATCATTCCAATATTTTAAACCGTCGAAAAAAGATGTGTTAACTGTTTTACCGATTTTAATTTCAATTGGTGTTAATTTTTCCCCTTTTTCAAAAATGCAATCAATTTCATGTTTTTGACTATCTCTCCAAAAATAAAGATTGGGATTTTTATCCTGATTGTATCGGTGTTTCATTAATTCAGATAAAACAAAAGATTCAAATAAATGTCCTCGTATGTAACTTGTATTTAATTCTTTTTCATTTTCAATTTCTAATAATGAGCAGGCGAGTCCTGTATCGTAAAAATATAGCTTAGGTGACTTAATTAATCTCTTACTAAAATTTTTGTGGTGAGGACGTAGTAAAAAAATAATATAACTGCTTGCCAAAATAGATATCCAGTTGTCGGCTGTTTTTGCGTCTACCCCGCAGTCATCTCCTAAAGATGTTAAATTAAGTATTTGTCCAACTCTTCCCGCGCATAATTTAATGAATTTTTGAAATAAATTTAAATTGTGTACATTTTTTAACATCCTAACATCTCTTTCGATATATGTTCGAATGTAGTTAGGATACCATTTTTGAGGAGTTGGTTTTTCACCTTTAATTTTTTCATCAAATATACGTGGATACATTCCTGTGAACATTGTTTTTTCAATGCTTTCTGAAAGGAGCTTGTCTTTTTTTAATTCATTTATTGATAAGGGTAACAATGTTAAAATTGAAATCCTTCCTGCTAGCGTTTGTGATATTGCCTGATTAAGTAAAATATTTTGAGAACCGGTTAAAATGAAATAACCATGTTTTTTATGTTTATCAATATACGTTTGAATATAGGATAAAAGTTCGGGAGTGTTTTGAATTTCGTCTAAAATTAATCCATATTTATTTTCATGTGTTTCTAAGAAATGTCTAGGATCTGAAATGGCATCTTGCCTAGTATCCAAATTTTCGAGTGAAATGTATTTATATTTTGAAAATGTTGCTTTGACTAAAGTTGTTTTACCTGATTGACGAGGGCCTAAAACTGCAACTGCGGGAAATTGTTTTGCCGATATTTTTAATTCTTTTTCTAATTCTCTTTTAATCATTTTTTATCCTTATTGAATGTAAAAACCAAAAATCGGAGAGGCTTTGTAAATCCGGAATTAAATTCCAGATATGTGTGCGGTTATAGGTTAAGATTATCAAGTTATCGGTTAAAAGTATGTAAAAAAATAAAAAACAGCAACAATTGACCATTTAATGCCTTCCTGTTATATTTAAGCTTCAATATTAACTCTAGAGCTCAGGAGTGTTGTCATGAACAATGTTAATTGTTGCCCGTCTATTTTAGTAATAACTAAATAAACCCCAACCTCTTATTTAATTATTATTTATCGTCCTCCATAGAAATATGGAAGCCGTGAATCAGCGGCAATTTTTCGTTTTTTTATAATTTTTACGTTATTTATTAAATCAGATTTCGGTCTGAAAATTTTGGAGCGTTTCATGCAGAAAAATATTCTGTTAAAAATTTTAAATTTAAAAAAATATTACTTTGGGAAAAAACAA
>JBDRFY010000066.1:0-4085 GCA_043818275.1 bacterium | reverse complement strand
AGAAACCGTGAAACAGGTGGGCGGTGAATTTGAAATAGTTTCAAGTTATGAGTGGGAACTAATTAAAAAATTTAAGCCAAGCGAATTAGTGTTTAATGGCCCGGGTAAATCCATTGATGCCGTAAAAGATATTTTAAACAGTGTTAAAATTTTATATTTTAATATTGACAACGATACCGATTTTGATATTTTGCAAACCATAAAAAAAGAGGGACTTTTGTCAAAAATAAGGGTTGGTTTGCGCTTATATTTTGATAAGCCTGGAATATGGAATAGATTTGGATATAATATTTCTGACGAAAAGTTATCAGAAAAATTAGATTTATTGATAAACACACTAAGATTAGATGGGATTCATTTTCATTTTTCTACCAATAATTTTAGCTTGCATAATTATGAATTTTTACTCAATAATGTTAAAAATATTTTTAGTAGAATTAAACATAAAATAACCTTTGTAAATATTGGAGGGGGATTGCCTGCGGCCAATGAATTTATCTTTGAGAATGATATTTATAAAAATCTCCCTTTATTAATAAAAAATATCTTTCCTAAAATTAAAATAATAAGCGAAGCAGGTAGGAATATTGTATCAGATGCCGTAGATATTGAAGCAAATATAATTTCTATTAAAAAAAAGTTAGATAATCAATTTGATGTATCGGTAGATACAAATATTATGCACTTCCAATGTTATTTTGAAAAGAAATTTTGGATTGAATTTATTTCGAATCAAAAAAAGAATAAAGACAAGTTAATAAGGATTAATATTTTTGGCAATTCTTGCATGCAAATTGATCAAATTTATGAAAATTTAATTATTAATCAAATACCTATGGTTGGAGATAAAATAATTATTCACAATGTTGGGGCATATTCTTTTAGTCAGGCCTCTAATTTTATTTCTCCAATTCCGTTGATTAAAGTTTATGAATAAAATAGCAATTGTAACTGATTTAAAGGTTATTGACAGTCCTCAGGCTGGACTTGGCGTAAGTAGGTGCTTAAAAGAGGCAGGTTTTAAAATAATTGGAATAGATGATACTCCATTTATTACTTCGGATATGGAAAATGGGGTGGAAAATGGGGACAGCCACCATTTAATGATTATGATGGTGTGGTGAAGAAATCTCAAAAATTATCCCTAGATATTGCTGACTTATACAAAATTTCTGTTGAAGAATACGAAAAATTTAGTCCCCAGTTAAAGCCAATTATAGAAAAATTTGATAAAGGCCTTATAGCCGAGGAAAAATTTTGGATGGAATTTTCTGATGCGATGGGCGAGGCTGTGCCGGAAAAATGTGAAGAGAGAGCCAGAAAAATGTATAAGGATAAATTTGTGTTTTTTTCTGAAGTAATTGGGTTAATTGAGAAATTAAAAAGCGAGGGGTTTCGATTATCAATTTTGTCTAATATGTTTCCTTATCAGGCAGAAATAATTAAAGAAAATAATGGGTATGCCTTATTTGACGATGTTTTTATATCATGCGAAAGAGGACTTAAAAAACCGGATTTGGAATTTTACGAATTAGTAATTAGAGAAATGAGCGTCAGCCCACAAGAGTGTCTTTTTATTGATGACAAAGAGGAAAATCTTTTGCCAGCTGAAAAATTAGGAATGAAAACAGTTTTAGCAAAAAAACCAGATCAAATTATCGAAGATGTTTGGGCGATTATAAAATCGGAAAATAAGATTTAGATAGTATTATTTTAATTTCTAAATTGGTCAATTTAAAACTCGAGTAAATCGAGTTTTTGGTTGCATTTTTGCCTCAGAAAAGGCAAAATAAAGAATAAATATGAAAGTTATAGGTTTGCAAAACAAAAAGGTTAAATTATTTTCATATAATTCAGCTTGGGAGAAACTATATAAAAAAGAAGAAAAACGACTTCGCCTAATAGTTAAAAAATATGGATTAGATATTCAGCATATTGGGAGCACGGCTATACCGGGAGCCAAAGCCAAACCTATAATTGATATAGCCATTGGCGTAAAAAATTTAAAAGACGGAGAAAAATTTGTTGAACCGTTAAAAGAAATGGGCTACGAATGCAAACACGATGCAAGTATAGAAAAAAGATATTTTTTTACGAAAGAAAGCGGAGTTCGCACAACCCACCATTTACACATAGAAAAATTTAACAGCAGGCTTTGGAAAAATCAAATAATTTTCAGAGATTATCTTAAAAAACATAAAGAAGTTGTTATTGAGTATAATGAGTTGAAAGAGAATCTAGCAGAGAAATACAAAAACGATAGAAAAAAGTATGTTGCCGGAAAAAATAATTTTATTAAAAACATATTAAAAAACATAAAACAAAACTATGAAAAAAAAACTGTTCGGCGATAAAAAGTTTACAATTAATCCATTATCAAAGAAAGATTTTAAATTTGCAAAAGAATTTTTGAATTTTATAAACTCTTTAATTGAAGAAGATGCAAAAATATTGATAAATAAAAAAATGAATTTAAAAGAAGAAATAGAATTTTTGGAAAAAGGAGTTAAAAGCATTAAAGATAGGAAAAAGGTTTATCTTATAGCTAAAGACGGGAATAAGGTTGTGGCAAATACCAGCATCGAACTGGGTGTATTTAGAAGAAATCATATTGGAAAGTTTGCCATTGGAATCAGAGACGGATACAGAAGGATAGGTTTAGGAAAATATTTAATGCAGGAAATAATAAAACTAGCCAAAAAGGAGTTGAATCCAAGCCCGAAAATTTTCCAACTTGAAGTTTGTGAAAATAACAAATCGGCAATAGGATTGTATAAGAAAATGGGTTTTAAAATTGTTGCTAAATTACCAAAACAAATTCAATATAAGGGTAAGCTTATCGGCGAGTTTATAATGATAAAATATTTATAACTATGGAAAAACTAACAATAGCGGTTGGGACAACTTCCGAGCAAAAGATAAAATATTTAAAGGAAGTTTTAAAAGAATTGAAAATAAAGTCGAAAAACAAATTGACGATATTGTCCGTTACAGAAAGCCCTTCATAGAAAACGCCTTAAAACACGCTCTAATCCGCTACCTAAAACAAGAAGATTTTTAAATTAAATAAAATTATGGAAATAGAATATGAAGCTACATTTTTAGATATTAATAAAGAAGATATCAGAAAGAAATTAAAGAAAGCCGGAGCAAAATTGGTGAAACCTGAATTTCTGCAAAAGCGTTTTGCTTTTAATCTGCCCAAAGGCCACGAAAACGGCAATGCTTGGTTGAGGGTTAGAGACGAGCAAGATAAAATAACAATGAGCTATAAGGAAATTAATGGAAAAAATATAGAAAACCAAAAAGAAATAAATTTAGTGATAAATAACCTTGATGCAGGCAAAGAACTATTGGAAACAATTGGCTGCAGAATGAAATCTTATCAAGAAACAAAAAGAGAAGTATGGGAATTAGACGGTGTTGAAATTTGCATTGACGAGTGGCCGTTTTTAGAACCATTTGTGGAAATTGAAGGGAAATCCGAAAAAGAAGTAAAAGAGACTTCAGGAAAAATCGGGTTTGATTATTCTAAGGCATTGTTTTGCGGAATTACGGCAATTTACAGCATGAAATATAACATTTCAGTTGAAACAATTGAAATAATAAACAACCAAACGCCAAAAATAGTTTTTGATATGGAGAATCCATTTTTAAAATTTAAAAAATGAAAATTAAAGGAGTAAAAAATTTGATTATTTTTTATTATTTTGTTAAAGTAAAAATATGAAACAAAAAACTTTAAAAACAAAAGAATATTCTTTTACAGTGGTTTATGAACCGCTAGAAGAGGGGGGGTATAAAATTACCGTACCCTTATTATTAGGTTTGGTTACTTTTGGAAGAACCTTTGAAGAGGCAAGAGAGATGGTTCGCGACGCTATTCGCTGTCATGTAGAATCATTATTGAAAGATAAAGAAAAAGTGCCAAAAGAAACTGGTTTGGTTCAGGAAAAAATTACCTTGAGCATTTCTTAATTCAATAGTTATTGTTTTTTTATGTCAAAAAAATTACCAGCTTTTAAGCCAAAGACAATTGTCAAAGCATTATTAAGAGCTGATTTTTTTATTCATCATCAAAGGGG
>JBDRFY010000065.1:0-14406 GCA_043818275.1 bacterium | reverse complement strand
TTTTGCAAGAAGTATCTTTTAAATTAAATTATGAACGGACTGAAGATGCGGTAAGTTATCTTCAGTCCGCAAAACTGACTAAATCGTGGCAACGGATAAGGTCATTCAGTAGAAACTTTGGTTATATTGCGTAACTCCTGTGTATAGAATGTATGCAATGAAAATTTACAATTCAATAAATATTTATTCACGAATTTGTCGCTCGTAATCCTTCGACTGCGCTCCAACCTTCGCCAAGGCTTCGGCAGGCAGGCAGGACGAGCGGTGTGGGATATTTTTTATTTGAGCATAATAAAGAAATTAAGATTATGCGTAACATCAGTATATAAATTAAAACTTTGAAAATATTGATTTAGCTTTTATTAAAAAAGGGTCTTTATGAAAAATGATTTGCCTGTTAAAAATAGCATTGTTATTCCCGGTCATGAGCTTGAGATATCAACAAGCAGGTCGGGCGGAGCCGGAGGTCAACACGTTAACAAAACAGATACACGAATAACCGCGCGTTGGAATGTAAAAAAAACAACAGCTTTAAATGAAGAGCAAAAAGAACGAGTTCTTCAAAATCTACAAACACAATTAACAAAGGATGGGGACTTAATTATTCACAGTAACGCAACACGCAGTCAGCTACAAAACAAACAAATGGCGCTTGAGCGTATGGCAAAAAAAATCGCTAAAGCTATGCATGTTCCTAAAAAAAGAATGAAAACGCGAATTCCAAAAAAAGCAAAAGAATCTCGCCTGCAAGTAAAAAAACATCGAGGCGAAATCAAAAAAATGCGCGGTAAAAAAATTCAATATGAATAAGGCCACAGTTAAATTTATTAACCGTAGCCTTAAAAAAATTAACGTTCTATTGAAAAATTTGATTATTTCTTTTTACGAAGCATTGGAAGTCCGGTGCGCTTGTTTTCCATAACTTCATATCCGGTTGGCAATGCATCTAATGTGTTTTTACCTGCCTCACCTGCAAAATAATAAATTCTTTGTTTGCGATCACCTGCAAGCTTTACTTCTTTGGTGTGAAGATAATACATTTTTCCACTTTTTTTGGATTTTACGCTATATGCCATGATTGCTTAGCTCCTTCGATTCGTTTAAAGTTACTCTTATGACCAATTAACCAATCTACAAAAAATTAATATATTAATTTGAAAAAAGCCAGAATTTATAATTTATACATCTTTTTTCTGCTTTTAAGCTTAAGCGAAAGAGTAAAAGCTTTGTCGGAGCAAGCTGCCCAGCCCCTTCGACACAGCTCCCTACTTCGTGCCGCCAGATGGCGGTACTTCGCAGGACATGCAGGATAAACTCCGCTCCTTGGAGCGAAGGCTGGCTGGGAAGAGAGGATTCGAACCTCTGTAACTGGATCCAGAATCCAGGGTCCTACCACTAGACGACTTCCCAATGCGTTTAAAATTTTAATTATGCGAAAGAGGATTTCAAAAATGAAAAATAATATTTTGGATATTTTAAAAAAGGTAACTGGAATAATTCTAATAATTTTTGGAATAATTGGAAGCTTTTTACCAATTATTCAGGGATTTTTGTTAATTGCCATCGGAATAGCGCTTCTGGGTAATAAATGGTTTATTAAAAAAATTAAACAACTGAAAAATTATTTAGCTGAAAAATATAAAAAATGACGCCAATTTTTCCCAGGCGCCAGAAAGAATTATTTTTGTTAAATTAACCGGTCCTAACTCAGCTAAAAGTTTTTTTACGACACTTGAGATCAAATCTGAGTCAATCCCTTCAAATTTAATTTTGATAACAGAATCAGATTCATTTTTTTCTTCATTCCGAAAAGAAGAATTGCTTTCTTGAGTCAGCACTTTAATAATTTTAATTTGTAAAGATTCAAAAACAATCTCTATCAACTCAAAGTTTCGTTTTTCATTTTTTTCTAAATAATCCCAATTTTGAAATAAATACTTTCGTATTTCATCTTTTTGTTTTTCAAGTTCAGCCCACAAAGAATTTAATCCTTCAGAATCTTCAGAATTTTGTAATGCCTGCTCTACTTTTTCATAAGTCTTAAAAAATCCCTTTTCATTTTCAAAATCTATTTCAAGTAACTGATAAGCTACATCATTGGATTTAAACAATGATGAATAAATTTTTTTAGGAATAAATTTTCGAACAACATTTGTTATGTATTTATTTAAATCGTTTGTTTTAATATCTGATAAATTTAAAAATAAATAATCAAAGACATTTAATTTGATATCTAACAATTCTTGCTCAGTTAATTGTTTATTTTGACTGGAAAGATAAAGATTTAAAATTTGAAGTTTCAAGGTTATTCTTTGCCAGAAATCAACTAAATTTTTTAAAAATTTAAGATTTTCTTCTAATTCTTCAAATTTGCAATCTGAAGGTTGCACATCAGATTGTTCCAACAATTTTTCCTGATCTTTAAAAAGTTGTTCTATAAATTTAAAATAAAAATCATATTTTAATTTTAAATGAATACTTAAATCTGTTTTAATTTCAGCTAACTCCTTGGATAATTTTTTAGCATTCTCTTCAAGATTATTAAATTTTTCAGTTAATGAAATTAAGGGATTAAAATCAATTTCATATGTTTGAGTACCTGTATCAGCCGCGCCCAAAAAACAAACTATTAAAAATGAACAAACAAGAATTTTAAAATTTTTCATGAAAATGTGTCCCTAAAATGAAGCGCTCAACTGCTTAAAAGCAGTTGAATCGCGCGAAATTCTTCGTAGCCAACTATACTTATTTTTAAAAAATGGGTTTTTTGGCGAAGTAGAATAAAAAAGGCGTGTAAGGAATGCTGCACAACCACCCAACAAAAAAGCACAACATCCTTACACTAATTGCCCCCAACCCTCTTTATTAATTTGAACTGCAACAATCTCTTAATGATATTGGAAATTCTGGTAACAATTTTTTAATCAAAACATCTAATGTGGCTTTATTATTTTTAATGTATTCAGAATTTGCAGCCAAAAATTCCAGACGCTTAATTAAAACATCCCTGATCCCCTGATACTCTGGAATTTGGCTGTTAACCAAATCAACAAATTCTTTTATTTCTTTATTGTTTTGTAAATAACCCATTAATTTGCTTACACATTGTTTACCTTCAACAATGTATCCAACTGCATTTTCAAGTTTTTGAATTTTTTGAGATTGTTCATCCGAAATATCACCAACAAACTTTACAGCTTCTTTTAATTCATAAAACTCTCTTGCTTTATCATTATCATCCATAATTTTTTTAGCTTCTGACCTTAAATCATCGATTCTCAATTCATACTGTTCTTTAAAAACCGAAAATTTCAATTCTTCTATTCGTTTTTTTGATGAATCGATAACCATATCAATTTCAGACAATTTTAAATTTAATTCATTTTCAAGTAATTCTGATTCATTTAAATATGCTTGGGCAATCAACAATCGCTTTCTTAATCTTGAATTAAAATCAAGACCACTATCATCATTTCCTTGAAGTTGTTCAATTTTTTCTTTCAAATCTTCAATTGCAAGTTGTAAGTCAGAATTAACTGATTCACCTACAGCTTTTTGTTGAACAACTATTACTTCAAGTTCATGTAAATCATTTAAAGCTTCATCTAATTCATTTTTTCGTTGCTTTGTTGTTTTTTTAGAATTTTCAATTTTTTGATTTAAAGCTCTTTTACGTTTTTTTACTTTATTTAGTTCGTCTTGTTTTTGCAGAATCTGCTTAACTTGTTCCTGATTCAATTTTCCGTTAGAGCTGCTTTCTTTTATCTCTACTTTTAACTCTTTTTCTTTTTCAGTTAACTGTTCTAATTCTGAATTAATACTTGAAACATTACCTGTAGCGGCAAATTCTAAATTAATCCTATTTAATTCATTTTCAACTCTAGCAACAGAGGCTTGACCCGTTGAAATTGCCAAAAATTTTTCCATTTTTGCAATTTTGCGCTGTTGCTCATCAAGAAGTTTTTTAAATTGAGCATCTTGCACAGAATTTTGTTTGAAATAATTTGATCTGGCATCTTTGTAATCTTTAAATGTCTGAATTAATGAAGAAATAAGAGCTCTGACTGTTTGAGCAGCGCCAAGCTTATCTGTTACATATAAAATCCATGTTTCATTTTCAGAATCAATTTTTAAAACTTTTGGAAATTGATTTACTGATAAAGCTTGAGTTTTTAAACTATCTGGCATTTGTATAGATGTATTAACTGCCCCAAAATCTTTAACGGCAAAAAGTTTTTCGTTTAATAATCCTGTTTCTTTTAATCCGATAAACTGATCATAATCATCACATTTTTCATAACCAGCAGCTACAACTGCTTTATTTAATTCTGCAACAAAATTATTTCCTTTGTAATTTTGCCATTTATCAAAAAAACGTTCTGCTAATTTCTTATCATTAAAAACAAATCCCATGGTAGAAACAAATTTCTCTGTTAATCCTTCTTCTTCATTTGTCTGAGCAAAGGCGTTAAATACCTCATCCATAAAAATAAGAAGTTCTGGCGCTATTTTTTGAATATTTGAAACAACACTTGCAGGTAAATAAGAAGAAATCGTTTCATTTTCTTTCAATACTTTAAAATCATCAACCTGAACTAATCTGATTAAAAGTCTTAATGCATCAGCATATATTTTTTCCTGTGCAACTTTATTAATTTTTTTCAAAAGTAAAATTAATTTAATTGAAAAAACAACTTTTGGAGAAAGCTCAAATTGCAAAATTCTATCTACAACCGCAACTTTTTGACCATATTGATTAACTTTATCTTCAAGCAATGCCTTGCCTAAATCAAGAGCAAAATTATCTTTGCTCGCGCTTACGGCAACAGATCTAAGATATGGTTTAACAGAATTAATTGGAGTAAATAAATCTCCTGAACCCACAAAACCCCAATTATAAACTAACTCTTGATTTGCAACCGGAATTCGAACCGCAAATTCTACTGATCTGTCAAAATCTAATTGCTTAACTTCGTTTACAACATTGGATAAAGCATTTAAAAACATATCAACATCAAAATTAGACGTGGCATTTTCAACAAAATTTTTGGCTTGTTCATTGCCAAATAAATAAAAAGAATTTAATGAAATAAAAGATATGAATAGAATTATTTTAAGTTTATTCTTCACGAGAATGTCCCCCAAAAGATTTATAAATCCCCAAATAACTAGTGACTGAATATAACACCCTAAAAAAAATATGCAATAAAAGTAGCAGCCTGAAGACCACCAAATATCAAAAATTTAAATGTTTCATTCTGTTTGAAAAAATAAAACATTCTAAAACCAATAAATCTTTCTTTTAACAACTATTTAGATTAGTTGAATCAGGAAATTAATTTTACAAGATGGGCATTTGTAATTGGATATTTAATACCACAGACAAGCCCATGTCAGCCTACGTTTAAACTTCGGCAGATTGATTCTGCGAAGCTTTAGCGAAGAAGAAAAATGGGCGACTTTTATTAGCCCAGTGTGCCGCCATGTGCGGTACGAAGCGTTGCAGCTCTGGATAAAGAATAATACCACCAACCTAGGCCCGTAGGGGCGGCACATAAATTTTCAAAATCATTTTTATGTGTCGCCCCTACGGGCCTAAATTTTCATTTCCTGATTCAGCTTTATATACAGAAGGACAATCTCTTTTTTATTGAATTTACAATCCACTTCTTCAAAATTGTGGGTTTTTAGCCTAATTTTAAGCTTTCCTTGAAAAAATCTATCATCTACTGTTAGAATTTCTAACATTAAACGATAGAAATTCAAGGAAAAAATTATGTTTAAACGCCATTTAAAACCAAAAATTCTACAAGCTATTGAATTTATGCCTGTAATTTTGTTGCGTGGAGCGCGGCAAACAGGAAAAACAACCCTGGTAAAATCAATTGAAAAATCAGAAATAAAATTAAATTATAATTATTTAACATTTGATCATCTACCAACACTGATGGCAGCAAAAGATGATCCAGTTAGTTTTATTTCCAGAATAAAAAAGCCTGTAATTTTAGATGAGATTCAAAGAGTCCCTGAATTATTTCTTCCAATTAAAAGCGATGTGGATGAAAATCGAATTCCAGGAAGATATTTTTTAACCGGATCGGCCGATCCTTTACTTATTCCAAAATTGGGAGATTCCCTAGCAGGCAGAATGCGCTTATTAACTTTATGGCCCCTATCCCAAGGTGAAATAGAAGATAAAGAAGAAACGTTTCTTGATAAGGCATTTAATCAAATTCCCTTTTCAACATCAAAAAAACTTTCTAGCTCAAAACAAAATTTATTATCACGAATAATTAAAGGTGGATACCCCGCGCCACTTTTAATGAAAAATGAAACTCAACGACATGACTGGTTTAATGATTATGTTTCTTTGGTTCTACAAAAAGATATTTTAGATTTATCAAAAATAGAAAATATTACTCAAATTCCAAACATTATGATGCTTCTTGCATCCAGAGTTGGAGCTCTTTTAAATACAGAAGAAATTTCAAGATCAATTAAATTATCTTCGATGACACTACAACGTTATCTGGATTTATTAAAAACATTATTTCTTATTTATTTACTACCACCATGGAATAAAAACTTAGGTAAACGTTTAGTTAAATCACCTAAAGTTTATTTAAACGATACAGCGTTGCAACTTTACTTACTTAATATTGATCTTGATAGATTAATAAAAGATCAGAATCTTATTGGAAAGGTGGTAGAAAATTTTGTGGTTCTTGAATTATTAAAACAAATATCCTGGAGCGATATAAATATTGAAATATTTCACTATCGCGATTACTCAAATTATGAAGTCGATATCATTCTTGAAGGTCCCGGCGGAGATCTGGTGGCAATTGAAATTAAAAGCAGTCAGACAATATCAGGTGATGATTTTAAAGGATTAAAAAAATTCCAGGAAATTTCTGGAACAAAATTTATTCAGGGCATTTTACTTTACACCGGAGAGACAATTCTTCCATTTGGAGACAAATTAACGGCTGTACCAATATCTGCTTTATGGCAATAGCAACTTAAAATCCATAATCCCGTTTAATATCATCAATTAAATGATTAAATTTTGTTTTATATTCTTTTACAGCTTCAGTTTCATTGCAATATCTAAAAATTTTAACTCCACTATCCGGATTTAACATAATATCTTCTGTTAATAAAATTCTAAATTGCATGGAATCCATATCTTTTTTATATGGTAATTTGTTAATACATTTTTCAAATGCATCATGTGAAATATCGAAAAATTTACTTGATACATAATCTAAAGACTGTCCAATAAAACAATATATTAATTTGTTGCCAGATAATTTATATGAAACGTTATCCATTAATCTACTAGCTAACGCCAGAGGAATTCCATAAGAGGCATAAAATCCAAATACAGAATAATATTTAGTATAAAATTTAAATGCTTTGGAAGGATCTAATAAATACTTATCTAATAATCCATTTTTTGAAGAAGTTTGATACTTACTCAAATCTTCAGATGTCTTTTGTTTTGCAGATTTATCATAAAGCATTCCACCAGGAATACATCGATAAGAAACATTGTTTACTATTTCTTTAGGTACAAAAATTTGTAACAGTAATCCAGTTTTATTTGTTTCATACAAAGATAAACAATTAATCAATTCTATAATTTGTGTATCATATTTATCATATAAAACACCAAAATTCCTAAAAACATCTCTAGCTAAATTAGCAATATCCACATATGATATACTGCGCGAATCTAAAAAATATTGAAACGTACATTCTAATCCAAAAATATTTGTTGTATTTCCGAATAAAAATGGATTAACAGCTAAAAGAATCTTACTAATATGATTTTGACCATCAAACCATCCCCAAAAATTTTCCATTTCTTCTTTATACTCATTCAAAAACTGTTTAACATTTTTAAATTTTTTATGATCGTTTTCTGGAAGTCGAAGCATTACAAAATCTTTTAAGGCCTTTTTTCTGAAGAGTTCACTTAAACGAGAATACAAATCTTGAATAAATAAAAAATCTCTTTTTTGACCATGATAAAAAACATAATAATCATCACGAAGCTCTACTTCTTTAGAAATTGGATCAACAACAAATTTAGAAAAAGCATCTTTACCCAAATCCTTAAATTTCTTTTGATACTCATATTCTTTAGAAACCCCATTTCTAAGTTTGTCGTTACTCAAATAAGCAATTGATTGGGTATACTGCTCGTCTTTAAGATTTGATGAAATATCAAATAATAGTTTTGATGATTGTGGATCTTGTTCAACAGATATAATTGGTCCATTTGATGAAACATTTACATTTGCTGAATAAGCAAATTGAAATGTTTCAACAAATAAAATAGATAAAAATATAATTTTTTTATTTTGTTTGAAAAAATTAACCACCATTTTTCCAACACTCCATTTAATAACCACACATTTATAACAACCATTTTATATAAAATTAACCTAACAAAATTAAAACCCTACCGCAAAAGCCCCCAACGAAAATACCGGGCCAAAAAATCGCCCGGTATACAATTTTTAAATATTACACATTGAAATATTGATTACGAAATAACCGTTTTTCGCTCTTTTTGTAATTCCTGCTCAACACTTTCAATTTCTTTTAAAACATCGGTCAAACGCTTATCTTCACTTTCAATAACTTTTTGTTTTAATTCCAATTCCTGTTCAGGAAGCTCCATTTCTTTCTGTTCTCCAACCTGATCTTTTAATCCATTAACCTTTAATTGCATCCGGTCCTTTTCTTTTTTGCTCTGATCAAGAAGAAGCTGTAATTCCAGATTAGCTTTTTCTTTTTCTGTTAAAAGTTTTTTAAATTCAGCCAATTTTTCATGTAACTTTGTTTCTAGTTGTAATTCTGTATCTTTTTCGTTGTCTTTTAATGACAATTCGAAATCTAAATTTTCTTTTTTCAAGTTTTTCAGTTTATCTTTAAACTGTTCTTCAATTTTTCGTCGGCTCAAATTTGTCTGATCTTTTAAAAGTAATTCCAATTCCAAAATACGTTTATCCTTTTCAATAAACTTACCCTTAATTAATGTTTCAATCTTTCCCAGCATCTTATCTTGTTCCATTAATTCTTTTTTGATTTCTTTCAACTTTAAAACCAACCCCTGAACAATCAATAAATCAACACCAAATTCTATTGTTTCTTTTTTCACCTCTTCTATTGATTCATCTACAATTTCTTTTATTCGTTTGTCTGTTAGGCCTATTTCAAGCTCATCAACGGTTCCCTGCAATTCTTTTTTTTGAATTTCAGAATTAAGTTCATATAAAGTTATAAGTTTTATTTGAGGAACGAGTTTTCTGTTAAAACCAATTTGTTCACTTTTTTTATCAATAAATTCATTAGCTATTTTTTGAGCTTTGACAACTCTGCCAATAGACAATTTTTTCTGCATAAGAGCATTGAAATTATCATCATAAAAATATTCAACATTACTCAATGTCTTCTTAAACCAGTTATTTAAAACTTCAAACCTGGCCTTAAAATCTTGTTGTTCTCTAACGCTTATTTCGCCCTTAAGGATTATATTTGTAAGAAACTCCAAATCATTATGAAAATCAACATCTATCTCTTTTTTCCAGTCCGGGGAAACGCTCTTTTTCTCTTCTGAAACCAAAGCATCCTTTTTTTCCATTTTTTCTTTATCAAAGTTTGTTTCCAGATTTTTTAATGTCTGATCAGTTTGCTCAAGTAATTTACCAGTCCTCCCCTTAAGTTCACCAACCACTTCAGCAAGATCTTCACAAAAAGCTGCAGAAAAAAAGAAAGATAAACACAAAAACACTATAATTTTTTTCATTACCGGCCCCTTAATTTAAATATCCAGAAATTTAATAATTGTTTCTTAATTTAAAAAAACCAATTATTTATTACAATAGAATTATCTATTTGTATCAAAATTTAACAAAATATAAAAAATGATGGAAAAATCAGTTAGAATATTGAAGCATTTTTGCTTTATGCTTTTTTGATTTAAAATAAAGATGTAACGATCCTATAAAACATAAGGATCTAGCCTTAAGGATAATTAAAATGAAAAAATATATTAAAAAAATACTCCTGGCCGTCATTTCAATATTATTTCTGGCATTAATTATTATAGAAAATCCCCTTAGAAATAATATTTATGATTGGCTTGCTCAAAAAACAGAAAAATTTCATGCTTTACCCAAGCGAAAAGAATATTGGATGAATATTTTTGTTCATGGTTCTTTTGGTTCTTTATTGGGCTTTTTAAGTCTAACAGATGTTATTAAGGATAATGTTGAAGGTACTCAATACAAAAAGCTAACAAAAGGTATGCGCAAAAATCCTCATTTCTATCAAAATCAACCAATGCTGGAAAAAGGACTTGTTCAGATTGAACCAACTTTTGATTTAAATCAGACAAAAGGAAATAAACTTCTCGCATATCCAATCATTAAGTCATATCAGACAATTTCTGATCAGACTATGCCAAAACATCAGGTTAATCATTTTTATACCTATGGTTGGAGTGGACTTTTAAGTTTACAGAGAAGACAAAAAGAATCTGTCCGTTTTTTCAATGAATTAAATGAAAAAATAAAAGAATATCAGGCCAAAGGAATTAATCCCAAAATAAGAATTTTAGCTCATAGCCACGGAGGTAATTTAGTATTAAACGTGGCCGCAATTAATAAAATTTTAAATATGAATCCTGAACAAATCAGTAATGAACAAAAACTATCTGAAGATGAAAATGAAAATGAAACATTAGTAAAAATATTTGCTCACCTACAAAAACTTGCCAAATCAAAACAAGAAGTTAAAAGCACAAAAGGACAAAAAATTTGGGATTACTATCCTGCACAATATCCTTTAATTATTGATGAACTAGTTTTTTACGGTACACCAATTCAGCCGGAAACTGAACCTTTCTATTTTGATAAAACATTTAAAAAAACATATTTTTTCTACTCAAAAGAGGATCATGTACAAAAGGCAGATTGGGTTTCATCAAAAAGGCTTTATAGCGATCAACGATTTACTTATAAAGAAAAATTTAAAAACAATCCTCAGGTTATTCAGGCAAAATTAATGATTGGAAGAGAAATTGAAAATAACAAAATAAAAAAAATACCTGATGATAAAGAAGAACAACCAACCGAAAATAAAAATTTCCTGCAAAGAATATTCTCGAACAAAAAAATATTTAAACAAGGGATGGATCCATTGCATAAAGATTTATGGTTTGTTTGCTGGCAACAAGATACAAAGAAAAAAGAAGATCTTTTCGGTCCATTACCTGTTGCAGTATTTACTCCAATTTTTATAAAAGCTATAGAAAATTTAGATATTAATGATGTAGACATAAATATAGATAAATTAAAAAATAATTATGTTATTTCTGTTATCAAACATGATGATGAAAAAATTCAAAATCAAATTAATTTTGACGACCAATCAATTAAAGAAATAATCCCAAAGTTTGTTTTATGGCAAACGCCAGAAGACACAAAACAAAAGGAATTCTCAATCATCACCAATCTTCTTAATTAAAAAATCTGGCAATTTTCTGCTGAAATTGTATTATAAATTCCTAGTCGTATGTGTATACTTACGCTTACGCTTAAATTTTTTATGAAAACAAAATTAAATTTGCCGGGAGACAGATAATGTTTTTCAAAAAGCGCAGCAGAGTTTTTTTATTCACTCTAGCACTTTTAAACTTTTTATTATTTAATTCAAATTTTGCAGAAACCGCTACAAATACAAATCCAATCATTAATAAAATAATCATTGAGGGAAGTAAACACGTAAAACCGGAAGTAATATTAAAAAGAATTCCATATAAAGTTGGCCAAGCTTTTGATAAGAAACTAACAGGTGCAGCAATTAACAATCTTTATCCGCTTGGTTATTTCAGCCAAATAAAAATAGAAACCGAAATGGTCGAAGAAAATAAAATAAATCTTTTCATTGTTATAGAAGAAAAAAAATTACTGGAAAAAATTGAATTTCATGGAAATAAAAAAATTAAATCTAAACAATTCAATGAAAAACTAAAACTGGACAAGCTTTCAACCATAGACGAAGAAAATTTACAACAAATCACCAGAGCAATAGACAAAATGTACAAAGAAGAAAATCATCATAACGCAAAAATAACCTTCAAAATAATTCCGGACACAAAAAGTCCTGACAAAGCAAAAGCCGTTTTTGAAATCAATGAAGGACCGGCATCAAAAATAGCCCGTGTTTATTTTGTCGGTAATCAACATATTCCAAGCCGCAAACTTAGCAAAATTATTTTCACACGAGAAAACTGGCTTTTAAATTTTATGGATAGTTCCGGACAATATAATCCTGAAGCAGTAGAAATGGACAAACACAGAATTGAATATTTTTATCGCGATCACGGATATTTAATGGTAAAAGTTGCTGATGTAAAAGTTGAATTTTCAAAAGATGAAAAACATATAGACGTGACTTTTTACATCAAAGAAGGTGATAAATTTAATGTAAACAAAATTGACGTTCTTGGTGGGCAGGGAATAATTCCAGAAAAAGAACTCTTGGAAAAAATTGAACTCGAACACGGTGAACCTTATAGTCAAAGTAAATTAATTAATTCAATAAATAATATTAAAGGCTTGTGGGGAGAAAAAGGATATATTTACGCGGACGTTTACCCCCAGGTAAAACCTGACGAAGAAAATAAAACGGTTGATGTCACCTTACACTCTGAACGAGGTGATAAAATGTATGTTCACAGAATAATAATTTCCGGAAATAAAGTAACTTTAGATAAAGTCATAAGAAGACAATTAATAATTGATGAAGGAGATTTAATAACAACAAGAAAATTAAACACTTCTCAGGGCAACGTTGAATATTTAAGTTTTTTTGAAAAAGGAAGCGTCAGCTGGAGAATTCATAAAATTTCAAAAAATCTGGCTGATCTTGAAATACATGTTAAAGAAACAAAAACAGGTCAATTATCAGCAGGTCTTAACTACGGAACTGATAAAAATTCACCAACAAGATCTTTAAAGGGAAATGTTACAGCTGAGAAAAAAAATCTTTTTGGCAGAGGCTGGAATGTTGGTGGTTTATTTCAGGCAGACAGACACAGAATTAATAAATTACAATTAAGTCTTTTTGATCCAAATATATTTGACACAGATGTTTCAAGCGCTCTTAATCTTTACAGACAACAGGAAGAATTTGAACAATGGCAGAACCTGGCTGTTAATGATGGAAATTCAATTGAACTAAAAAAACCGGTAGAAAAATTAACAGGTTTTGATATGAATCTTGGTTTTTTACTGCCACAATTCGACAAACGATTAAAATTTATCCTTGGCGCTGGTGTTGAAGATATAAATTTTAACAAACCAAGAGACAAAAACTTTACAGTTATTGGTCCATTTTCAACATCACTTCAACCCATTGTCGACAGACATTTTCAACAAGGAACTCTCTCCTGGTTAACTCTTGATTTGGTAAAAGACACAAGAAACCATCAGGTTTATCCAAATCATGGTTACAGATATTCTTTTGGAACAAAATTAGCCATTCCAGGACTAAATGAAAAATATAGTTTTATAAAATTTGACCTGGAAGCAAGCTGGTACACTCCAATTATCGGAGAAGATAGCCTTGTTTTAATGTTGCATGGCAAAGCTGGGGCCATAAGTTATTTAAATGATAAAAAAACAATTCCTTATAAAGAATTGTATCACATGGGAGGACAAAATACGGTTCGCGGTTTTGTCTGGGGAACTGTTGGTCCTGCCTGGGTAAACGGAGATCCATTGGGTGGAAGATATGCCGTACAATTTAATGCAGAATTAATGTTTCCTCTCGTTCCTGATTATTCAATGCGAGGTCATGTTTTCTATGATGCTGGCGCCGGCTGGGATACGCCAACTTATGGAATTTCAGACACAACATTGATCCAAAGAAATAAATTTGACATGCGACAATCAATTGGATTTGGTCTTAATCTAATGCAACCAATGCCAGCAAAAATTGATTGGGGATATAAATTGGATAAACGTAAAGGTGAATCCTCAAGTGAATTACATCTTTCTATGAATTACGCGTGGTAGGAAATTCCTATCTGTAAGATATAAATGAAAGACAACCGTTTTAAAATTAACCCCCTAATAGCTCGTGCTAAACCCTTCGATAAATTCAGTATAAACTACTTCTGCATCCCCCGCCAAGGCTTCGGAGCACCCTGCGAAGTTTTACACGAAGAAGGGAAAGAAACACTCTCCGCTCGTCCTTGTATGTTAAATATCAACATTGATATATTGAAATAAGTTGTTGTAAAAAGCGCCTTCAATTCTTGAACGCTTGAATTGAGGGGGCTGATAACATCTCGCTTCGTCCTCGATAAAAAATATCGTGCTCAGC
>JBDRFY010000064.1:0-54463 GCA_043818275.1 bacterium | reverse complement strand
TTTTGCAAGAAGTATCTTTTAAATTAAATTATGAACGGACTGAAGATGCGGTAAGTTATCTTCAGTCCGCAAAACTGACTAAATCGTGGCAACGGATAAGGTCATTCAGTAGAAACTTTGGTTATATTGCGTAACTCCTGTTCTATAAGATCTTTTATTATTTTTTCGATTAAATATCTTTTATAAATTTTCTGGACATTTTCAAAATTAAAGAGGGCTTCTTTATCTTCACCTTTTATATTTTTTTTAACTTCATTAATTTTACTTTCTATTTCCTTGCGATTTTCTTTGTTTTTATCAATTTTAGAATCAAATAAATCATTAATTTGTTTTCTAAATACTTCTAACTGTTCCCGCAATTCATCTTTATTCAAACCAATAAAACATTGCGCTTCTTTTTTCGCTAGAAATTCAACATAAGAAGTCAGTTCATTTTCATCTTCAGTTTCTTTTTTTAATGCTGCTAATTTAACTTCAAATAAACTAACGAATTCTTCATTTTTTAATTCGTCTTCAGAAACTTTTTCCAAAAATTCCAGATCATCAAAATTTATAGTCATATTGGAACAGGTCGCTATAAGTACATCATCTGCCAATAATTCCGCTTTTCTTTCTAATTCAACATCAACTGCTTGGCATCCCAAAATACTTACAAACAAAACATAAAATAAAAGGTATTTTTTCATGACTTTGTCCCTCTACCTAAAAAATCCCCACCAAAATAAAGACCCACTGGGCCCTGCTTCGTTAAAACTTCGCAGGACAGGCACAAAGGTTATAGAAAAACAGGTAAAAGTCAATAAAGAAAGCCCGCTAACGCGGGCTTTAAAAAAATAATTCTTTTATTTTTTAAAATTTTATTCTGAACTTAAAACTAATTCCAAATATTCTAATACCTGATCAACTTGTCCTTTAATTAAATTTATTTTTGTCAAAAAAGAGGCCTCAACAAAAAGTGTATCTTTCTCAAATAATAAATTTATTTCATTTAACAAAGCTTGTAACTGATCTATTGTTCTCAGAAATTGGCTTTCACTCAAAACAAACAAAAAACCTGGATTAATCAAAATTTTAAATAAATTTGGACAAAATTTATTTAAATCTCCAATTGATTTAATTGTAGAACTTCTTTCAGATGAAAAAATCTGAGGTCCTTTGGGCTTAACCACATTTGGGCTCGCAAAAGAATTTTCAATATAAAAAAATAAGCAGCAAAAAATCATAAAAAATATATTTTTCTTCATTTTGAATCCCCCCGAACATTAATACCCCATAAAATCTAATGTAATGTTAACAAAAAAACAAATCATAAATAAAGAGATTGCAGAAAAAACTTTCACCCTAAACCCTGAGGTTATCAAAGGGTCTAAGGGTTTGTCTTAAAAACAACTCAATTTATCAAATCTATTCCAATGGAAAGTTTAAATTGTTTATAATTTCATGTGGGGATAGTAAAGCTGAATTTAATTATAAAAAACATTTTTCGGGGGCAAGGGACAAATGAAGATAAAAAAGATTCTATTTTATTCTATTTTTTCAATTTTTCTTACAACTCAAATATCAAAAGCAGTAATAAATTTGCAACAATTAAAAAACAATATTGTAAAAATACTTCAGAATGAAGATACTAATCAACAAGAAAAATTAAACTTTCTGCAAAAAGAAGTATCTAAATTTTTCGACAACTCTAATGACAATCAAAAAAGTACCTTTTGTAAAATCATTTATAAAAAATTCGAAAATAATGAAAAAGCAATAAAAGAATTGCTAAACCATTTTGGTACAGTGAGCCCACATGCTCAATACGACATTACGGAAAATGAATATGAAGAAAATAATGAACATGAAGATCCATTTCTCAATGAAAATTATGTAAATAATATGATTAATTTTTTTTATATAAAAATTTTAACATTTCAAACTAATCCAAACCAATCAAATCAATCTTGGCTGTCATTAATTATTCAATGCATTTTAGAATTAGAAAACTAAAAGAGCCCCATTTAACGGGGCTCTTTTTATAAAAAATCTAAAAATTAATACATACCCGGCATTCCGCCCATACCACCCATTCCATTAGCATGAGGAGCCGTTGTTTTTTCTTCTTCTATATCAGAAATCATAGCTTCTGTTGTTAATAAAAGGCCTGCAATTGACGCAGCATTTTGTAATGCTGTCCGTGTAACCTTTGCAGGATCAACAACACCGGCTTTAATTAAATCTGTATACTCTTCATTTTTGGCATCAAAACCAATATTTTCATCTTCAGCGTTTCTAACTTTTTCAACGACAACGGATGGTTCAAACCCAGCGTTAAGGGAAATAATTCTAATTGGTTCTTCCAACGCGCGCCTGATTATTGAAACACCAAATGCCTGATCTCCGGAAAGTTTTAGTTTATCCAAAGCTTTTTGAGATCTAAGTAATGCAACTCCACCACCAGGAACAAGTCCCTCTTCAACAGCAGCGCGTGTTGCGTGCAAAGCATCATCAACTCTATCTTTTTTCTCTTTCATTTCTGTTTCAGTTGCAGCTCCAACTTTAATAACTGCAACACCATCAGAAAGTTTCGCCAAACGCTCCTGAAGTTTTTCTTTGTCATAATCGGATGTTGTATTTTCAATTTCTGATTTAATCTGGGATGTTCTTGCCTGAATCTCTGTTTTTGAACCCTGTCCTTCAACAATCGTTGTATTTTCTTTTGTAATTTTTACCGTTTTTGCTGAACCAAGATCGGCAAAAGTTATATTTTCAAGTTTAATTCCCAGATCATCTGAAATCATTCTGCCACCAGTCAACACGGCTATATCTTCAAGCATCGCCTTTCTTCTGTCTCCAAAACCTGGGGCTTTAACTGCCGCGACATTTAATGTTCCACGCATTTTATTAACAACTAATGTTGCCAACGCTTCGCCCTCAATATCTTCAGCGATAATAAATAATGCGCGGCCTTGTTTTGCTATTTGTTCCAAAATTGGCAACAAATCTTTCATGCCACTAATTTTTTTATCGCAAATTAAAATTGCCGGGTCTTCCAGAACAACTTCCATTTTATCTGTATCTGTTATGAAATAAGCTGAAAGATATCCGCGGTCAAATTGCATTCCCTTAACAACTTCAAGTTCGCTTTCTATTCCTTTTGCTTCCTCAACCGTAATTACACCATGCTGACCAACTTTATCCATAGCATCTGCAATTAATTTTCCAATTGATTCGTCAGAATTAGCTGAAATTGTGGCAACCTGATTAATTTCAAATTTACCCTGAACTGGTTTTGACATTTTTTTAAGCTCTTCTACTACCACCGCAACAGCTTTATCAATTCCACGTTTAACTTCCATTGTATTTGCTCCGGATGCTGCGTACTTTAAACCTTCCCGATACACAGCCTGAGCTAAAATGGTTGCTGTTGTCGTTCCATCACCAGCAATATCAGATGTTTTGGACGCAACTTCTTTAACCATTTGCGCGCCCATATTTTCAAATTTGTCTTTCAGCTCTATTTCTTTTGCAACAGTTACACCATCTTTTGTAATTGATGGCGAACCAAAGGATCTATCAAGGGCAACATTACGTCCTTTTGGCCCAAGAGTAACCTTTACAGCATCTGCCAAAGTATTTACACCATTTAAAATTTTATTTCTCGCATTTTGTTCAAAAATAATTTTTTTAGCCATTATTAATCCTAATTTATAAATTACCTATAAAAAAATCACCCCGAGCACCGTCCCGCAAATAGCGGGATTGTCAAATGTGTCGAGGGGTTATCCTTCTATAATCCCTAAAACTTCATCTTCTTTCAAAATTAAATAATCCTGACCACCAAATGAAACATCAACTCCGGAAAACTTACCAAAAAGAACCTTGTCATTTATCTTCACATTCATTGGTCTTACACTACCGTCGCTATTTAATTTGCCATTTCCAACGCTAATAGCAACACCAATTTGGGTTTTTTCCTTTGCTGTATCAGGAATTATAATTCCTCCCTCAGTCTTATCTTCTCCCTCAACTCTTTTAATCAAAATACGATCGTAAAGAGGCGTTATTTTTGTCATGAAAAATCCTTTCAAGTTTATAAAACCTGACTAATAAAAAACTTAAATTTTCAACATTCAAACTGAATGGATTATTATATGTTAAAAAAAGAAAAAATCAATCAGATCTAATATTAACAGACTAAGATTTCTTGTGAAAATAAATAAAGATTTGTCACCTGATTAAAAAATACTGTTTAAAATAAAACCAAAAAAGTAAAATTATTGACTATTAACCCCAAAAAATAGCAAAATAAGAAATGATATCAATATAAATTTATTATTATCAAAGGAGAAAAAATGAAAATTATAAAAATAATATTTTCATCAATGCTTTTATTCGCCATTACAACATCTGTTTATACAAAAAGATCAAAAACTTATATGAAAGAAGAACCTAAAAAAACTCCTGCAACATCAACAATAGAAATTAAAGAAACAATGTCTACAGCAACTAAAATACAAGATACTTCAAAACCAATCCAAGCATTACCAATCCAAGCATTTAAATCAAAAGAAGGAATATCTTACGATCCAGAATATGCAAAAAAAGTTTTAACTCTTGAATCAGGTATGCAAAACATAGAAACGATGCGAAAAGAAATTCAAACTCTTAAATCAACTCTTTTACAAATACAAAAAGAAGCTGCTCAACCGACACAAACTCAAACAGATAATAGTCAGAAAACAATACTAGATCTTGAAAAACAAATTAAAGAAAAAGAAGATGCACTATTAAAAGCGTTTGAAACTTTAATTAAAGAAACCGGATTACCTGAAACATTAGTTTCAATTCAAATTGGCATGTATGGCTTTAGAACACAACCCTGGGACAAAATTAAAACAGAAAAAAATTTAGACGAAATTAAAATCGAAGAAATAAATGATTTAATTCAGGCATTTAAAAATTTTATCCAGCAAAACAAAAATAAATTACAAAAAGCTGAAACAAATCTGTTATTAGCTCATTTACGTCTAATAACATTAAATCCAGGTATCACAAAAGAACAAATTGAAGAATTAAAAATTAAATTAAAAGAAGCATTAGATGAAAAAGATTTTGCTAAACAAAAAGAAAAATTTATCAATTTATTAAAAAACAATAATTATTTTTCTGAAAAAATGCGTGATGATGTCATAAAAGATATTGAAATTTTTAACTTTCCCGCAAGTATTAACAGCTTAAATCAGGCAATAAATAATTTATTAAGACAAAAAAAATAATCTAAAAATATGCCCCGCTTTTTTGCGGGGCATTATTTTTTAATTAAATGGATCGTTCCATATATCAATTGCCGACTCTTCATCTTCTTCTGTAATCGTTGATAATGTTGTTTTTCTTTTCGTTTTTCCACGAGAAGGAGATTGCTCCAAAGGTTTTAACGCTTGATGGGGGTTAAACTCAAAATAAAAAATATCTTTAGGAGATAGTTTATTTTTTCTCTCCTCAACTAATTCTTTCAATTTTTGATTAAGATAATCCTGATAATTTGCTTTAATTTTTAAAGTTAAAATAAAATCTGCAAACTCTTTATTATTCCCACCAAAATAATTTGTGGACCAAAACCCTTCTTTTATTAACTTTGATAATTCAGTTCTTTCTTTTTTATTTTTATCTAAGTCAGAAATTTCGTTTAAAAGAAAATCTAAGTCGTTACGCTGTAACTGTTCATCTATTTTCAAATCTTTAATTTTTTCATCAATCTCTTTTCTCTCTTCATCTCTTTTTTGTTTATAATTTTGTAAATTCTTTTTAACAACCCTTAAAATTTTTTCTGCTGCTTCTTTTTTTTCTCCTATAAATTCAAATTTATCATCTGTTTCTTCTTTGCCATTTTTTAAATACTTAATTTCTATATTCCAGTCACCTTGATTTGTTTGAGGAGGAGTTAATTCCAAAAATGTTGGATAATAATTCAAAAATTTCCATGAAAAATCAACTTCATCTGTTTCATAAATTCCTGACATCACAGTAATTGCGGTATCACCAATCGGAAAAGCACCAATTCTGTCTTTTCTCATTTGATAAGGCATGGCATGTTCATGAGCTCTTATTAGTAATTCAATTTTGCTTTTATCAGAACTTACTTCATTAAAATACTTATCTATAAATTTTGTATTATATTTAAATCCAATACCCCTGCCGCTAAGATTTACAGATAAATTTTTTAATGGATTTGAATCTATATCACTCCAATTAAAACTAAATTCTATAAATTGTGGTTGTCTTTCTATTTCTTCATAATTTTTGAAAACTGATTTCAGATCCATAAAATTTTCTAATTTTATTTCACTAAATCGCATTGATTCATCTTTTGATGATGCTGAATCTAAAAATTTCTGCGGATTATATCTATGATCAATTGCGCCATGACTCAATTCAATAAATTTAGTTACAATTCCATTTTCATAACCCAAAAAAACCGTAATCGGCATAAATTCATATGAAAATAAAATTAAATTTATTAATTCATTTGATTTTTTTGTTTCTAAATAAGACATTTTTGTTAAAAGTTCACCTTTTGTATTTTGACTCCAAAAGATGAATCCATCCGTCAAATTCTGTATTAAAGTCTCATGATTGCCACGAATAAGAATAACTTTTTTTTGATTTTGTATTTTTAACCTAAATAGAGTCAAAAGAATTTCTATTCCCTGCCGACCTCTATCAACATAATCACCCAGGAAAATAAAATAATTATCTCCCTTAATCTCAAGTTGCTCATTTAAAACATTTCTTTTAATGAAATTTTGAAAAAGTTTTTCAATAGCATCAAAATTTCCATGAAAATCACCAAAAACAAATACTTTACTATTTCGGGGAACAATTAGCTTTTCAGCAACTGGTAAAACAGATGTAATAAAAATATTTTTTGGCTTAATAAAATAATCCCTTGGAACAGTGTTTAAATCTACTGGATTTTTAAGAATCTTTTTTTTCAGTTTTTTTAACGCATCAATTTTATCTGATTGAATTAAATCCTCCCATAAATCGTTTTGATTCAAAAAGTTTAAGTTTTCATTAATAAACTCTTTTACGATTTTTTGCGTTTTTTTACATTTTTCTTCAACTGCTTTTAAATATTCTTTTGATTTATTTTTCTGATCAGACCAATCACTTTTTACAAAATTTATCCACTGATCAAAATCTAATACCATTGGATTTTCTGTTAACGATGAAGTTTTTCTTTTTGGTGGTTTTGCAAATGCAATTGAAAATAAAATAGGTAAAATTAAAAAAAAATAGATTAAAATTTTTTTAAGTTTCATCCCTTTTCCTTAATTTAAAAAATCATTTCAATACTTTACCAACCATGATATCCCTAAAATTTACATAAACATCCCAGGAACCAATTCCTACATATTTAATATTTTTAATCGGATAAGGATCTTGCCAATCAAGTATTTTTTTATCATCTTCCAAAACAATTATATGACCATCATTAAAGCTCACTACATACTTTCTAAATTTATAATTTTCAGCTAAAACCTTTAAATTGTTTGGATCTAGTTCATATTCCAATCCTTTTTCTGTTTTAATTTGCGCAATATGCTGAAACTCACTAACAGATTTTCCCAAACTTGTTGTCCGAATAGCACTTTTTGTTCCATTCCAACCACGAATCACAATCTCATAAAAAGAAATATCACTATTTCTGATTAAATTTTTTTCTGGAGAAAAACAAACATAAATATCATGCAATCCTTTTGCGTAAAAAGAAATCTTACCTTTATTCAACTCTGGTAGCGGCGCAGGAATCCAAAAAGGTTCTCCAAATGTTGGTGGAATTTTTACTCCCTCATCAGACTTATTTTCCTTTTGCATAAGATATAAAGCAATCTGATTCGCCCAATAATGCCACTGTTTTTTTAAACTTAAATCCTCAGGATTATTTAAATCAACAAGATATGGATTATCCCTGACATCAAGAAGAAGTTTTAATAATTTTTTATAATAATCATCTTCCCGTACTTGACCAAGTCCATAATTGTATAAAAATTCAACAGCTTCCTGTATTTTCTTTTTGTTATAATCATCAATCACATAAAAATCATTAATAAAATTTAAAATATATGAATATGTCACGAGAATTAATTCTGGATCCTGATAAAATCTTATTTCTTCTAGTGAATCATCAACCAATTTTTTATTTTTGACAGCTTCATCAGAAGGTTTGTAATCGGAAACAGAAGGTTTTGGAACAGCTTCTATAAATGCATATTCTTCAGGAGTCTGATACCCCAGCTTAGTTTGCTCTTCCATAGCCAAAGACCTTACCGACAAAGTTTTACCAATTCCCAAATACAGCTGTGAACCAAGCATGGATATCATTCCTCCGCCACCTCTTCCAGCACCCCAACTAACATATTCTCCAACTTCAAGCGCTTCCTGGCTCCCCATTTTTAAAATATATGCGTTTTTTGCAAGAGAAACAGTTTCTTCAGAAGGTTCTGGACCACGAGAATTTTGAATTTTAGGAGTACCATCAGGTTCAATTATCATCATTAAATAATAATCTGCTTTATCCTGAGTTATTTTGGCTAAATCATAATTCTTTTCAAGAACAAGATCCTTTACCCCAACAATTTGTCTGTCCTGAAATAACTCATACTTAAATGGATTTATAACGGTAAAAGAATCCGGGTATTTATATAACTCTTTTTTTTCATGATAATAATCTTGCTCAGATTCAACATTTAAATTAATTGAAGAACCTAATTCTATATTTTTACAATCAGGATTGCCTTTAATTTTAAATGTAGTTACAGGCAAGCCTATCGCAATTTGATTTGAAATTGTAATTGGATCATCATCTTTCCAGGCAAACATTAAATTTTGCCCCGGGTCTCCTTTACCAAATAAAACAAATCCATCATTTATTGATATCCAATAATGATTAAATTTTTCCGGATCTTTCAAAACTATCTCCGGATTAACATCACTCATTATAGAAATAACGACTACCCCATTTCTTACAAGAAGAGTTCGGGAATTTGCGTCAGCGCCAATCAAAAGTTGATATTCAAATTTATCTCCAAACGCAATAGCTATGCCACTATTTCCTTTTGCGTAAAAAGAAATACAACCAGATCCCGGAACCTTAAATGGAGTTTTTAAAACATTAAAATTTCCTTTTACTCCTTTTATTTCGGGATTTCCATCCTGTTCAAAATATGGTTGCCAAGACTTTTGCGCAATCACTGGAGGAATGAGCTGAATTCCTGAATAATCAACTGAAATTTTTCCTGCTCCAAAACCAAATCTATAAATATTATCCGAATAATCTGTGTCATAAAAAGACATAAAAATATTTTGTCCCGGCTGACCTTTTCCAACCAAAATAAGATTTTTATAAAGGCTTATCCAATAAGTTTCAAATTTTCCTGATGTAATTTTTGAAAGAGGATTGGTTTTGGTTTCAATTTTATAAACAATTTTTTCTTTGCCTGTTGTTTTATCTTTTTTCAAAATATAAGAGGTTGTATTTTTTTCATCACCTATCACAATTTTATAATCATAATCAGTGGAAATTTTTCCCCCTAAAACAATTTCTATTTTACCTATATTTTGATTCGCCAAATCAAGATAAGGTCTGGCGCCAAAAACAACTGTTGCTTGATTTTGTTTTTCAAAAGATTTATCAAGCCATGCATACCCAGCATTAACTTTTATAGCCGATCCTTTAACCAGACCTGTAACATTACTTTGACCAAAGCCTTCAATTCTTATATATGATCCATCAATCAACGCATCAAAATTTAAAATAGATGTTTCGTTCGGTTTAATTTTTAATATTCTTTCATAACTACTATTTTTGGTCAGAAACGATGAAGAACTAATTTTTAAAGGATCTTTTGTCTGATTTCTTATTTGTGATAAATGCGCAAAGCCAAATTTACCAAAGGAAGATGGGTCAATAACTTCTTTGGCCTCCTCTTTTACCTCTCCTGCTTTTTCTTGTGTTATATGTTCACGTTTTTCCATTCTATGAAGCCTTTCTAAATCACTCATAGAATTTAAATAAAAAAACAAAATGTGTAATATAAAAAATAAATATTTAAATTTCATTTCAAACTCCTTGCTTACTTTTAATTTCTAAATATAAGTAAATAAAAACAAAATTATTTAATTTTTTTCAAGAAACAAAAAAAGCGCCTGCTTTATAAAAAAGCAAGCGCTAACTACATAAAATTAAAAACTAGGCTTCAACTGGAATTTCTTCTATTTTTATATCTTCTTCTTTTATTTTTATATTGTTTTCTTTTTTGGGTAATTTTGCTGCCTGAGTTTTTTCTTCAATTTTAATTTTGGATTCTTCCGGTTTTTCAGCTATGGGTTTCAACTTTTCAACGGTTTTTGCTTTTACTTCTGTTTTAACTTTTGGCACATCATAAACTGAATAATTGTGAACTTCTATATTTCTTACATCAACCTTTGAATTCCAAGAACTAAATCCAACATATCTGACTCTTTTAATTGGATAAGGATCTTTCCATTTAAGCAAAGTGTTTTTAGGATCGAGATCTCCTGTTCCCATTGTAATTTCACCATCCTTAATACTCATCCAATATTTTTTAAATTCCAGCGGATCTGCAACCGCATCTGGATATTCAGATTTTTTATATTCTTTTACCGTTTTACCCAAACTTGAAACACGAAGAACCGTTTTATCATTATCCCATGCGCCAATTACAATTTCATAAATCTGATTTTGCGCGTTTCTTGTTTTAAACGGTTGTTGACCAAAGCAAACAAAAATATCACTTAAAGCCTTAGCTTCAAAAGTAACAGAACCCTCGCCTTCTTTTTCAAACGCATCCTTAACCCAAAAATATTCTCCATAAGATGGCGGAATTGATACACCGGCCTGAGTTTTATTTCTCGCATCAAATAATTCTCTGGCTATTTCATTACTCCAAACGTACCACTGATCTTTTAAATTTTTCTCAACAGAATCACTAACATCTGTCAAATATGGATTATCTCTTGCATCAGTTAATAAATTTAATAAAGATAAATAATATTCGATACTTTGTTGTTTGTATCGTTCATTATACAATCGTTCAAGCGCGTCAAATATTTTTTTCTTAACGTAGGAAGTTTTTGATCCTTCTATATCTTCAACAACATAAAAATGATTTATTAAATCAATAATATCCTGATACATGACAGCCAAAGTTGCAGGATCTTTTTCAAGTAAAGCTTCCTGGACACGCGATAAAACTATCTGCCGATTTACCTTAGCGCTTTCAGGAATAGCCAAGTTCGCCATCGCTTCTTTATTTCCAGCTTCCATAAATACATAACTGTCATCACCCCTATACCTGCTTAAATCAAATTCCATCCCGGCAGCCGCAACAGATCCTCCAATAGCAGCTAAACCCATTCCAACAGAGGCAACACCTCCAATTAAACCTCCTTTGCCTGGACCTGAAGCTAAACTTGTAGCCTGCGCAGAAGCAGTTAAAGCATCTGCTGTTGCCCTTGTAATATATGCGGCTTTGGATAGAGTAACTTTTAATTTAGATTCTTCCGGACCTTTAATCCAAACAAGATCTGGTGATCCATCAGGATTGATAATAAGCATAAAAAAATATTTTGCTCCCTGCTGTGGAACTTTTTGCAAAAAATATGTTGGTCCAATTATTAAATCTTTTACTCCAACCTGCTGACCAGTCTGAAAAATTTCATACTCCAATGGACTTACAACTACAAAAGAATCAGAAAATCTAAATAAATTTTTTTCTTTTTTATAATAATCTTGCTGAACATCCAGGGTTAAATCCACAGAAGGTCCTATTTTCACATCCTTAAATTCCACCTTTCCATCAATTGCATATTTTCCTGAAGCAGCAATAGAACCTAAATTTAGAGTATTTGAAACATCAAGCGGTTTTCCATCTTTATAAACAAGCAAAAGATTTTTTCCAACATCGCCTTTTCCAAATAAAATTTCACCGTTATAAATTGAAATCCAATATTTATAAAATTCATCTGGTGAAGTTATAACAATATCTTTGCATGCATCTGCCAAAATTGATGTAACAACTTTTCCTTCTCTTTTTAACACTGTTCTGGAATTTGCATCTACACCAATTAATAATTCATATTCCATATTATCACCAAGAGCAACCGAAATTGCTGTTCCTTTGGCCTCAAAAGAAAAACATCCTCTTCCAGGAACACGCAACGGTTTGGGAGATATTTTATATCTGCCACTTTTTTCTTCTAATTTCAAAGGACCTGCCTCAGAAAAATATGGTTGCCAAATTGTTTGGGCAATAACAGGCAAAGTTGTCTGAATATCAACAAAATTAACTTCCGTATCACTTGAGCCAAAACCAATTCTGTTTACATCAGTATAAAAATCCGGATCAAAAACAGACATAAATGGATTTTCTCCAATTACTCCCCTTCCAACAATAATCATACCATCATTAAAACTTACCCAATATTCATCAAATCGGCCTGGTCTTAAAGCCGCAAATGTATTTTCATCTTTTATTACTCTTAAAAGAATCTGTTCTTTATTTCTCTTTTTATCTTTTTTTATAATTACCGATTCTGTATTATTTGCAGATCCCAAAACAACTTTATATTGAAAATCAAAAGATGCTTTATTTGAAAAAGCAATTATTGCCCCGCCCTTGTCCCCCGCTTTAATTCTTGCATAGACTGCAGTTTTATTTGGAACATCTATTGATTTTCCCATCCAGGCAAAACCGGCACCTCTTAAAGGATTAAGAATCAACATTGAACCGGAAGGAAATTGTGGAATATCCTGGGTATAAAAACCTTTAACGGTTAAACCCGAATCAAGAACTTCTATATCTTCAAATTCAATAGTCTCTTTCGGTTTTATCTCAAGTTGTCTTAAATATGTTCTTTTCCCTTTAATTTTTAACGGTTTTCTGCTAGACACTTTTAAAATATCATTTTCACCAGGCAAATTATTTCTGATTGCCTCAATTATTCCAAAGCCATAATCTTGTTCAAGCGCGGGAGCAAAACAATTTATTAAAATTGAAAAAGAAAAAAATAATATAAAAAATTTTTTCAAAAAAAACTTCATACTTTCTCCTTAAAAAATTCATGTTTTTCATATCAAATATATGATTTTTGATACTACAACTTAACGTAAAACTATTTCAAGTTTTAAATTATTCTTCGTAAAGATGTTTTTCTGTATCCTTTTTTTCACATTTTTGACAAAGGAGTTCAAATGCATGATCAACATCTCTGGCTATGGAAACAATTCTAAGATCCTCTTCACTTATTAACTTTTCTTTCAAAGCTTTATTAATTGCCCAATCAATTATTGGCTGCCAATATTCCTGCCCTAAAAGTACAATAGGAAAGTGCGGCATACGACTGGCCTGAATTAACGTTATAACTTCAAAAGTTTCATCCAAAGTCCCAAAACCACCCGGAAAAACAGCAAACCCAACAGAATACCTTACAAGCAACCATTTTCTGGAAAAAAAATGATACATAATTATTTGGTCCTGAACATATTTATTTGTTTTTTCCCCACCTTCGGTCAACCAAAATAAACCTATCCCAACGGAAGTCATCTTTAATTGTTTTTCTCCATTAACTTTTCCCCATTCCTTTGAGGCCTGCAAAGCTCCGTAATTTGCAGCCTCCATAATTCCAGCGCCCCCACCTGTAATAATAGAAAAACCATTTGCAGCCAATTTTTCGGCTAACTGTTCTGCCTGTTTTGCATAAATACTATCTCTTGAAAGCCTGCTTCCACCAAAAACCGTAATTGCTGGTTGTGGTAATTTTGTTAATTTCCACATTCCTGAAATTAAACGGGCATTTGTCAGCATCAAACTTTTTAAAAATTTAAAATATTCTTTTAATCTTTTACCCAAAGGATTGCCATTAACCATAAATATTCCTTTTTATTTTTTAAAAATTTTATAAATATCATTTATTAAACTTACAGCTTCTTTTAAAGATCGTTGATGTAAATTTCTTCCAACCGCAATTCCTTGAGCTCCACCAATTTTAATTAAATCTTCAACTTCTTTCAAAAATGTTTTTTTGACTTTTTGTTTTCCACCAGAACAAATAACCTTGGTTTTACCTGCAGCTAATGTTGCAATCTTTAAAGACTCCGCGCTTTTTTTACTATTTTCAGCTTCCGGTGGGTTTACTTTTACAAAATCAGCACCAAGACATGCAGCAACTCCTACTGCTCCAGCAATCATTTCTAAACTTTTTTCATTTTTTACAGCTTTGCCTCTTGGATAAATCCATAACATTGCAAGCAATCCATTTTGATGAGCCTGAAAAACAATATGTGAGGCCTCCTGCAACATTACAGCTTCAAATTCACTTCCCAAATAAATTGTATAGCCAACTCCAACAATTTTTAATTTGCTGGTTTTAGCAAAACTAACAACGTCATTTACAGAATTTAAACTCAAGCTAACCGGATCTTTTTGTGCTGTAGAAACTAAATTTGTTTTTGAATTTAATTTAACAACGTAATTAATATCCTTATAATCATTTCCATACATCGAAATCAAACCAAGCTGGGTCGCCATTACTCCAACTTTGCCTTGGGATGCAATTTTAAATAAATGTTCTGGACTTGAGTCAGCTTTATCAATTCCAGGACCATAAAAATCAGAATTTAAATGTTCAATTTTTTGATCCCCTGCAAAAAGAAACAATTTTTCGTATTCACCCAAAACTTTTAAATAATTTTGTTCATAAGTTTTATGCATACTTGAAGGAACATCTGCAGGGATATCAATTGATATTTTTTTCATTTTCATTCTCCTTAAATATTTAAATTCACTTTAAATAATTTAGATTAATTTAAAAATTGAAAGCAAATAACAAAATAAGTTAATGTTTATCAATGTAACATAGCAATCAATCTTAAAACATTCGTTGCTTAAAAAAACAAATGCGTAAAAGGAGATAAAAATGGAATTTTATAAAAATAGTTACCAAGAAGTTTCCAAAGAATTAAATACCGATTTAGAAAAAGGCTTAACAAAAAACGAATCTGAAAAAAGATTTAAACTATATGGTCAAAACAGCTTACCAACAAAAAAACCAACGTCCCCTTTTATAATTTTTATCAAACAATTTTTAAATCCATTAATGTTCATTCTTTTAATTGCAGCCATGTTAAGCATAATATTGCAAGAATTTACAGATGCAATTGTTATTGCAATGGCTGCAATGCTAAATGTAGTTGTTGGTTTTATTCAGGAGTTCAAAGCCGAAAGAGCTCTTCTCGCTATTCAAACATATGAATCAACTTTTTGCCAAGTTCTACGAGACAATAAAATCACAAACATAAATGCAAAACAGTTAGTTCCTGGAGACATTGTTTTAATTTCTGCCGGCAACAAGATCCCTGCCGATGTAAGACTTTTTAATATAATTGATTTTAAGGTTGATGAATCAATTTTAACTGGTGAATCAAAACCTGTTTCAAAACAAACAGAAAAAATAGACACGAAAGAAATAATATCTAATCAAAAAAACATGGCTTTTGCTGGAACTTATGCAATTTCAGGAAAAGCAAAAGGAATCATTACAACAACCGGAATAAATACTCATCTTGGACACATTGCAACATTAGTAACTCAAACAAAAACAGAATCAACTCCACTGCAAAATAAAATAAAGAAACTATCGTGGATACTTGGTGGAGTAATGGTTGGAATAACAATTATAATTTCCATTGTTGGTCTACTTAAAGGAATGCCTTTCCATGAAATAATTTTAATTAGTATTGCTCTAGCAGTTGCAGCAATTCCTGAAGGATTACTTGTTGCAGTAACAGTAACCCTTGCAATTGGCATGCAGCGAATGCTTAAGCGAAACGCACTAGTAAGACATTTGGTTGCAGCTGAAACGCTAGGAAGTGTCTCTGTTATCTGTACGGATAAAACTGGAACGATAACAGAAGGTAAAATGTCGGTAACACAAATTGCAACCAATTCAGAAATAATAAATGTAAGAGAACTGACAAAAAATGAAAAACTACCTGAAGGGTTGGAAAACATTTTAATTACCGCAACTTTAAACAATGACGCCCAACTTCCTGATGATTCAAAAACAATTATTGGAAACCCAACAGAAATAGCAATTTTACAGACAGCACAAAATTTAGGTTTAAATATTAAAAAAGTAAGAGAAAAATTTGAACGATTAAATGAAATACCTTTTTCTTCAGAAATAAAATTTATGGCCACTGTGCATAAAATAAACAATGAAAACAAATTAATTGTAAAAGGTGCGCCCGAAAAAATTTTTAGTTTTTGCAAACCAGATCATAATTTGAAACGGTTTAAAGAAATAGCTGACAAAATGGCAATGCAAGGACTTCGGATTTTGGCAATTGCTGAAAAAAACATTAATGATATTCAAATAACACAAAACCTACGTAATTTAAATTGCATAAGCTTAATTGGAATAAAAGATCCGCTTAGGCCTCAAGCGCGTAAAACATTAGATGAGCTTAAAAATGCTGGCATTCAGGTTATTGTTATCACCGGTGATCATATAGATACTGCAATTAATATTGCAAAAGAAGCCGGAATTGATGCACAAGAAAAAAGCATTTTAACAGGAATTGAACTTGATGAAATCTCTGACAATCAATTAATAAAAAAAATAAAAGATATAAACATTTTTGCGCGCGTTGAACCAAAACATAAAATCAAAATTATTAATGCACTGAAAAAAATTGGACTCGCTGTTGCAATGATTGGAGATGGAGTTAATGATGCGCCGGCATTAAAAGCTGCAGATATTGGAGTTGCTTTAGGATCAGGATCAGATGTCGCCCATGAAATTTCTGATGTAGTTTTACTGGATAACAATCTTTCTTCAATTGATGCGGCAGTAAGAATTGGACGAACCATCTTTGACAACATAAGAAAAATAATCGTTTATCTTCTGGCTGACAGTTTTAGTGAAATAATTTTGATAGGTGTATCAATTTTAATGGGATTACCTCTTCCCTTACTTGCTGCTCAAATTTTTTGGATAAATTTAGTAACTGATGGTTTTCCAAGCCTTGCTCTAACAATGGAGCCAAGTGAACCTGAAGTTATGGAAGAAAAACCCAGAGCAAAAGACGAACCAATAATTAATACAGAAATGAAGGTTTTAATTTTTTTAATAGGTATTATTACAGATTTAATTTTACTTGGTTTGTATATTTATTTACTTAAAACAGGACGTGATTTAACACACATAAGAACTTTAATATTTACCGCTCTTGCAATAGATTCTTTATTTTATGTTTTCTCAGTTAAAAGTTTTCGCCGGTCAATTTTTAGAACAAATATTTTTTCAAACAAGTGGTTAATTTTGGCAGTATTTGCAGGACTTATAACTCAACTTTGTGCAATTTACCTTGCCCCGTTACAAAAATTATTTAAAACTGTACCGTTAACTTTAAATGAGTGGTTAATAATTTTAAGTTTAGGAATTTTTGAAATCGTTGCAATTGAAATTACAAAAGAGTGGTTTATTTTAAAAGAAAAAAATAATTCAAAAAAAAATTAATTGAAAAATGCTTTATTCTTGGGAACAATTTATCTGAGCATAAAATTTAAAAACTTTTTTTCTTGACATGGATAATCAGGCTTGATAATCTTTGCAAGATTAGTAAGAAAAAATTTGAAAAAATTTAAAACGTCCCTAAATGAACAATGCTTTTTAGTATTGTTCGCCCCCCCAACCCTCCAGCTTGTCCTAAGTTGGAGGGAATTTTATTTTATACAGATAATTTTACTTGCAGGTCCCTGAATAATTTTATTTTGAATTTCAAAAACAGCCCGAATTAAATAACAATAATTATTTTGAATTTTAACAATCTCTTTATCACAAAAATTATTTATTTTTATCGGTTTTTTATTTAACGGATTTTTCGGAATAAATCCGGAATGAACAAATCGATAAATATTATAACCAACAAAAGTAATTTTATATTCATCATCATTCAAATAAAGATCATTTTTAACATCCTGCCATAAAAGAAAAATATCTTCTCCTTTTTTTTCCAGATCTAGATTCTTTGGAATAGGTAAACTTAATTTATTAATTTTAATTTTGTCTTTTTTAGAAAAATCAAAAATATTTTTCTGCTTTCGCGCGCAACCAAAAAATAAAAAGAAAATAAATAAAATATTTATATAACGATAAATTAAGAACATAAAGCAAAAAAATTAGAATGGTTTGGCGTAAATTAAATTAAATTCTTCTGCCGCTTTTTTCAAAGCAATATCATCATTTCTATCAAAATCCTGGGTGGTTTGTATTTTTTCATAAATATCTTTATAAACACCCTTAACATAACTCGCAAACTGAACTGCAAACGGCCTTATGTCTTCTAATTTTAAAGAATCCAGAAAACCATCTTTTAAAAGAAATAAAAATATTACCTGATCAACGAAAGAATATGTTTCTTTTTCCGGTTGTTTTAATAATTCAACTGCCCGGTTACCTCTATCAAGAATTTTTTGACTGGTTTTATCTAATTCGGAACCAAATTGAGAAAAAGCAAGTAATTCATTGTATTGAGCAATTTCCAACTTTAAAGAACTGGCAACTTTTTTTATCGCCTTAGTTTGCGCGGCACCGCCAACGCGGGAAACTGAAAGTCCAATATTTACAGCTGGTCTAATTCCCTGATTAAATAAATTTGTATCCAGAAAAATTTGTCCGTCAGTAATTGAAATTAAATTTGTTGGAATATACGCGGAAAGATCATTACTTTGTGTCTGAATTATAGGTAAAGCCGTCATTGATCCACTTCCTTTGGCTTCAGATAATTTTCCCGCACGTTCCAATAATCGTGAATGGATATAAAAAATATCACCCGGAAAAGCTTCTCTTCCCGGTGGGCGTCTTAATAATAATGATAATTCACGATAAGCAATCGCATGAGAAGTAAGATCATCAAAAACAATTAAAACGTCTTGTCCCTTATCCATAAAGTATTCCCCCATCGTACAACCTGAATAAGGAGCAAGAAATTGATTCATTGCGGGTTCTTTTGCATCCGCATCAACAACTATTGTGTAGTCAAGTGCTCCATGTTTTTCCAGTTCATAAACAATTCTTGCAGTATTCGCCTGCTTATGCCCAATAGATACATAAATACAAACAACTTTTTTTCCTTTTTGATGCAAAATTGAATCAAGAGCAATTGAAGTTTTACCAGTACTCCTGTCCCCAATTAAAAGTTCCCGTTGTCCTCTTCCAATAGGAATTAAACAATCCAAAACAATGATACCTGTTTCTAGCGGTTGATTAATAGGTTGTCTGTCAATGATTCCTGGGGCAATTTTTTCAACTGGTAACTTATCTTCATAAGAAATTTCCCCTAAAGAATCTAAAGGTTTACCAGTTGAACTTACAACTCGTCCAAGCAATTTTTTCCCAACCGGAACCCGAAAAACGTCCCCTGTTCTTTTTGCAACCTCCTGTTCAACAACAGATCTATTCTTACCTAATAAAATTACAGAAACATAATCTTCATCCAAATCCAAAATTATACCGGAAGCTCCACTTTCAAATTCAATTAATTCACCATAAACCGCATTTGATAATCCATAAACTTTACAAATGTCATCCCCAACTTTTATAACAGTTCCAACTTCTGTTAATTTTTCTTGTGGTTTGGCACTTAAAGCTTTTTCTAAAATAGAAATAAGATCTGTTTCTTTTTCAATCATAATCCCGCCTGTGAAAGCATAAATTTTTTAATATCATTTAATTGTTTTTCGATAGATCGTTCCCACAAAAAACTATTACTTTGAATCCTTAAACCAACTATTAGTTTGGGATCAACTAAAAATTTTACTAATACTTTGTTTTCCACATTATTTTTTATAAATAAACAAGTTTTCTCTTTTTCTTTTTCTGTCAAAGGATGAGAACTGATCGCTTTAAAAACTTCAATCCCTTTTCTTTTTCTATAAACAATTTCTATGAATTTTATAACTCTGTCCAAAATTGAAATTCTATCACTATCAAGCAAAACATACATTAATCGTTTCATTTTTTCTTGTAAATCAAAAAAATTAGCTATTCTATCCAAAGCTTTAATTTTTACTTTGTTTGAAATAGTTGGAATATGCAAATAAACATATGCATATCTATTTCGCTTAAAAAAATCACCTAAGGCTATTATTTTATTTAAATAATCTAAAGAAATATCTTCTAAATTTAAATTGACAAACGCTTCAGCATATTTTTTTGCAATAACATCTGGAAGAACATTAACCTTCATTAATTTGTTCCATTCTCTTTATAAGGAGCGCTGATTTTTCCAACTAATTCTTCTAAAAGAATTCTTCCTTTTTTTTTGTCATGAAGAGGACTTAAATCATAATAAATATCATCCATTGCGCGAACAATTACATTTTTTTCTAACTTAAATAAACAAAAAAGCTCTTTTTGTTTATCTCTTTTATTTTTTATTTTTTCTATCAATTTTGATCTTTGTTCTACTGTTTCTTCATTACCGTTTTTAACAAACTTATGCCATAACTTAACTTTTTCACCTAAGTCAATAAATTGATTTTGCTGCCCTAAAATTTGAAATTTCAACCGATTTTGACTCAATTCTAATAGTTTTATTTTTTCTTTGACATTTTCTTGCTGTTTTTTTATTTCTTTTATTTGCTGTCTCAAAAAAGGTAATGCGTATAAAACAAATAATTTATGAACAACTATCACAAGAAGAAAAAATAATATTAAATCAAATAAAATTTCTAAAAAAAATTCCCAATCAATCAACATGAGGAACCTTTTTTAGTAGAACAAATTTCATTTTTTTTATAGCGTTTTTGATTTCGTCTTTTTTAATATCACAACTTACTTCACTTGGAATAGAAAACTCCTGATACCAAACAAATTTATATTTTTCTCTTAAATTTTCTTTAAATTCACCTAATTGTTTGTGCTTTTTTTCTTGCAAATTAAGCAAGTCATGTTCTTTTTGATCAACAATTGCACCGACTCTTTTTTCTTGTAAATTCTTTTTTCGAATGTAATCAAAAACAGGTTTAAATAAAAAACGTTCCAAAAAATAATACGCTATTAAGAAATTAAAAACCTGAATAAAAAGAGTTACATTTATTTGCATGGCAAACTCATTTTTTCAAATCAAAAAAATTAACGCGCAACGTAAAATAATAGAATCAATGATATTAATAATGAATAAATAGCTGAAGATTCAACAAAAGCTAAAGCCACAATCATCGTACGGGTGATAAGTCCAGCATTTTCAGGTTGTTTTCCAATACTTTCACATGCTTTACCACCGATAAAACCCTGACCCAAGGCTGGCCCCATAGCGCCAATACCCATACAAACACCAGCAGCAATATATGCTGCTACTTTAACCCAATCTACAATTTGACCATCCATAAAAACCTCTTCCTAGAAAAAAATCGATATTAAGGTTAAATTCTAAAACAAGTTTAGAATCTATATTATATAAATTTCAAAAACATCAACTTAGCCATTATTGCACAAAATTATAACTCAAAGCAATTGTGACTAAAATTGTAATTGTGAAATCTTTTCAGTTTTGTAAGCTGATTCAACAAAAGACGCCACTTTTAACATGTGTTCTTTTTGCATTTTTAAGTTATTTTCAAAGTCATTATCACAATTTAAAACTAAAACCGGAATATCAGAAATATGTGTTCCTATATCTTTTTTATCTACCAACCAATCTTCATGCCTTTTATGCAAACTTTCCAGATACTCAAGAGGCACACCAGCTTCTTCGCTACGGGCTCTTTTTTTTAATCTCTCATAACAAATTTTTGGATCGGCTTGTAAATAAATAAATCCTGCAGGCTTTTGCATATAACTTTCAACCAGCCAGGAAAACCATTCTTTGTAAATTTGCCATTCAAGAGCGCTCATCAATCCGGTTTCAAAACAATTTTTTGCAAAACAATATCTGTCACAATATACCGATCGTTCCATAAAAAAATTTTTATTCGGCTTTGTAGTCATATATTCAAATTGAGTTTGAACTCTACTTATAAATGCATAAGATTGAAATGTATAAGCCCATCTTTTTGTGTCTTTATAAAATAAATCTAAAAGATTTCCGTCACTTCCAACTTTTTGCCATTTATCTGTTGGCTCAAAAATAATTTCTATATCTTTTATATATTGTTTTACTAACGCAAGAAAAGTAGATTTGCCAGCGCCGATATTTCCTTCCAGAATAAAAACTTTTTTATTATTCATTTTCATAAAACTCCCAAATTTCTATATTTTTTAAAAAAAACGCTTCATTTAGTTTATACATTTGACAAATAATCTACAAATTTAAAAAAAAGCCTTAAATACAAGTTAATTTTATTTGCAATTGACAGTTTACTTTTTTACTTTTTATGATATCAATATTGTTCCTATAAAATCTGAAAATTTCAAAAATTTAAGAATTTCAAGATTATAAACAAAGGTAAAGATGAAAATTAAAATTAATTTAAAAAATATTTTTTTATTTATTCTTATTGGACTATCTTTAAATACTTTAAAATCAGCAGATTATATCTTTGAAAATTCATTTGATAACTCATTTAATTTCGAAAATGATTTTGAAAATATGGATGTTGATTTAAATATAAGTGAAGCCGAATTAGATGTTATCTCTAAAGACTATACACTTAGAGCTGATCAATTCCTTATCTTTTTAAGAGAAATGCTTAAAAAGATAGACACTCCTATTTGGGAGCATACAAAACCCCCAAAAGGACGTGATGTCTTATACTTAATTCCACACAAATTTACGGCTATAAAATATGGTCGTCTGGATCTCAATTTGCTTTATAACTACACTCCAAAAATGAATGTCACCCTTGAAAATTTAATTAATCTGGATTCAGGCGTTACCAAATTAATAGAACTAATTTTAAAAGATTCAAGTCTTTCCTCCGAACAATTATCGCAATTAGTTCCATTATTTTTAAAAGCTGTAATTCAGGAAAGAAAAATAGCCGGATTAATTCAAGCAGGTTTTACATACAAATATTTTAATATTCAAATACACACTTCTCTTCAAGCATCTGAAAGAAACTTTTGGATATCTAAAAATGATCAGCAAACAATTGAGGATATGTTTTCAGGAGCTGAAAAAACTTTTGATAAAAAGGAATTATATAAAATTATATATGGTCTAGGAGACACAAGAATTAAATTAGGTTTAAATACCATTAATACAGGGGGAGTTCAATTCGATGTTGGATTTGAAGGCATAATTCCAACAGCTAAAAAGCAAAGCTTGCCCGATGTTAATAACAGTTATTTACCAACAAGTGAGGCTGAACTAAAAATCTGGATGACTGAAAATATAAAATTAATTCGTGATAACCTTATCAATCCCCAACTGGGAAATAACGGCCACTTCGGACTAGGTTTTTTTATTGAATCAAAATTTGATTTATTTCATGAAGCTTTAAAGCTATGGATACGTTTTTCAATTGATAATATTTTTGAAGCCGATGAAGACAGAATAATTTTATTTAATAAAACAATAGATAATACACAACTAACAACGGATCCAGAAGTTTTATCAAAATTCATAAGGGAAAATGTTTTTCCTCCACCATTTAGAACAAGAATTAAACCTGGAAATATAATAAATTTTGTATCAAACGTAAGTTTTAATATCAATAAAAGATGGCAATGGGGCGTTGGTTATGATTTATATGCCCAGGAAGAAGAAACAATTAAAAAAATTCTGGACGATGAGGTAGATTCACACGAATTAAGAATACAAGACGCGCAAATTCCACAGGCAATTCAACATAAAATATTTAGCGAAACTAATTATTCAATTAACAAAAAAAATTGGGATTTGATACTCGGAATTGGTGCTGATGCAACATTTAGCAGTAAAAATATGGGTAAAGACTGGACGATTTATTTAAGAATTGGTGCCGGTTTTTAATTCAAAAAAATTTGATAATTATTAAAAAAAAATTTATCATTTCCCTGTTTAACAAAGAGAAAAAAATCAATTATTTTAGGAGATAGTAATGAACAAAAAAATAGTTTTGATTATCGTTATTTCAATCATTTCAAATAAAATAAACAGTGAAAATATAAAAACAGTTATCGATAATAAAAAACAAACAGAAACAACAACACAAACAACTAAAGAAAATGTAACTGAAATAAAACATACCGATTTATCTTGCGAAGAAATGGATTTATTTAATGCTGTACTGGAAATAAAACCTAGCTCTACACATCAAATGAAAAAAGCTTTAAGAATAGTAAAAAATGAATTGAAAAAACTAGAACAACACAAAGAAAATGGAAAATTTAATATTACTGAAAAAGAGGTATTAGAATATCGCACCAATATTCTGGATTCTTTAAAACCGTTTATCATAAGAGTTCTTAAATACGAAGATATTATAAGAAAAATAATAGAAAAAAGTTTAAAACTAGATTTTCCAGATTCTATTCTTTTAAAATTTCTGGATTTAAAAGATAAAGCAAAAGAACAAGATACATATTTTGAAGCAAATATTAAAACAGCTAAAGAACTAGAATTAACATGTCTGGAATTTATTAAACTTTTGTCAGATATAGAACATAACATGACACAGGAAGCTAAAAAAGTTTATATGGACGCTATTCAAAAAGCAAAAAACACACAACCTACAAAATAAGGATTATTTTTATGGAGGAAATAACTGAAATTTCCGGAAATCTAGAAAAAGTAATTTACAAAAACGAGGAAAACGGTTTCTCAGTTTTTTCCTTAAAAATAAATTCTAAAGAATCAATAACCGTTCAAGGTTATCTTCCTGAAGTACATCAAGGTGAATTTGTAAACTTAAAGGGTATGTGGACTTTCCATCCAAAATTTGGGCGCCAATTTACCGCAAAAGAATGCGAATCGAAACTTCCATCATCAACAAATGGAATCATAAAGTATTTATCTTCCGGTTTAATTAAAGGAATTGGTCCTAAATTTGCAAAAAAATTAGTTGATAAATTTGGCCCTGATACTCTTGAGGTTATAGATAAACAATCTGAAAAACTTTATACAGTTGATGGAGTTGGACAAAAAAGAGTTGAATTAATCACTAACGCCTGGAAAGATCAAAAAGAAATAGCCAAGGTTATGGTTTTTCTTCGTTCCCGCGATGTTCCAACAGCCTATGCAGTTAAAATTTTTAAAACCTACGGAAATGAATCAATTGAAAAAATACAACAAAATCCATACAGACTCGTTGATGATATTTGGGGAATCGGGTTTAAAACATCAGATAAAATTGCAATAAATCTTGGATTTGAAAAGGATTCTTTATACAGAATCAAATCAGGAATTCTTTATGCAATTTCAGAAAATACAAATAATGGTCATCTTTATCTCGAATTTGAAGAAGCGCAAAAAACTGTAAACCAACTGTTAGAGTTAGACGAATCAAAATCTGAAAATTTAATTAATCAGGCGTTAAGAGAACTATATAACACAAACAAAATCAAAGTTATAAATAATGATGAAAAACATTTTTTGACGCTCCCTCAGTTTTATTTTTCTGAAAAAGGAATAGCTAACAAAATATTAAAACTAATATCCTTAAAACAAACAAACCCTTTTTTGGACATAAATAAAATTTATAACGATATTCGCCAACAGGACAAAAATATTTGTTTAAATGATGATCAACAAAAAGGAATTCTTACCTGTTTGCAAAATAAAATTACAATAATTACAGGGGGACCAGGAACAGGAAAAACAACTTTAATTAAAAAACTTCTGGATATTTTACAAGAAAATAAAATCAGGTTTAAGCTTGCAGCCCCAACAGGAAGAGCTGCAAAAAGAATGTTTGAAAGTACTGGTAGAAACACACAAACATTACATCGTTTACTCGAATTTAATCCAACAATTATGAATTTTAACCGCAATGAGGACAATGCTCTTGAACTGGATTTTTTAATTATTGATGAAGCTTCAATGATTGATGTTTTTTTGATGAATTCTGTATTAAAAGCGATACCAACAAAAGCTCAATTGGTTTTACTTGGAGATATTGATCAGCTTCCATCAGTTGGCGCCGGAAATATTTTAAAAGATTTAATTAATTCAGAAAAAATTCCTGTCGTTCGATTAAATGAAGTATTCAGACAAGCACAAGATAGTTTAATAATTGTTAACGCACATAAAATAAATAAAGGAGAATTTCCAACTACAAGTGGAGAAGGAAAAAAAGATTTTTTATTCAAAAAAATTCAGGAGCCTGAAGATATTTTTCAAGTGTTGCGTAAAATTTATACCTCAACATTAAAAAAATATAATATTGATTCAAAGGATGCTGTTGTTCTTACGCCAATGAACAGAGGTATTGTTGGCACAACACGACTCAACCAGGAACTACAAATAATTTTAAATCCCATTAACAACGAAGAAAAACAAATTTCCAGGTTTGGCCAAATTTATAAAATTGGCGACAGGGTTATGCAAATAAAAAATAATTACACAAAATTTGTATTCAATGGTGATATGGGTTATATCGAAAAAATCGATAAAACAAACCAAATATTGAATATAAACTTTGGGGATAGAAGTCTGGAATATGATTTTGCAGAATTAAATGAACTTGTTTTGGCCTATTCAATATCTATTCATAAAAGCCAGGGCTCTGAATTTGGAGCTGTTATAATCCCAATTTTCATGCAACATTTTATTTTATTGCAAAGAAATCTAATCTACACAGCAATCACACGGGCAAAAAAACTTTGTATTCTGCTTGGACAAACTAAAGCCATAGCGATTGGAATAAAAAATAATAAAACAATTAAAAGAAATACATTTTTAAAAGAATTTTTAACAACTGATCTGCAGGCTAAGTAATTTAAATATAAACATTTCAATTTTTTTCTCCTAAATTTTCTCCCCCTGCTCGTCCTGAGCGGTGTAAGAATAATTAAATGTTTTTATAATTTCATGATCTAACAATTCTCAAAAATAAAGCCTATTAACTATCCAAAATTATTGTAACAGGACCATCATTAATCAAATTTATTTTCATGTAAGCACCAAAAATACCATCCTGAATTTTTGGATATTTTTTTCTGAATTGTTCAATAAAATTAGAATAAAATTCTTTTGCCTGAGTGGGAGGCATGGCATTTATAAAAGACGGACGATTTCCTTTTTTGCAATCGGCATACAACGTAAATTGGGAAACCAGGAGAATTTCTAAATTTAGATCTAAAACACTTTTATTCATCTTAAAATTTTCATCTTCAAAAATTCTAAGATTAAAAATTTTGTTAATTAAATAATCGCTATCTTTTTCAGAATCATCGGCCTTTATACCAACAAAAACCAAAAGGCCTTTGCCTATTTCTGAGATTAATTTTTCATCAACTAAAACAGACGCCTGATTAACTTTCTGAATTAAAACTCTCATATTTATTGCTTTTTATTTTTTTCTTCTTTTGCAATAATTTTTAAATAACTTTGCAAATAATCCAAATTATTTACCTGTGATTTAAAATTAACCTGATACCTGGAAAAAATAATATTTAAATTTTTTCGTACATTTTTTACATACCTTCCAATACTTTTAACCTGATTTGAAATGTATTGACCAAAATCATCAGATTCATTTTTTGGAACAATTATTTTTTCCGGTTTTTTATCTGAATAATATAACGCGAAATATTGTAATTGTTGGCTTATTTCACCAAGAATATTCTGCAACAAATACATATAATACTGCACACCTTCTAAACTCTTTTTTTCATCTTCTTCGTTAAATTTTATTTTCCCTGTTTTTTTGACCTCGTGCACTTTTTTATCTAAAGTTTCTTTTTGGCTTGCCAGGGTTTGAATTTTTTCAATAACTTCATTTCTGAGCTTTACCAGTTCAGTTAAAGAATATCCCAACCTTCTCATTGTTTCAGAATCTAATTCTTTTACATTAATTAACTTTTTGCCTTCTTTTTCAGCTTGTTCAGTTAATTCTTCTAATGAAGTTTCCTTTTTTTGATCATCTGTTTGTTTTTTTATTTCATTTTCAATTTCAATTTTAGCTTCCTGCATGGAATCTTTAATGTTTTCTTCTTTTATTTTTTTATCATTTTCATTCATGTATTATATAAACCTCGAATACTAAAAAAGTCTTTATTTATAAATATATTTATCAGGTATTTAGACTAATTATTTTAAATGCTTTAAATAAAAAATCAAAAAAGCATTCTTTTTTTAAAATTATTAGACATTATCACCGCCCCAACCCCAAGGCATAAAAAATTTATCATTTGAAACTTTTTAATTTTTATAAAATTTATAAAAATCTATATCAGATCAAATGATATCAATTTTTTCAGGCCAACAAAAATTCACTAACAAAATTTACTACAAATAGAAACCCTAAAAAAGACGCTTTTCACAAAAAGCCTTTAAAAATGGGCACCAAGAAGGATTTAGACACTTTTACCAACAAAATTGTTAGTAACTTGAATATGAACGAAGGGTTAAACATCTACAGAAGACTCTTGAAACAAAATGTATAATTTTGATACATTTAAAAATTGTTCGACCAGACGTTTTTTTAAAAAAAATTTACATAACAATCAAGATCGCGACATTGTTTTAAATTTCTTTTTAAGTTCAAAATAGTATAATATTCAAACTACAAAAACATCTTATTAATTAAACCTATATAAAAAATGAAACAATTAACACTACCTAAATTATATCCAGTTACATGCCACACAGATAACGTTGGCCCCTGTTCAACGTTTGTTGTTATCCAAGGCTACCAACACGACGGTGCAAAGTATATTGAACAGGCAATTAAAAAAGGGGCTTTAAAAATTGTTTTGGATGTTAAACAACAAAAAACTTTAATCAAACAAGATGGAATTGAATATATTTTTGTAGAAAACACCAGAAAGGTTTTGGCTGACCTTTCAGGTAAATCATTAAACTATCCTTCTACAAAGTTAAAAATTATTGGAATCACGGGAACAAAAGGAAAAACAACCACAACCTATTTAATTGAACATATCTTAAAACAATCAGGATTTAAAACGGCCTTGCTTGGCACAATAAAAAATAAAATTCTGGATTTTGAAATACAAAGTGAAAGAACAACCCCTCAAAGTGATTTTTTACATATTTTTTTTGATCAGTGTGTAAAAAACAATGTTGATTTTGTTGTAATGGAAGTTTCTTCTCATGCGTTAAGCCTTGATCGTATCCACGGAATTGAATTTGATACAATTGGTTTTACAAATCTTGCACCTGAACATTTGGATTTTTATAAAAATATGAATGAATATTTTCAGGCTAAATTCAAAATTTTTGATCATATAAAATTAAATAGCCCAATTGTTATAAATTCGGATGATAAGTGGGGACAGAAAGCAATTAAAAAATTAAGTGTAAAAAATTTAAATCTGATTCAATTTTCTAAAAATGATGTAAAAATAAATTCTAAAAATATGCCCGGAGAATTTAATGAGTATAACATCACGATGTCTTTTCTAATCTGTAAACAATTAAAGATTTCAGAAGAAAAAATAATTGGAGCAATAAAAAATTTTGATGGCATACCAGGAAGAATGCAAAAACATATTTTAAAAAACAACGCTCATGCTTTTATAGATTATGCGCACAACCCGTCTTCATTTGAAGCATCTCTTAAAGCGCTAAAAAAATTAAATTCAAATTTAATTGTGGTTTTTGGTTGTGGCGGAGATAGAGATAAAACCAAAAGACCAATAATGGGCAACATTGCAGCCAAATACGCAAAAAAAATAATTTTAACTGATGATAATCCCAGATTTGAAGACAGAGAGCAAATAATAAAAGAAATATATGCTGGAATTTGCCAATCAAAACAAAAAAATGTTTTATGTATCCCGGACAGAAAAATAGCAATTAAAAAAGCTGTTGAATTGTCAAATGAAGATTCGTTGATTGCAATTTTGGGAAAAGGTCACGAAAATTATTATTCAATAAAAGGAAAATCTTTTTATTTCGATGATTTTGAAGAAATCAGTAAGTATTGATTTTTTTTAGACACTGAAATAAATTTCCCTCAACCAGATAGGGATAACAAATTTGGTAATTTTGCTGAAATTAAATCCTTTGTTTCTATTATTTCCCACCCTTTTATTTTTGCGTAAGATTTGAGTTTTGGATCTGGATTAAAGGCGACCGGTTTTCCAACTTTTTTTAAAAGATTAATATCAAGCTGACTTCGCGCGTAAAAAACAACTTCCTTTAAACTCCCACCCAATTTTTTTTCAATTAAATCTGTAACGATTTTTGTTTTATCTTTTGCCGCGCAAGGAGAACCAACTAATTTGCCTGTCATTATTCCATCTTTTTTTTCCAAAACAGTTGCGCAAACATGATCAAATTTATAAAACTTCAATAATTCATTATAAACATCTTCTGGTGTGGCAGAAGCAATAATAGTTGTTAGACCATTTTTTTTATGCTCATCAAAAATATCTACGGATTTTTTATAAATAGAATCTTTGCAACAATCATTCCAAATTAAACTACAATCTTTGCTTATATCATCTATTGTTTTATTTTTATATTTAGCTAGAAAAGATTCATAAGCAGACTTAACATTAATTGTGCCTAATTTATGCGCAATAAAATAACCTCCCATTTTCAGCTTATCGAAAAAAGAAACTTTTTGCGTTTCCAGTATTTTATTAAAAATATCACTGGTATGAGGCTTCCAGAAACTACCATTGACATCAAAAATAGCATATTTAATTTTAACCGGTTCTTTTTTAATTTCAGCCAGTTTAACCTTTGAATCTTTTGCGATTAAACAAAAACTAAATAAAAAAAAGAAAAATAAAAAAATTAAATTATTTTTTAACTTAAACATTAATCCCCCCAAATAATTATTTAAGTAGAGCTTCTCTGTAAAAGTCTAATTCATCCAAAACTTTACCTGCTCCCATCACAACAGAAAGTAATGGATTATCTGCAACTCTAACCGGAAGACCTGTCTCTTTTGAAATTAGCATATCAAGATTTCGCAACAACGATCCTCCACCGCACATCATTATTCCTCTGTCAACCAAATCTGAAGACAATTCTGGAGGCGCATTTTCTAATGCTGAATGCACAGCATCTAAAATTACAGAAATTGGTTCAGTTAAAGATTCAAAAACCTCAGCATCTGATAAAGCAATCGTTTTAGGTACACCTGTTACCAGATCACGTCCTTTAACCTCAACTTTTTTAGATTCGTCACCAAGTATTGCCGTTCCGATTCTAATTTTTACTTCTTCAGCCGTTTTTTCACCAATCAATAAATTATACTTACGTTTAACATACTGAACAATAGCCCGGTCCATTTCATCACCACCAACACGAGCCGATTTACAATAAACAACATCTTTAAGAGAAATAATCGCAACTTCAGTTGTTCCACCCCCAATATCAACAACCATATTTCCTGCTGGTTCTACAACCGGAAGCCCTGCACCAATTGCGGCAGCCATCGGCTCCATAATTGTGTAAATTTCTCTGGCTCCAGCCTGTTTTGCTGAATCTTCAACAGCTCTTTTTTCCACTTGTGTAATTCCGGATGGAACACCAATTATCATCCTGGGACGAACCAACGCTTTTCTGTTATTATGAACTTCCCTGATAAAATAACGAAGCATACTTTCCGTTAATTCAAAATTAGCAATTACTCCATCACGCATTGGTCTGCACGCAATAATACTTTCTGGTGTTTTACCTAACATCCGCTTTGCATTATTACCTGCGGCTAAAACTTCATTTGTCGAACTTTTAATCGCAACAACTGACGGTTGATCTAAAACGATCCCCTGATTTTTAACATAAATAACTGTATTTGCCGTCCCCAAATCTATTGCTAAATCGTTTGAGAAAAATCCGAAAAGTTTTGATGCTGGCCAAAACTTCATTTAATTTCCTTTTTTAAAAAAATCAAAAATGTAATTCAACACCTAATGTAACCTGGTGAGTTTTTGCAACTCCACCACCACCGGCTGGATAATCATAAATAAAATAAAAGGCTGGCTCTAACCACCAGTTATTAAAAGCTTCTTTGGAATCATAGGTTACTTCCAAAGTTAAATAACTTGAAGTATTTCTGGAAATATATTTTTTATCGTATTTATTTTCTTTAATCTTTTGATCATCAACATAACCTGGATATTCATTTAAATCTCTTAAGGAGTCAACCGTTTGATCCAGATAGCTTTTAACTGTTTTTTCCGAACGCATATCCTTCCATTTATCAGCTCCATGCTTTAAATAAGTATAACGACCCTGAATATTTAATCCATCTCTCAGATTGGAAAACTCTAAATACGGAGACACTTTAAAAGTCCAACCTGGATTAACTTGAGTATCCGCTTTTAATGGGCTAAAAATTACCGGTTCTTTATAAACAGAAATTCTTCTGTTTTGCGTTTCTTTTAATAAATCAATAAAACCCAACATTACGCCAACTCTTAAATCCTGTTTTAACTCAAGATCTGTAACCATATCAAAATAAATTCCCCAATTCCCGTTATCCATGAAAGGAACAGATGTTGGATAATCAATCTCCATTTCCATTCCCGTTGGACACAACACACCAAATCTCAAATTAAAATCTATATTACGAATAAGTAATTCATGATCCCAATTATGATTAAATTGTAAAAACAAATCCAAATCTCCAAAACCAGTTTTAGACCATTCAGAACCTTTTAATCCTAAATCTTCATGAACTTTTGCACGTATTCTATCAACCTGATACCGCTCACCTGGTTTTAAATTACCTGAATTAATATCAGAATGTTCCGCATCGAAATTAAATCTTGCGGTAGATTTAACATGAGCCAAAGGAATAAATCCACCCAAAGACAATCCCAAAAAACCCAAATTTTGTTTGTATCCCAGAGTTAATCCACGGGAAGTAACTTTTCCGTTAACTTTAAATTTAATTGATTTGCCAACCCAATCCTGAGTGCCTCTTTCTAAAAAAGTTGGATCTATATAAAAAGGATCTACTTGCTTTAATGCAAAAATAATATCCTTAAGATCATAATTTCCCCATAATTCCGGAATACCACAAGATCCGCCACCTTTCCGAAATGCACTGGAAGCTGTAGTTAAAAATAAAGACGGCGTCAAATATGTTTTTTTACGACGTGTAACATAATCTTCCGGTTTTTCCAAAAAAGGAAAATACCGGTTTGCATTATGAGAAGAGTAGATAAACGAAGGACAAACGATCACTATAAATAGAATTAAAAAAAATAAATTTAATCTGTTTCCATCTTTAAGAAAAAACATCATTACACCAAAAAATATTTAAAAAAATCATATTAAAAAGCAAATTTGATATTACTTTAAATTCATTTTTCGTCAAGAACTCAAATTGCAAAATTAAAGACTTAGAGCCAACAAAATAACTTTACTCTAAGCAAAAAAATATTTACATTAAAATTCTTATAAGAAGCAAAGATATAACATTCAAAGAGAAAAGAGAATAATTATGAAAAATAACAAGTTGCTTATAGCTAACTGGAAAATAAATATGTCATTTGAACAAACAATAAATTACATAACATCCAATTATGATGAACTTATAAATTTACCCATAAAAACAAAAACAAAAATTATTTTATGTCCTTCTGCTATAGAACTTTATACCGCAAAACAAATATTAAAAGACACCCCAATCTACATAGGCGCTCAAAATTGCTCTAAGTATTTAAGGGGGGCTTTTACGGGAGAGATATCCGTAATTAATTTAAATAATATAGGTTGCCAATACTGTATAATAGGACATAGCGAAAGAAGAATTAATTACCATGAAACAAACACCGATATTGTGCAAAAATTAGAAAATTTAATTGATTATTCAATTAGTCCAATTATATGTATAGGGGAAAACAAAAATGATTATGAGAATAAAAAAACTATTCCTATTTTAGAAAAACAATTGCAACCGATACTTGATAAAATTAAAATAATATCAACCTTACCTGAATACCTTGAAATCTGCATAGCATACGAACCAGTCTGGTCAATTGGAACAGGTCAAATAGCAGAAATACCACATTTAGAAACAATTTTTTCCTGGCTAAATGAAACAATTCAAAAAATATCTTCTGTTATTAATTTTAAACTGATTTACGGTGGAAGCGTTGATCCAGAAAGTATTAAAATCCTTTCAAAAATAGAAGGAATTGATGGATTTTTGATTGGAGGCTCAAGTTGCAACTTCCAAGATTTTGAAAAAATAGTAAACTTAGTTGGTAATAATTAAATTTGTGTGTAATTAAAAACAAATTTAAAGTATAAAAATTTAAATTTTTTGGAGATAATTATGGCAACCGTTTTGATGGTTCTTTTTATTCTTTTATGTTTATTTCTTTCTTTATTTATTTTAATTCAACAAGGTAAAGGAGATATGGGGCTCGGTAGCTTAGGAGGAGGAACTCAATTACTTTTCGGAGGATCAGGAGGACAATCTTTTTTTGAAAAAGCAACCTGGATTATGGGTTTTATTTTTATTTTTGGCGCATTAGGAATTTCAATATTAAAATCAAAAGAACATGGAATGTCCAGACTAAAAGACATAACAATTCAAACCAAAACTCAAAAACAAGTACCTCAAAATAATACAAATACTCCCCAAAAAATAAATCACACCAATTCTGAAAAAAAATAAAATCCTTTTTTCCAAAAATAATTAAGGATTAATATGTTTTTATCTTTTGTCGATTTTATCGGAAAAACGAGTATAGATGCTTGCAGCAGGGTCGGCAATCTGGGTCTGTTTTGTTATGACTCAATATTTACACTTTTCACAACACAACCGAAAATTAAAAAAATTTTCGATCAAATGAATTACATCGGCGTTAAATCAATGTCTATCATAATGCTTATAAGTATTACCGTAGGAGCAGTACTGGCATTACAAAGTTATGAAGGATTACATAAATTCGGAGCCGATCAATTTATAGGCCCAATTTTATTTTTATCTTTAAGCAGAGAACTTTCTCCTGTGTTAACTGCCATAATGGTCATAGGACGTGCTGGATCTGCAATGACTGCTGAAATAGGAACGATGAGAATCACAGAACAAATTGATGCGCTACAAACTTTATGTATAAATGTTAAACAATATCTAATCGTTCCAAGACTTGTGAGTTCAACAATTATTCTTCCGTTCTTAACAATGTTTTGTACTTTTTTCGGAGTGTTTAGTGGTTATTTTATTTCTGTTTACTCCTTAAATTTAAATCCCGAGACTTTTTGGGATCAGATAATAGAAAATGTGGAAATGTGGGATATTACACATGGCTTAATTAAAGCAATCGTTTTTGGTTTTTTATTATCCTTAATTTGTACATACAAAGGCTTTATAACAAGAGGTGGGGCAAAAGGTGTTGGACAAGCAACAACGCAGGCTGTTGTTTATGCAAACGTTACAATATTTATTGCTGACTATATTTTAACTTCACTCCTTATGAATTAAAAACCAACAAACCCTAAATATAAAAAATGATTGAATTAAAAAATTTAAAAAAATCTTTCGGAGAAAAAGTTATTACAGATGACCTAAATCTTTCCGTAAAAGATCACGAGTTTTTAGCAATTATAGGAAGATCCGGAGAAGGAAAATCTGTTTTATTAAAACAAATAATTGGACTAATAACTCCTGATTCAGGCAAGGTTATAATAGATGGTCAGGATATAACTCATTTAAAAGGAGTCGAAAAACAACTTGTTTATAGAAAATGTGGTTACGTTTTTCAATTTGCTGCTCTTCTTGATTCTTTAAACGTATTTCAAAATGTTGGAATAACCAAAATAGAAAAAGGCGTACCCATTTCAATAGTAGAAAAAAAAGTATTAGAAAAAATACATAGCGTTGGTCTTACCGATGACGTTTTAAAAAAATTTCCGGATGAGCTTTCTGGTGGAATGAAAAAAAGAGTAGGGCTGGCAAGAACTCTAATGCTTAGTCCAAAAATTCTTTTATATGATGAACCAACCACAGGTTTAGATCCAATTACAGTCAGATTAATTCACGAATTAATTAAAGAAACTCATCAAAATTCTGGCGCCACAACAATTGTTGTATCTCATGATGTGGACGTATTTAATTATGTCGATTCCGTAGCCATGCTTCATGGTGGAAAAATAGTTTTTATGGGAGATGCAAAAACTGTTTGGGAAAATGACAATCCGTATATTTATCAATTTATAAGAGGTTTAGCTGAAGGCCCTATTAAACCAAAATAAAAAAACAGGAAACAATAGATGAACGAAAAACCTTTACTCCTTATTATTGATGATGAAATTGAGATACTTAAAACACTAAAAGACAGTCTTACGGATGAAGATTTTAGAGTTGAAATACTTTCTGAATGGCAAAACGTATTAGAATTTACAGGTAAACTAATTCCAGACTTAATACTTCTGGATATTTTCATGCCTAACTGTGACGGATTAGAACTTTTAACAAAAATAAAACAAGAATACCCTCAACAACGAATAATAATTATTTCAGGATTTGGAAATATACAAATAGCAGTCAAAGCAATTCAAAAAGGAGCTCTTGATTTTATTGAAAAACCTTTAAATTTAGATGAAGTTCTTTCAAAAATTAATTTCTTAAAAAATGAGTACAAAGCAGACATTCAGGAATTAAAAACAGAAAAAAATATTAACAAAGAAAAAATCAGAGAAAATCTGGAATTTATTGGAAACAGTTTTTTATTTAATGAATTAATTAATCAGACAGATAAAATTGCAAATTTAAATTTTCCAGTGATTATATACGGCCAACATGCAACCGGAAAAACTCTTTTAGCAAAATATATTCATGCAACAAGTTCACTAAACCAAAAAACATTTAAAATAATAGATTGTTCAATAAATAAAAAATTTATCACCCAATTAAAAGAGATATTAAAATTAGGCCCTGCAACTCTTTTTCTTAAAAACATTCAGGATTTAGATATAGAAAACCAAAAAGAATTAATAAATTTGTTGGAAAAAAATACAAAAATTAGAATTTTGGCATCAAGTACAGAATCAATTTTTAAGTTATGTAACGAAAATAAATTTAACAAATTGCTTTATTATAAATTAAACGTCACACCAATAGAAATTCCAAGCCTTAATAAAAGACGGTATGATATTCCTCTTTTAATTGATCATTTTTTAAAACAAGAGAACAAAAAACAAAATAAAAAAATAATATTTAACAACAGGAGTATTAGATTTTTAAGAAACTTTAACTGGACCGGAAATATAACCCAGTTAAAACAGTTAATTCAAAATATAATCACAAATACTGAACAAGACCATAAAGTAATTACTGTAGACGACCTGACTTATTATCTTAAAGAAAAAGATATGGAATTTATTGAAGAACAATCTTTTGACAGATTCAATTCTTTAAATGATGCTATAAATCTTTTTGAAAAAAAATTTTTATTATATTATCTAAAAAAACATCACTTTGATTTAAACCAGGTTTGCGACCGGTTAAGCTTAACTCCCATACAATTAAAAGATAAAATATTAAAATTTAATTTATAATCAACATAAAAATTTGGAGCCAAACATGGAAAACACAAAAAATACTGCTTCGGCAGAATTAGTAAAAGAAAACAGTATCAAATGGATAACGTTGAGAAATGAAATAAAAAAAGCAATTGTAGGCCAGGAGAATATTATTGATAAAACCTTTATTGGTATTTTATGTAATGGGCACATTTTACTCGAGGGTGTTCCCGGATTAGCTAAAACAACTTTAGTTAAAGTATTAGCCCAGACAATCGGATTAGACTTTAAAAGAATTCAGTTTACTCCAGATTTATTGCCGGCAGATCTTATTGGAACAATGATTTACAACCCGAAAGCTCAAGAATTTCAAACAAAAAAAGGCCCTATTTTTACAAATTTAATTTTAGCTGATGAAATTAATCGGGCTCCAGCCAAAGTTCAATCAGCCTTACTTGAAGCAATGCAGGAACATCAGGTAACAATTGGCGATAATTCTTTTGTTTTAGATGAACCTTTTTTAGTTTTAGCCACACAAAATCCAATTGATCAGGAAGGAACTTATCACCTTCCAGAAGCTCAAATAGACAGATTTATGTTCAAACTGTTAATAACTTATCCAAATTTTGAAGAAGAAAAAGAAATAATAAAAACAGTTTTTGAACCTAAAAAAATATTACAGGTAATAGATAAGAAAGATATTTCACAGGCCCAGGAAATCGTCAGTAAAATTTACCTGGATGAAAAAGTTACCGAATATATAATAAACATAGTTTTTGCAACAAGAATGCCTAAAGATTACAATCTTGAGGAACTTAATAATTTTATAGAGTATGGCGCCTCTCCTCGCGCAACTCTTTGCCTGACCCACGCCGCAAAAGCACATGCTTTTTTGAAAAAAAGACATTTTGTTATACCTGACGATGTAAAAGCAATAGCAAATGATGTTTTAAGGCATAGAATTATTTTAACATACGAAGCTGAAGCCGAAAATATAAAAACCGATCAGATTATTCAGAAAATACTACGGGAAATACCTGCTCCATAAGTTCGGCAAATTTGTTTTTCTTGACATGTCAATTACCAAATAAGTATCTTTCTAGATTGTAATTAGAAATAAAAATATAATTAAAAAAAGAAATTAATTATGAAACAACAAGTTTGGATTTTAAATAGTTCATTACTGTTATTTTTTATAACAGCATTAATAATATCCAGCTTATTGGAACAGGGGGCAGCAAAACTTAAAATTAAACCAACAATTAAAATAGATGAACTTCAAAAAAAAAAAACCAGCTCCTTTTATTAATATAGAAAAGATAATTAAAAATGATTTATTTGATACTTTTATAGAAAGTATAGAACAGGGTCCAATTAAAAAATCACTGATAATGCCAATACCAAATCCACCAATCGCGTCAATAAGTCCTCCTCCGCAACCTAAAAAACAAGAATTTGTAAATCCGTTACCTATAAAATTAAAAGGAATAGTTTTCTCTTCTGATGATCTTAAAAGCTTGGCAATGATAGAAGATGAAACCCAAAAAGAGGGGCTTTATCATTTAGGTGAAAAAATAAAAGATGCCCAGGTAATAAAAATCGCAAAAAATAATATTGTAATTTTAAGAGCTAATGGTCAGCTCGAAATTTTATCTTTAAGAAAAGAGGACGATTTATTGGGTGGTTCCACGCCAACCCAACCTCAGGAAAAATGGAAATATTCCATTAAAAAAATAGATGATTTTAATTTCGATATAGATCCATCAGAATTTAAAAAGGAAACGCCATCATTAAGTGAAATGATAGAAGAATTATCAATTGGAACCGCTTATGAACAAGGAAGACCTATAGGTATAAAAATAGGAAAAATTGATCCAAATGAAATTGGTTTTGTACTCGGCCTAAGGCCAAATGATATTATAACTTCTATAAATAATCTAAATACAATTGATATCAAGGACAGAATGAAAATTTATGATGAAATAACAAAATTAAAAAAAGGAAATTTTATACAGGTTAACTTAAAAAGAGATAATATGGATTCTGTGATAAACTATAAATTAAAAAAATTGGACAAACCGAAAAAATTAACATTTATATCTCCTGCAACAGGTCAGGGAGTACAACCGGGGTTACCTCAAAGCAAAACACAACAACAAGAACAAAGTATAAAAGATTTTCAAAAACAACATAATGTTGATGAAAGAAGACAGCAAACAATAGCAGACATCAGAAAAAGACTACTTGAAAAATTACGACAACGTTCGCCCAATGTGAGAATTAGATAAGGGACGTCCGCTATGAAATTTAAATTAAATTTAATTTTTTTAATTTTATATTTTTCAGAAATAATTTCCATGCCAATGGGACCAATGCAACAAATTCCAATACCCCAGGCACAACCTGTTGCAACTAAAATGTCTTTTCCTATCCAACCAGCCATATCAATGCCAGTGCCTCCACCTATGCCACAACCAACAATTCAGCCACCAGCACAACAATTTTCTGCCCCAATTTATACGCCACCGCCTGTAACTCAGCCTCAACCAATACAAATAATGCAAGCTACAATACCTACATCACAACCTTCAATTCAAACGCCTCAATTACCTAAAGCAAATAATTATATTCCTGTTGGAATACCAACAGAATCAATTAAGCAAATTATTCCTGATGGAAAAAAAGAAGAGCAAAAAATTGTAGAGAAAGAAACTCCGGAAATAGAAGAAGCTGAAGTGGAAGAAAATATAACTTTAAATTTTGAAAATGCTGATCTAAAAAATTTATCCGATTACATGTCCAAAATAAAAAAAATAAATTTAATTCCCGATAAAACAATCGCGGGAGCAAAAGTTTCTCTTGTAATGAGAGAACCGTTAACTGTAGATGGTGCCTGGAATATATTTTTAACCATTTTAGAAATGGCTAATTTTAGTATTATCGAAGAACCGGACGCGTATAAAATTATTCCTAAAGCTCAAAAACTAAATCAACCTTTACCTTCATATATAAATGTTTCAGAAGATACGTTACCTGATAATGATACAAACATACGATACGTAAAATTTTTACAAAATATTGGCGTTAATGAAATAAGAGATTTACTCACGGGTATGTTGGGTAGCCCTAATTCTGTTATCGCGCAACCGGAAATTAATGGATTAATTATCACAGATAAATCTTTAAACATAAAATCCGCGATGAAAATTATAAACGAACTGGATCAGACTGGATTGCAGGAATCTGTTTCAATTTTAAATCTCAAAATGGTTAACGCAAGTGATGTTAAAACATTATTTGATAATTTAATTAAAAAACCCGAAGGCAGTCCATTAGCTCGTCTTTTGGGAAAACAGGCTGAAAGTAACATAGAATATTTTTCTCCGACAACAAGAATTATAGCTGAAGACAGAACTAATTCTTTAATCCTTCTTGGAAATCAAAATTCTATTCAAAAAATTGAAGACTTCATTAAAAAAAATATAGATATAAGTCTTCAGGGAACAGAATCTCCTCTTCATGTTTACGAATTACAAAATACAGACGCAACTCAAATTAAAGAAATATTACAAGATGTAACAACACCTCCTGACTCAATAGCCGGACAACAAGCCGCTCAATATGGAGCAGTAAGAGGAGGTGTTAAATATTTTAGACCTATGAGTTTTCAAGTTGACAAAGATGGTAACAGATTAATTGTTTCAAGCGTTGATAAACAAGACTGGAAAATACTTAAAAAAACAATTAAAGATTTGGATAAACCTCAACCGCAAGTTGCTGTAGAAACAATGTTCGTAAATGTAAACATAGAAGACAATAAACAACTCGGTGGCGGTTTTCACAACAAAAAAACTGGGCAGATTGGAAAAGGCGTAGATTTTCGTGGTGTAACATTTGGACAAGGTGGTGTAAGTGATAACAACGATTTATTATCAAATTTAATAAACGCTATGAATAAAACAGCTGGAGCAACAATTTTATCTTTTGGAAAAAAAGATTATATTTGGGCTTTTCTTGAAGCTATAAAAACACAAGAAAATACAAGTATTATAACTCAACCCTTTATAACAATTGCAAACAATACTCCTGCAACAATTACATCTGGAAACGATCGGCGAATTGTAAGTGAAGAATCTGGAACAACATCAAAGGGATATGTAACAGCTTCTGCCAATGTATCTGTTGGACTTACACCACAAATAAATCTTGATGGAATAATGCGATTTGCAATTAACATAACAATAAAAGATTTTATAGATCCAAGTGGAGGTGATACCCAAGATAAAACAATTACAACAAATGCAACAGTAGCAAACGGACAAGTTTTAGTTTTAGGGGGTTTTGTAAAAACGCTAGTCACAGAACAAAGTCAAAAAACACCAATTCTTGGAGATATTCCAATCCTGGGATGGTTTGCAAAATATAAAAAAAGAACAGTTACAAAACAATATACTTTTATATTTATAGCACCAACATTAATAAAACCACGAACAAAACCCGGAGTTGATCTTTATACTAAAATGAAACTGCATAATGCAACAAGAGACATTGAAGAAGCAGTACAAACCAAAAATATTTCTGATCCTATCCATAATCATTTCTTTAATCCTGTCGGTGAAGACTATGCTCATAAAGTCGTTGATTTTGCAAATGCCAGATATCAGCCAACCACTGTAGATATTAAAAATGATCCTTACTATAGATCGCAAACGGCCAAATCCGGCAAAGAAGAAGAAGAATTAGAAGAACAAGAAATAACTCAAAAGAAAATTGATTTAGCAAAAGAAGAAGTACCTGATGAAATCATACAACAAAGAGAAAAACTCAAAAATTTATTATCAACAATCAAAATACCAGACAAAGAAAAATTTACTAATTTACAGCAATATAAAGAATCAGAAAATAAAATTATTCAAGAAAAATCACACGAACAATTAATAATTGATGAAAAAGCAATTGAAAACAACTTAAACAAAAATATGGCGCAAAAAGAAAACAAAAATAAAAGAAGTTACAGAAGAAACAAGAGATAGAGGCTGCTAATGTTTACAGAAATATTCTTTCCTGAAAAAATTGGCTCTAAAAGACTTTTATCTAAAAAAATAATCTCTTTTTCTATTCAGGATGACATCGTAAAAGCCGCAGTTGTTTTTTGCAAAGGATCCCAAAATATAGTTCAAAATTTATTTAAACAAAAAATCGAATTTTATAATAAAAATGAATACAAACAAAAAACAATATTTGCCATAAAAACAATACTCCAACAAATAAAAAAATATGATCAGATTAAAATTTCTATACCATCATCCAGCGTAATATTTAAAGAATTAACAATGCCTTTTGCCAACAAAGACAAAATCAGAATGATTCTGGATTATGAAATTGAACCATTGATCCCGTTTCCAATAGAAGAGGCTGTTTCAGATTTTATAATTACAAAACAAATTAAAGAAAAAAAATCAGTCCAGGCTCAAATTTTGGTAGCAATTGCAAGAAAAGAAGATATCCAAGATATTTTAGATTTATATTACTCCGCAGATGTAAAACCAAATGGAATATCTGTTGATTTAATTTCTACTTACAGCATTTATCAGCAAATACCTGAATATAATACTATAAAACAACCAACAGTATTAATTGATATGCAACAAAATTCAACCCAAATTGCTTTTTTACAATCAGGTCAACTAAGAATAACCAGATTTATTACAACAGGAATTCAAAATATAGTAGAAAATTTAAGCAGCGAACTTAATCAGTCAAAAGAAAACATAGAAACAACTCTTTTTACTCAGGAAATGAGAACGCTGCAACAAAATGAATTTGATAAAGCATTACAAAAACAGTTAATGAATCTTTTCAGTGAAATTCAATTTACACTAAATTCATTCAGCTCAAAACTTGAATTACAAACAGGAATAGGTAAAATATTTCTGCTTGGAGCCTCTAGTAAAATTAAAGGTTTACCAAGATTTGTTAATAATTTATTACAAATTCCAACTGAAAAATTCAATTGCGAAAAGATTTTTGATAATAAAATTTTTAAAAACAAAGTTAAAAAAATTATATCAGATTGGAATAAATTCACAGTTAATCTCGGAACAGCAGCGCCATCAAAACAACAAACTGATTTTGACTTGCAAAGAAAAGAATTCTCTCTGCCAAATATATTGTTACTGAAAAAACAAATAAAATCCGCAATAATAATTACATTGATTATTTTTATAACAATCGGATTTAAGGGTTATAACCAAATAAATAATCTAAAAAAACAATCAACAAATTTAGAAAAAATACAATTAACAAGATTAAGGTCCATTTTTCCTAAGGATTCCCCAACGTTGAAAAAAACAAATTTTAGGGCAGTGCTAAAAGATACTGAAAAATTTGTAAATGAAAAAACCGAGATGTGGGCCCCTTTTGCCAAACAAAAACTAAATCCATTGGAAATACTTCAGGAACTGACAAGAATAATTGATAAAAGAAGATTTGATGTAACAATTGAACAAATATCTATGGAAGATGTGGAAAATGAAACAGTAAAAATAGAAGTGGATGGATTTTTCAAATCCAAAACAGGAAGTAAACATTTTGATGCATTTGAAGAACTAGAAAAAAGATTTGCAGAATCTGGAACATTAAAATTAACAGAAGTAATAGACGCAAGACCAACTGAAGATGAAGGCATAAAATTTAACGCCAGGCTTGTAATTAAAGAAATGTAATTAAGAACTAAGCAAATGGAAAACAATGAACTACATTGATAAAATTGCCAATTACATACAAAGATTAAATAAAAAAGAATTTGAAAAATTTTTGCTAATAATTTTAAGTTCTTTAAGTATTACAATACTTGGAACAATTTATTTTATTTATATTCAAAGTAAAGCATTAACTGAAACGATTAAAAACACAGAAAAATTATCCAACAATGCAACCAATCTTTTAAATGAAAACAAAAAAATGGATTTTGAAGAAAACAGATTAACAAGAATTTTGGAAGCAAATAAAAACTTAAGCATTAAAACATTCTTTGAACAATTAACTCAACAACAGGCAATGATTCCTGAACCTACCTGGGATACTATAACGGTACCGGTTGAAGGTAATGATAAATTTGAAGAAATAATTTTGAGCGCAAATTTTAAAAATCAGACAACACAAAATTTAACAAGAATGTTGGATGTTTTAGAAAAAAACGAAATTATATACATAAAAGAATTAATAATAAATCATGAAGCAGACCAGAAAATAAGCTTTAAAATTACAATTGCAACAAAAAGATCAAAAACCTTTTAGGGACCAAATGAGAGAAAAATGGTTAAAATTTTAAAAATTAATCAAATTTACATAACTGTAAGTTTGTTATTTTTTATATGTTTTGTTCCATTAAATTCAGAAGAACAAAACACTTCATCATATGAAAATAATGTTAAAACTATTCAAATCAACCCTTCCCAAAACGAAGAACCTTCTAAAAAAAATAATGACGAAAAAGAAAATTTAATATCTCTAAATTTTGAAAACGCAACCCTTTCGAGTGTTGTTACATATGTAACAGATCAGCTAAACAAAAATTATGTTCCAAATAAAAGCCTTGATGGAATACCGGTCACCCTGATTACTCATGAACCAATGCCTCCTGAAAAAATATGGAATATTTTATTAATGTTATTAGAAGCAAATGGATTTACAATAAATGATGTTGAAGGTTTGCATAGAATTTCTCCTTTACAAACAGTACAAACAGAACCTTTGCCTTTTTATTCTTCCGGAAAAGGAATGGAACCGGAAAATCTTTCTGACGATGATACAATTATTCGCTATGTATATTTCTTAAAAAATTTAAATTCTGAAACAGCTGCAAGCATTTTAGATTCCATGCTGACACCAAACAGTATAAAAATTAATAAAAGCCTTGAAGCATGCATAATCACAGAAAGAAGTTATTACATTAAAGAAGCTATGAAAATTGTAAAAATGCTTGATGAAGGAGGTTCAAGACAAACGTTAAAACTAATAACTCTTAAAAATGTAGATCCTGACACAATTCAAAAAATATTTAATGAAATTATTGGACAACAGGAACAACAAAAAGGAACTATAAAATTTATTGGGGATGAAAACAAACAAAGCGCGTATTTCTCTTCCTCCGCTAAAATGTTTTCATTACCAAGAAAAAATGCTCTGATTCTTATGGGAAGAGAAGAAAATCTGGATAAAATTATTGAATTTATTTATAAATATCTGGATATACCACTAGAAGATGCACGATCCAGGATTCATATAAAAGAAATTCAATATGCAAATGCTGAAAAATTAAAAATTATACTAACAAATATTATTCAACCTCCTCGCGGACAAGCAGCCGGAAAAGGACTCGTTGGAGAATATCAATTTTTTGAAGATGTTATAATAGCCCTTGAATCTTCGCAAGGCGCTGGAGAGGAAATCAGGGGAAAAGGTAACAGATTAATTATCGCCTGCAATGAAGATGACTGGATAAGATTAGATAAATTCATAGACAAACTTGATAAACCCCAACCTCAAATAGCTCTTGAAATAATGATTGTTGATGTAAGTATCAATAAAGACAGACAGTTAAGCGCTGAATTAAGAACAAAAATTCAGGAAAATAGAGATGTCGGTTTTAAACTCGGACAAGGAATTTGGGGCCAAACTTTTAATCTCACAGATGAAAAAAATTTAAATTCTTATCTTGCTGAAAAGGATTCCACTGGCGCATATAAAAATCAGGCAGGTTTTCCAAGTTTTTTAACCGTTAAAAATGGACCGGATAATCAAAAAAATAACATCTGGGCTTTGATAAAAGCAAAATTTAATATAGATAATTCAAATATAATCGCTCAACCATTTTTAACAGTAAATAATTATCAGGAATGTATTTTAAATGACATAATTAATCGAAGGGTTAAAGGTAGGATTTTACAAACCCCAACTTACAGTGGTAATACAACTGAATCGTATGAGTATTTGAGTGCTACAACAAAAATAACAATTACTCCCTACACAAATTTAAATGGAATAATTGATTTAAAAATAGATTTATCTGTAGAAGATTTTACAACAGAGGCCGGAATACCAGAACAAAAAAAATCCACTCGAACACTAAAAACAAAAACCACAATGGCAATGGGAGAAGTTTTAGTTCTTGGAGGATTAACTAAAAACGGCATGTCCGAAAAAGAATATAAAACTCCAATTCTTGGAGATATACCAATTTTAGGAAATTTATTTAAAAGCAAAGAAAAATCAAGAGAAGAAAGAAATTTATATATTTTCATAAGACCAAGTATCATAAAACCACAACCGGATGGTGGGCCTGATGAATATACTCAATTAAAACTTGATTATGCAAAATACCAAATTTTAAGTGTTGATAGTTACTACAAAGAAAAAGATCCTATTCAAAGATGGTTTTTTAAACCTGAAAATCAAAAAATAAAAGGAAAACTTGAGGATGCGGCAAAGGGTATATTCAGACCAATTGACGATTTCACATACGGAAAAGAACAACCAAAATTAGTTGATATTAAAAATGATATTTACTACCGCTCCTCTGAAGAAATAGAAAAATTAAAAAAACAAGAAAATCTAATCAATAAACGTAATGAATTAAAAAAACGTTTGAATAATTTTGATACAGCTGATAGTAGAAATAATTTAAAACGTCGAAATACTTCTTTCTAAAAAATGCAAAAAATATTAACACCAGATTTTTTTAACCAACCAACAATATTTGTCGCTCAAGAACTTTTAGGTAAATATTTAGTCAGAAAAATAAATAATCAAATAATAAGTTTAAAAATAAATGAAGTTGAAGCATACGATGGTCCAAATGATTTAGCATGTCATGCAAGCAAAGGGAAAACGGAACGCACAAAAATTATGTTTGGCCCGCCGGGTTATTTTTATGTTTATATGATTTATGGAATGTACTGGATGCTCAACATAGTCACTGGACCAAAAGATTATCCTTGCGCAATATTAATTCGGGGGGCAGGTAAATTTAACGGACCGGGAAAACTTACAAAAAATCTATTAATTGATAAAACTTTTAATTCAAAATTGGCATCTATTGATACTGAACTTTGGTTTGAAGACAGTAATGAAAAGATATTTAAAAAAAATATTATTAAAACTCCAAGAATTGGTGTTAATTACGCCGGACCAATTTGGTCCAAAAAATTATATCGATTTGTTTTAAAAGAGGATTAATATGAAAAATTATGAATTAATAGAACACACAGCAGACGTAAGATTAAAGGTTGAAGCATCAACGTTACAGGAATTATTCGAAGTATCACTATTTGGAATGGCAGAGATTACCAAAAAAGATATCTGTCAAAAAGAATGCTTTGAACAAAAAGAAATAAATTTAACATCCATTGACGCTACTGCCCTTCTCGTTGATTTTTTATCCGAAGTTTTAGGTATTACTCATTCTGAAAAAATAGTTTTTTGCAAAATAAATATTGAAGAATTAACTGACGCAAAAATTAATTGCACCGTTTTTGGAACCAAAGTAGATCATTTCGATGAAGACATAAAAGCTGTAACATTTCACGAAGCGGAAATCAAAAAAACATCCAAAGGAAATTTTGAAACAATAATTGTTTTTGATATTTAGTCCGTCTTCGTACCACGAATAACGCCACTTCGCCGAATCAAAGGGAAAAAATGATTACTAAAGAAAATTTAATTAAAATTTCACCTGTTATTTGGGAAATACCAAAAAATTTTCGTTCCGATATGAAAGTACCAGCAAGAATTTTTGCGACAGAAAAAATGCTTATTGATATTTTAAAAGACAGATCGCTTGAACAGCTTGTAAATGTAACAACGTTACCCGAAATAAAGGGATATGCATTTTGTATGCCGGATGTTCATGAAGGTTACGGTTTTCCAATTGGAGGAGTTGCTGCCACTTCATATCCTAACGGCGCAATTTCGCCTGGCGGAATTGGTTATGATATTAATTGTGGAGTCAGACTTTTAAAATCAAATTTAAATATAAATGAAATATCCAAATATTTTGAAAAAATTGCACATTCACTGTCACGCGCGATTCCTTCCGGTGTTGGCCGTGGAGGAAAAATAAAATTAACAACACAGGAATTAGATGATGTTTTAAAAAATGGCTTACAATGGATGTTGAAAAATAATTACGCAACAGAGCAAGACATTAAACATATTGAATCAAATGGAATTCTTACAAACGCAAATCCATCTAAAGTTTCTGATAGAGCAAAAAAAAGAGGAATCGATCAGCTTGGAACACTTGGTGCTGGAAATCATTTTGTCGAAGTTGGTTTTGTTGAAGAAATTTTTGATGAACAAGCAGCAAAAATTTTTGGGTTATTTAAAAATCAGATAACAATTTTAATTCATACTGGTTCACGTGGGTTGGGACACCAGGTAGCAACAGATTATATTCGAATCATGATGGAAGTTATGCCAAAATATGGTATCACTTTGCCTGATAGAGAACTTGCATGCGTTCCATTATCATCACCTGAAGGAAATGATTATTTTGATGCTATGGCAGCTGCAACTAATTTTGCATGGTCAAACAGACAAATGATTTCACATCTGATTCGACAAGACTGGAAACACTTTTTCGGAGAAGAAGGAAAACTGGATTTACTTTATGATGTCGCTCATAACATCGCAAAAATTGAAACACATGAAATTAACGGCAAACAACAGAGAGTAATTGTTCATAGAAAAGGTGCTACCCGCGCATTCGGTCCGAATAATCCGGAGATTCCTGCCGATTATCAATCTGTTGGTCAACCGGTTTTAATTCCAGGAAGTATGGGAACAGCTTCTTATGTTTTAGCTGGAACAAATGAAGGTATGAAAATTTCTTTGGGTTCAACTTGTCATGGCGCCGGAAGAAAAATGTCACGCCGTGCCGCAAAACAATCAATTCAGGGTGCAGAATTAAAAAAACAACTTTTTGAAAAAGGAATAGTTATTGAAGCAGGTTCAATTCCGGGTTTAGCCGAAGAAGCTCCACTTGCATACAAAGATATTGATGAAGTTATTGAGGTTGTCTCAGCTGCTAAAATTGCAAAAAAGGTTGCGCGCTTACGTCCATGCGCTGTAATTAAGGGATAGAAAATCTATTTATGTGGATCGCGATATTTATTTAAGAGTACGGTATCAACAATACTATCAATAAATTGGCTAAGCGATAATTCTTTTTTTTGAGCCGCTTTACTTATAAGATAATGCCTGCGACTGGTTGTCCGATAAGAGATATTTCCTTTAAAATCTTCTTTTTTTATAGGCTCAAGAATATCCTCATTATTTTCCATATAAAATTCAAATGCAATTTTCATTGGTTCTTTAATTAATTCCATAGCTTCATCAAGTGATTGAGCATCTGTACATATACCAGGTAATTCATTTACGCGCACAATATATATTTTATCCTTATTTTCATCTGTTGATGCTTCAACGGTATAAGTCCACGGCAAATCTAGATAATAATCTAAATTTTTATATTTTTTCTTCATATCCATTTTCCCTTAAAGCTTCTTGCAAATCAATTATTTGATACAATAACAAATATGGTCTTCGTTTAAGCGTTACATGCCTACATCCGAATTTTCTAAAAACATGGTGTGAACCATTTATTTTTAGTTGATAACCTAATTCAAATAAAATTTTTTCAGCCTCTTTATAAGATACTTGCCTCCGGGCAAAAATTTTTTGAATTAATTTCTCGGCCCCACCCATGTTTTTCTTTCATAAAAATACTTATTAATTTTTAATAATGATATCAACATGATATCACGCTTAATTCAAAGCACAAAATTATATCTTTTTTTCAAAAAAAGTTGCGCATTTACATCCATGCGCCGTGATTAAGAGTTAAGTTCTATTTCTAATAATTTATTATATTTGGCAACCCGCTCTCCTCTCGCAGGCGCGCCAGCTTTCAAATATTCTGAATTCATACCAACTGATAAATCTGAAATAAATGAATCATTCGTTTCTCCTGATCTATGTGAAGCAACTATTTTATACCCTGCTTCTTGCGCAACCTTTATTGCCTGCAAAGTTTCAGTAACCGTTCCTATTTGATTTGGTTTTATTAAAACTGAATTTGCAGCATTTAAATCTATTCCCTTTTTAATGCGTGCTGTATTTGTAACAAAAATATCATCTCCAACAAGTTGAATTTTATCGCCAAATTCTTTTGTCATAAATTGCCAACCTGTCCAGTCATCTTGCTGAAGCCCATCTTCAATTGAAACAATTGGATAATCTTTTAACAAAGTTTTATAAAATCCAACAAGTTCATTACTATCCAGTTTTTTATTATAAAATTTATAAACATTATTTTTTTCATCATAAAATTGTGTAGCTGCAACATCAAGACAAATTGCAACATCTTTTCCTGGCTCAAATTTTGAAATATTTATTGCCTCCATTAAATAATCAAGTGCAATTTTTTCAGGTGTTTCATTTTTAGTTTCAAACTTTGGAGCAAAACCACCCTCATCACCAACAGTTGTTGCATATCCAGATTTTTGTAAAAGTTTTTTTAAATTTTGATAGACAACAACAGCTATTTGTAAATTTTCACTAAAACTATTTTTTAATGGCATGATCATAAATTCCTGAAAACAAATTCCATTATTTGCATGCACGCCACCGTTTAAAATATTAAACATAACTTTTGGAATTTTAATTGATTCTGTTTTGTACATTTTTTTTATTAATGAGAACAGCTCTAAATTTGAAGATTTTGCCTGTGCCCGAGTAATTGCCATACTGACAGCCAAAATTGCATTGCCACCTAAATTTGATTTATTTTCAGTGCCATCAAACTCTAATAAAATTTTATCTATCTCTAAAACATCCGGAATTTTATCAATTAATTTTGGCGCAATTTTTTTATTGATATTTGCAACTGCTTTCAACACACCTCTGCCTAAATAAAAATCAGGGTCATTATCTCTTAATTCCAGACATTCAAATTTTCCAACTGACGCTCCGGAAGGAACTGAAGCTTTTACTTTTTGATTATTTTCCAGTTCAACTTCACATTCAATTGTCGGCCAACCGCGCGAATCCAGGATTTGTCGTGCAAAAATTTTTTTAATTTTCATTTTTATTTCCTTTAATTTTTAATTTTTACTTTTTCATGTAAACTTTTGGCGTTGGAAAAATATATTATTAGATTTATCAAAAAATAAAGAGACAAACCATGAAATACTTAATTATTTCTTTTCTTTCGTTAATTTCGCTAAATCTTAATGCAGCAGAAAACGGTTTTATCCCATCAAGAACAATAGGATTTATTGCGCAACTTCTACCTTTTATTTTAATTGGGGTTGTTTTTTATTTTTTCATAATTCGCCCTCAAACGCAAAGACGTAATGCTTTGGCAAAAATGATTGAAACTTTACATGTTGGAGACAAGGTTATAACAACAGCCGGAATTATTGGAACAATTTGGAGAATTGAAGATAATTCGTTTATTCTGGAACTTTTTGATGGTAATAAAATCGAAATTCTAAAAGGCGCGATCACATCAATAATTAATGATCAACAAAATAAATAATTTTTTTCCATTTTTAATTCCACTGCTCTGTTTTATTTTGGGTATATTCTGGCAAAGTTTATATCAAATTAATTTACTCACATTGCTTGCAACTATAACTTTAATATTATTTACACTACTACACTCAATATGGCAAAATTTACACCCCCCTTTTTTCCTTAGTTTTACAGCAAATTCACGAAAAAACCTGAGCGTAATGATTGAGGGTTGTAAAAAAATAAAAATAACTCCACTGATTTTGTTATTTTTTTTATTTTCAGGAGCATTTTTGTACCAGCAACAAAAAGAATCAAATATAAAAATTTTGCAAAATTTAAAAAATCAAAATTTGGAAATTGAGACAAAAGTAAAATCAATTGAATTTCAGGAAAACAAATTTTTTAAATATGTTATTAATCTTAAATCAACAAATGGCTACAACCTACTTTGTTATTCCAAGCAAAAGCCAATTTTTAAAGTTGACGATTTAATATCATTAAAAAATATCAAAATTAAACAACAAAAAGATAAAGATAATAATTCCGGCAGGCCAACATTTTATGATTATTTGTTAAAAGAAAATTATCTAACAACAATTTTTCTAAACAAAGAAATAATAATTGAAGTTTTGAATTCCCCTTCATTTTCATTAAAAAAATGGGTTAACTCAAAAAGAATAAATTTATACAAGACGTTAAAACAAAAACTCACCCCACTCACCTTTTCATATTTTTCCTCAATTTTTTTAGGTAACAAAAATAATAAAAATATGACGGACCTTAAAATTAAATTTAATAATTGGGGTATAATTCATTACCTTGCGCGCTCAGGATTACACATTGTTATTTTCATTCTTCTCTGGACTTTTTTATTACGATTTATCCCTATAACAATTTTTTATAAAATACTTTTTTTAATTTTAATAAGTTTCATTTATCATATGTTCAGCTGGCCATCAATTTCATATTATCGCGCATTCTACTTGTTTTTATTCATACAAACAGGTCAACTTTTAAACCTACAAACAAATTTTTTACACTTACTGTCTCTTGTTTGTTTAACAATTTTATTATTCAATCCAATTCAGTTATTTTTTTTGGATTTTCAGTTAAGTTTTGGCTTAACGCTCGCTCTGGCATGGTTAAATTTCTCGGCATTTAACAAAAACACAACCTATGCAAAAAGAAAAACATAAATTAAACTTTTACGCATGAAGCAAAAAAAAGAAATTACACAAAGAGATATTATCAATTATTTAAATTTTTTAAAAAAACAACCGAAAGGTTTTGTTTATAAAAACTCTATGCAAAAAAAAGAAAATAAAAAAACGAAACAACAATTAGTCGAAACGCTTTATTCAAAATACAAAAATTGCAAAAACTGCCCGCTTTGCAATCAGGGGAGAACTCAGGTTGTTTTTGGAAAAGGAAATCCGAATACCAAATTAATGTTTGTTGGTGAAGGCCCAGGAAGAGATGAAGATTTACAAGGTGCTCCATTTGTTGGAAAATCCGGAAAACTGCTAACAAAAATTATTGAAGCAATGGGATTAAAGCGGGAAGATGTTTTTATTTCAAATGTTGTAAAATGCCGACCACCAAACAATCGCGCCCCACTTCCAGATGAAAGTGAAATTTGTAAAAACTTATTACTATTAAAAGAAATAGAAATTATAAAACCAAAAATAATTTGCATGCTTGGCGCAAGTGCCACAACAGCAATCCTTGGACCACAAATCAGAATCTCTCAAGCACGGGGAAATTTTTTTGAATTCAATAATATTTTAGTCATGCCAACCTTTCACCCTGCCTATCTCTTAAGAAACCCCAAAGCCAAAATGGACGTTTGGGAAGATATGAAAAAAATCATTTCAAAATTATCTGAAAATTAACCAAAAAAAAGATATCCACAGAACAGACATTTCAAATAGAAAAAATCTGTCACAAAAGGTTATCAACATTTATTTTGTGGATAACTTGTGGATAACTTGTGGATAAGTCAAAAATGTACTCCGAAATTCACCCTGGAAAAAAAAATATATCGGTTTTTAAAGCTTTTCACCCGTCAAAAGTTATCCACATTCAGCAATACACCGAACAGATCAATGAAAACATAAAACTTAAAAAGTTATCCACAAGTTATCCACATAGTTATCCACATAGTTTTAAAAAAGTGATAACTCGACCAGATGATGGCTCGCAGCAAAAAAAACGTGAGTTATCCACATATCCACATCACCTATTACCATTATTATAATTATTATATAT
>JBDRFY010000063.1:0-9505 GCA_043818275.1 bacterium | reverse complement strand
GAATCCTTTTTGTTGGGTGGTTGGCAGATTTAAATTTTCAATGTTGCGTAATTCTAGCATTAAAAATTTTTAGGTCAAATTTATTTTTGAGTTTTTTACTTTATTTTGCGGTACTTTTTTCATGTGATAGAATTATTATTCTTTATTTATCAATTTAAAATTAGGGATAAAAATGTTAACCGCGAAAGATGTAACTTTAATTTTTGGTGACAAAATCATTTTTAACGATATTTCATTTAATATTTCCAAGCATCAAAAAATTGGCCTTGTTGGCAGAAATGGAAGTGGAAAATCAACGCTTTTAAAAGTTATAGATAAAATTCAAAATTTGGATGATGGGCAAATATCAATAGAAAAAAATATTAAAATAGCCTATTTGCCTCAGGAAGTAACATTGATTTCAACAAAAACAATTTTGGATGAAGCTTTAAGCGTTTTTGAGCATGATGTCAAATTAAAAAAAGAATTAGATGAACTAGAGAACTATTTTCATTCGCATCAAAAAGAGCATTGTTCGGAAAAATTAGAAAGATACGCGCAATTGCAACATGAATTGCAAGATAAAGATATTGAATCAATTATTGTTGAAGCAAAAAAAATGCTTTTGTCCCTTGGCTTTTTTCAAAATCAGTTTGAAAAACCGGTAAATCAATTAAGCGTTGGTTGGAAAATGCGTCTTGTTTTGGCAAAATTATTGTTACAAAAAGCAGATTTTTATCTTTTTGATGAACCAACAAACCATCTTGATATTGTTGCCAAAGACTGGTTTCTGGATTTTTTACAATATTCCAGATTTGGTTTTATGTTAGTGTCTCATGACAGATATTTTCTTGATCACGCGTGTGATTATATTTTTGATTTGGAAATGGGCAGATTAAAAGTATATCATTCAAATTTTTCCAAATATCTGGAATTTAAACAAAAAGATAAAGAATTGTTGGAATCTCAGTATAAAAATCAGCAACGCGAAATAAAGAAAAAGGAAGAATTAATTGATCGCTTTCGCGCAAAGGCCAGTAAAGCAAAAATGGCGCAAAGTTTAATAAAAGAATTAGGAAAAATAGAATTAATAGAAATTCCTCATGAACAAAAAAGTATACGAATAAATTTCCCGCCTGTGGCAAGATCAGGAAAAATTGTTTTACAGGTTGATGGGTTATCAAAAATTTTTGATGGAAAAACGATTTTTAAAAATGCTTCGTTTGAGTTAATAAGGGGAGATAAGGCGGCCATTGTTGCCGCAAATGGAAAAGGTAAAACAACATTATTAAATTTAATTATGAATAAATATGATCTTGAAACAGGAGAATTTAAGTTAGGTCATAATGTTAAAGTCGCATATTTTGAACAGGATCAGGAAAACTCTTTAAATAAAAACAATACAGTTTTGCAGGAAGTTGAAGGAGTCTGTAAAAATGCTGAACAACGTGGCAGGGTTCGTGGTCTTTTGGGAACATTTTTATTTTCTGGTGATGACGTTGATAAAAAGATTTCGGTTTTGAGCGGTGGGGAAAAAAATAGGGTTGCGATGGTAAAAACTTTGTTACAGGATGCTAATTTTTTAATTCTCGATGAACCGACAAATCATTTGGATTTACAGTCAAAAGCAATTCTGCTTTCTGCTTTGCAAGAATATCCTGGAACAATCTTATTTGTTTCTCACGATCGTGATTTTATTGATAGGCTGGCAAATAAAATTTTTGAATTAAAAGATGATGAAGTAATAACTTATGCAGGAAATTATGAATCATTTTTATACCATAAAAAACAGCTTGAAATTGATAGTGAAAAAAAAGAAAAAGATAAGATTGAAAAAAGAGAATCCAAAAAAGAAAATAAAGATATTTATGAAAAGCGCAGAGAATTAAAAAGAATTGAACGAAAAATTGATTCGCTTGAAAAAGAATTAAATGACTTGAATAAAAGATTTGAGATTTTAGAATTTGGTTCTCAAGAATTTAATGAAACTAATAAAAAAATAGAATTAATAAAAAAAGAATTAGATGAATATTTTGAAAAATGGGAAAATTTTCAGGAGGAAATCTAAATGATTGATAAAGAAACAATAAAAGAAGTTCAGGATAGATTAATTAAAATTTATGATCCGTTGGAAATGTATTTGTTTGGATCATATGCCTGGGGCAAACCTTCAAGTGACAGTGATTTAGATCTTTTGATTATTGTTCCGGAATCTGATGAAACGATTCACAAAAGATCTTTGCCTGGAATCAGAGCTTTAATAGATTTGATGATTTCAAAAGATATTTTGGTATACACCAAAACAGAATTTGAAAAAAAAGCTGATGATGTAACAACTCTTTGTTACAAAATAAAAAAAGAAGGAAAAAGGATTTATGCAAAGTTACAAACAGTGGATGCTTAAATCTGGAAATGATTTGAGGGGATCAAAGGTTTTACTTAAAGAAGAAATTTTTGATTTATGTGTTTATCACGCACAACAATGCGCTGAAAAAATATTAAAAGCTTACTTGGTATATAAAAAACAAGAGATAATTAAAACTCATGAACTTGAATTGTTGGTTAAATTATGTCGACGATTTGATGATAGTTTTAATATTTTACTAAATGATGCAATTGAATTGGCTCCGTATTGTTCTAAATTTAGATATCCAGATGATATTTTGATTCCAGATAAAGAAGAGACTTTAATTGTTTTAGACAGGTCTGAAAAAATTTATAAATTTGTAAAAATCAAGATTATTGAATTGGAACGTGGCCAAAAAAATATTTTTAAAAATCAAAATAAAAATTGATGAGTTTTAAATTAACTTTTTCGCTTTAAAGCAAATTGACCACAAGCTCCCTCAATTTCTGAACCTAAACTTCGGCGAACTGTTACCGGAAGAGATTTTGAAATAAGGTATTTGATAAATTCATTAATTGTTTTTTCATCAGATGGTTTTGCGGGTAAAGTTTTAGTTGGATTGTATGGAATTAAATTAATTTTTACCTTCAAATTGCTTAATATTTTTACCAATTGTTTTGCATCCTCAATTGAATCATTTATTTCTTGCAGCATCATATATTCAATTGTTATATATTCACGTTTTGATAATTTTATTTTTTTTAATTCTTCAATGAGTTGTTCAATATTAAATCTTTTATTAACAGGCATATATTTTGATCTAAGTTCATTATTGGGAAAGTGAAGAGAAACAGCAAGTTTGATTTTGTATTTATTTATAAAATCAGCAATATTATTGGTTGGCCCGGCAGTTGAAATTGTTATTCTTGATTTTGACATTGAAAAACCATATTCACTCGTTAAAATTTCAACTGATTTTTCAATTACAGGTAAATTTAAAAATGGTTCACCCATGCCCATAAAAACGATGTTAGTAATCTTATTAGATATTTTGTTAGCCAGGGCATATTTTTTTAAGGCAATTATTTGACCAATAATTTCAGATAAAGTTAATTTTCTGATAAAACCAACTTCCATTCCAGTCGCGCAAAATCTGCAAGCCAAAGGGCAACCAATCATACAGGAAAGACAAATTGTCGCCCGGTTATCTTTTAACATTAAAATTGATTCAATTAATTTATCATCCGTTGTTTTTAATAAAAATTTATATGAATTATCTTTAATACTTTTAGATACATGTGAAATTTCTGGAATGTGTATTTCAAAATTATTTAATAAATCATCCCTAAGCTTTTTTGAGATATTTGGTATTTGATTTAAATCAAGAATATTTTTTTTGTAAAACCATTCAAATAGTTGTTTGGCTCTGTATGATTCATGACCAGTTGTTGACAGTTTTTCCTTTAATTCATTTAAGCTTAAATTAAGTATGTTTTCTTTTTTCATGTTTTTAATTTGAAAAAAGGCCCACTTTTAAATGAGCCCTTTTGTTTTAAAGTATTTTTTTAAAATTTTTAAATATTTGTTCTTTGGATTTTTGATTAACATCTAAAGTTTCTATTTTTTGCATAGTAGATTTATAGAAATTTAGCAAATCATTTGCGGTTTGATTGTAAACTCTCAATCGTTCTCGAACAACTTCTTCTCTGTCATCTTCACGTTTTACTAATTTGCTTGAGCATAGTTCACAAAATGGATCATCAAGATTTTTAATTTGATTTGTGTTATATACAGCCTGACAGTTTTTATTTTCGCAAACCAGTCTGTTTACAATTCGCTTAACAACTTCTTCTTGTGGAATATCTAAAGATATAATTCTGAATTTTTGTTCAGGAAAATCGTTTCTTAATATTTCTAAAAATAAATCAGCCTGTTTTGCTGTTCTTGGATAGCCATCCAAAATTATAGGTTTATTATTTTTAATATTTTCTGTTAACCATTCTTTAACCATTTTAGTTATTAAATCATCTGGCGCCAGCTTTCCAGAATTCGTATATTTTTCTAATTTTTTTCCCAATTCTGTTTTTTTAGCGATGTTTTTTCGACATAAATTTCCTGTAGATAAAACAACAAAATCTAATTTTTTTTCACATTGTTCAGCCAGTGTGCCTTTACCTGAACCTGGGGTTCCTATAAATGAAAAAATTGTTTTATCAAGATTGTTAACAGGGGGTTTTGTCAAATGATAGTAAAGTGCTACGCCTAAAAGAAGTGTTGATATAATTAATATTATATTATTTTTTGACATATTTTTTCTCCAACTTAAATATCTTTATGGATTGTGATTAATTGAAATGTGTTTTACCTACAAGAATTGAACTTTAGATATATTTAATTATATAGGATTATGTTTTTTAAGACAAATTGCTTTAAAAAAGCCTTTTTACGTAGTAATTTTTCTTTTAAAAGGAGATTTAATTAAAGATGTTGTTTTGATGATTCCGTTAGAGATAAAATTTTTAGTTTTTCCAAAAATATTTACTGAATTTGGGGTATTATTTAAAACGAAATTTTTAACCTTTTCATCTAAAAAAGCATAACGAAGACCAATAAATGATATTTTTGAATTTTTAAATTCAGAGTCTATTTTTTCAAGATGATGTTTTTTATCATCGACCATTACAATTTTTTCAGGTTCAAATGAGATAGTTGAAAGATATGTTTTTAGTATTTTACCCTTATTGTTGTTTCCTACAAAAAGAATGCCGTTATTAAATTTTGCAGGAAATTCACTTTTTTTAAATGTCATCGTTTTTTTGCCTGGAGTTGTTGGTGTTAAATCCAGATTTATTTCTTTTAATTGTCTGAATGTATGTTTAATCATAGGAAACGATCTGGATGTTAACCCCATTATTGGAGTATTTTCTTTTTGAAGAGTTTTGATTGTATCAATTGTATTATCTTCAACAGGTTTGACTTTTAATGTTTTATGAATTTTATAGTAAGAAGGTAATGTTTTTTCAATTGCTTCTATTGAACCTAAACCTTTTTTGACTTTATTGTTTACCTTTGCGCTGAACCATTGTTCACTTCCTTCTCCAGTTTCATTATCTGGTTCCAGAATTGTATTATCGAGATCCAAAACAATTAAAGTATTTTTATCTTTTGCGTGTTGATTTAATTCTGAAATATTTTGAATTTCAATGATTTGTGCTGTGAGAAAAGATATTTTTATTGCAAATAAAAAAAGTGACAATATATAAGATTTTTTCATGGTTTAAGGCCTTGTTTTGTTATAGAATAATTGAATGGAAAAAGTAATTTAAATTGTTTAAGTTTTTTTGTCAAAAAATAACTGTGATGATTTGTTTTAACTTTATATTTTGTTAATTTGTATACTTGTTGTTTTTTATTATTTCCAATGTTTGGGAGACGTTATGAAGATAAAATATTTGTTATTTTTATTAATACTCGGATTTACAGGTGTAACATCAAGCGTAAAAAGTGAAATTAATGACAACAAACCCTTAAAAGTTGAAACAGATTTTGGTAACCTTAATAAATCTGAGGAAAAAACAGTTAAATTATTTGATAATTCTAAAAGTCGAAAGAAAGAAATGGCACAAGCTAAAAAGGGTGACGTGGTAAAAGTTCATTACACAGGAAAATTGGATGACGGTTCAGTTTTTGATTCATCAAAAGATCGTGAACCGCTTCAATTTACAATTGGTGAAGGTAAATTAATTCCTGGTTTTGAAGATGCTGTTGTTGACCTTGAAGTTGGTAAATCCACAACGGTTAGAATTCCATTTGATAAAGCTTATGGACCAAAAAGACCAGAAATGGTTTTTGATGTTAAAAGGACTGATTTTCCTGCAAATATTGAACCAAAAATTGGCATGCAATTTAAAATGGAAGATCAAAACGGTCGCGCTTTTATTGTAATGGTTGAAAAAGTTGTTGATGATACAATTACTCTTGATGCCAATCACCCTTTGGCAGGAAAAGATTTAACTTTTGAAATTACGTTGGAAGAGATTTCAGAAAAATAAAATAAGGCCGGTGAAAAACCGGCCTTAAATTTTTGTATCTTTATTCTTCGCCGAATATCGGTTGAAGTTCAAAATTGTTTAACATAGAATCAAATTTTGTTAATAGTTTTAAACGCAATTTTTTTGCTTTTTCTGATTGATCATTATGATTAAAAAACATTAATAATTTATCATCCGATAATCTAATGAAGTTATTATTTATAAATAGACTTATTTTTGAAAAGATATCCCAACTTTCATCATCGAAAGGCATTTCGCTATTTATATAGTGTTGTTTAAAGAGATGAATTAGTTTTTCTTTTATTTCAGAGGATATTTGAGAATCTGGAATCATAATATCAATGGAAGCTTCAGTTAGTTGAATTCCATGTTTCTTATGTTTATAAGGAGGCATTTCTTCGACCAATGAATAAAGTGAACTTATTATTTTTTTAGCTTTTTCAGCTCCAATGACTTTTTCTAATTTTTTTATAAAATATTCTTCTGCAGACATATCTACAAATATTTGGCCATGGTATTTTGCTTGCCGTGCAAATGTTTTTAATAAACTTCGACATAATTTTTGTGCTAATTCTTTTGTTTCTTGATTGGTAAAATTTGGATTTGAAATTTTATCTTTTATTTTTTGTATTTGTTTTTTTATTCCTTTTTTTTCATCGTTATTTATTAAGGAGATAAGTTGACCAATATCAGCTAATAAATCAGTTAAGTAATCAAATAATTTATTTTGGTTGGATGTTTTAATGTTTTCTGTCATTTGTTTTAAACCATCAAAAAAATTGTTAATTTGTTTGAGTTCTTCTTCATCTAATTGAAGATTTGTTGCTTTTGTTATAGTACAAATAAACGGGGTAGGCTGAATATTTTTGCTTACTTCTACTCGATCTAGGCTTGGATCACCTGTTGTTACTTTTCCATTTATTAAAGGATTAATACAAGACATCGAAACGATAATAAACAATAATTTTTTCATGGTTTTTCCATTCGTCATTGTTAAATGATACAAATATTTTAATAATTACTAATTATAAGGTGTTTTTTTGTTTGTTGCAATAGGATGTGCTAGTTCATAATTTTTAAGATTTTCGTTTAGCAATGATTGTTTTATGTTTTCTTTATTTAATTTTCTTGATCGATATAATTTAACTTGATTTTTATTTTTGATAGTTTATTGCAAGAGGGATTATATGCGTAATTACAATGCAAATTCTAAGGTTGAGCAGATCTTTTTAAAAAAAAATAAAAAATCAAAAAATATTAATTCAAAAAATGAAAAAGTTTTCACTTTGCAACTTTTAAGTTTTGATGAGTTAGGTAAGGTTACAGCATTGCGTTTTTTGGAGTGGTTGCAACTTAATCCAAAAGGAGTTATTGCTCTTCCTACGGGGAATACCCCAAACCCTTTCATTGAGCATACAATTAATTTTTTAAATAATTGGGAGATACCTGAGGTTCAAAAAGAGTTAAAAGAATGGGGTTTGGATTCAAATAATAAACCGGATATGAAATCTTTTTATTTTGTTCAGTTAGATGAATTTTTTCCGATAAATCCAGGAGCAGAAAATAGTTTTGCGTTTTTTATCAATAAATATTACATAAATGGTTTTGGGTTGGATAAAAGTAAATGTTTGTTGATGGATATTTGTTATAAAAATGCAAGCCTGCAAGAAGCTAGAAATTTTGCAAAAAGCTATGAAGAAAAAATAAAAAATTTGGGCGGAATTGGATTTTTTTTGGGTGGAATAGGTCCTGATGGACATATCGCATTTAATATTTCTGGCTCTGATCATGAAAGCAGAACCAGAATTTTAAAGATTAATTATCAAACTGCAGCAGCTGCAGCCACTAGTTTTGGTGGAATTGAAAATATTAGGGATAAAAAAGTTATTACAATTGGTTTGCAAACAATAACTCAAAACGAAACAACGAGAGCAATTATTATTGCCTCGGGCCAAGGTAAAGCTAAAGTTGTAAAAGACGCGATTGAAAATAAACCGTCAACTTTATATCCTGCAACAGCTTTGCAAAAATTAAAGGGAGCAAGATTTTATATTACAAATGACGCGGCAATTCTTTTAGAGCGAAATAAAAAAAAGTTAAATGTTAAAATAAATACAATCGATTTAAAAAAGAAAATAAAAACCGATTTAAGTGGATTTAATAATAAAATAATACTTCATACTTCTCCTCATCACGATGATATAGCGCTTGGTTATTTTCCATTTATTCAACAATTGGTAAACGAAACAAATTGTAAAAATTATTTTGCGATAGCAACAGGTGGTTATCATGCTATTACCGATAGTTTTTTAAAAAAAGAAACTGGTTTAGGTATTTCTAGTTTTAGTAAAGATCAAATAAAAAAGTTGAAAAATAAATTAAGAGAAAAAGAAGAAGAGCAAATGTGGTCGCATTTGGGTATTGCTAAAAAAAAGGTTATTCATTTAGGTTTGCCGTTTTATGAAACTGGAGAAATTAATTTTAATAATGATGTCATCCCTGTAGTTGAATTGTTAAAAAAAATAAATCCAGATTTTATAACTGTTTGTATGGATCCGGAGGGTCTTGGGCCTAAAACACATTTTAAAGTTTTGCAAATAATGCAATTGGCAGTTAAAGAATATTTAAGGAATGTTGGGAATAAAGATTTAAAAATTATAGGTTATAGAAATGTTTGGTCGCAATTTGATTTAAATGAAGCTAATTTATTTATTCCGGTAAATCAAAATGAATTAGATAATTTAAAATTATTTTTCAAAGAGTCGTATAAATCACAAGTAAAGGCATCATTTCCAAGTATCGAATATGATGAATCTTTTGATGAAATTTCTTGCAAAATTATGAAAGATCAATACAAAAAATTAGAAAAATATCTGGGTAGCAATTTTTTTAAAAATAGTGAAGATCAAAAATTAAAAAACGCAAAAGCATTTTGCTTTTTAAGAATTTTTATGCTTGCTGACTTTGTTGTTTAAGACGATTTTTTGTGTCAAAGCAAAGTGAAAATTTCCGCTTTCCAGCAACATTAAAATTTCCGGTTTGTTACATAATTGCTCCTTTCAAATTTAGAGATTTTTCAACTTTATTTAAACGTAAAAATTCAGATAAAGGTAATTTCCAATAAGGA
>JBDRFY010000062.1:0-63172 GCA_043818275.1 bacterium | reverse complement strand
TAATACCATTCTGAACAAAAATGCCGCCAACGCTTGATTTAAACAAAAAACTTTTGTAAAAAAGAAAAGAGAAAAATTTTTACAAAGGAGAAGGAAAAATGAGAATAGAGTTTAAAGAAAATAGTCATGATTTTGGCAAGCTATCAAAAAGCGAGCCCCATCCAAAAAAACGAATTCTATTAATAGCGTTAGAACAACTAAAAAAGGGGACCAAAATAAACAAGGTTGCAGAGTCCTTGGGCGTTAATAGGCACACAGTTGGCATTTGGTATAGACGATACAAAAAAAACGGGTTGGCTGGATTAATCGATAAGCCAAAATCTGGAAGGCCTCCGAAATTAAAAAAGGAAAAAGAACAGGAATTTATAAATAAGATTGCGCTCTTACAAGATACACGTTCAGGCGGCAGAACAACGGGAAATGATATTCGTAAATTAGCGGAATGTGAATTTGGTGTAATATATGCAGACGATACTATTTATAAAGTTTTAAAAAGATTAAATTTTTCGTGGATTACTGCGCGATCAAAACATCCCAAATCTGACTTGAAAACTCAAGAGACTTTTAAAAAAACTTTAAAAAAGAGGTTTTGTTGAATTTACCAAAAAGAATAAAAACAAAAGATGTATTAATTGGATTTCAAGATGAAACAAGAATTGGTCAACAAGGCAGTACGACTAGAATTTGGGCTCCCAAAGGAACTCGACCACGAGTTGTTCAACAAAAGCAATTTATATCATCCAATATATTTGGCGCAGTATGTTCGGAAATTGACATGAGCTTTGCGCTTATTCTTCCAGAAAAAAACACGGAAATGATGCAAATGTTTATAAATGAATTTTCCAAAAATATTCCAAAAAAGAAACATGTTGTTTTAGTCAGCGATCAAGCAGGATGGCATAAAACACCAAAGCTGAAGATTCCATCAAATATAACATTTATGTTTTTACCTCCATATTCTCCAGAATTAAATCCGATTGAGCAATTGTGGCAACAACTTAAACAAAAATCACTTTCAAATAGATGTTTTAAGGATTACAAAGATATAATGAATTCTGCTACAAAAGCTTGGAAGTCTTTTGTAAGTTCTCCTGGCGCCATCAAACGACTTTGTTCAAGATCATGGGCGACAGTGGCCGCTTAATTATTCAGAATGGTATTAGAAGCCATTTTGCTGCAGCCCAATCATTTAGAATTATTTAAGTATCTTATTAAAGAAAAATTAAAGTATTTTGAAAATAATCTTTTAAGCATTGATGAGCCTGATTTTAAAAAATTAAAATATTTACTGTGTTTAGATAATCCAATAGCTGAATTAAGTAATATAGATGATTTTGAAAATAAGTATCAAAAACAGAAAGCACGAGCAATAAAAATAAAAGTAAAAGAATTTGATTTTAAAAGGAAGAGAAAAGAGATTGGACAGGCACTAGAGGATTTGAATGTTAAAAAACAAAAGACTGAAGAAGAACTTTACGAAAAAAGAAAAAAAATAGAGGCAGAATTAAAAGCAGTTAAAGCAATTAAAGACTTAGAAACTTTTTCCTGTCCAATTTGTTATGAAGATTTGCCTATTGCGGTACTTGATTATATGCCAAATTTAATTATTACTAAATGTGGACATGCTTTTCACAAGGAGTGTTTGCTTGAAGCCTTGAAACATAAGAATGAATGTCCTGTTTGCAGAACTAAATCCCCTTTGGAATTTTATTTATGACGTTGAAGATGATTGTCAGAATTCAGGACCTGTAAATAGTTTTGACTAAACACAAAAAAAGATTTTAGTTTTTTTGTTGTTAATCGAAAATTTTAGAAACGTTCTTCCAGTTAACAACTGTTCCTGAAGAACGTTTCTGGTTTTCGTTTCCAGCGTAAACTACAAATCCATGAGAAGGATCGATTTCAGCAAGTTTGCACCAATATCTGAGATTATCAAAATAATCGGTTGAAATAGTTTTGCCTGCTTTTACTTCAATTGGCACAAGAATTGAATCTCGTTCTAATACAAAATCGATTTCATGTTCACTTTTATCCCGCCAGAAGTAAATATGTGGAATTTTGTCATGATTATAATATTGTTTTAATAGTTCAGATAATACAAATGATTCCATGAGATTTCCCCTTAAATGATGTTTATAAACACCATCCGGTGATTCAATTCCAAGTAAAGCGCAAGCAATACCAGTATCATAAAAATAAATTTTAGGAGATTTGATCAATCGTTTACTGAAACTTTTGTGGTGTGGCTGCAATAAAAAAATTAAGTAGCTGGCCTGAAGAATTGTTAGCCATGAATTTGCCGTTGCTTGTGTAATTCCACAATCATTTGCGAGTGAAGCTACATTTAAAATTTGTCCAATTCTGCCAGCGCATAGACCAACAAATGTTTGAAAGAGTGATAGGTCAGATATATTTTTTAATTGTCGCGCATCTCGTTCGAGATATGTTCTGATGTAGTTATTATACCAACCGGAATCAAAATCTTGAGCCCAAATTCGCGGATAAAATCCTTTATGAATAACAACTTCAACCGAATCTGGTAAAAGCGATGTTGCGGCAAGTTCTTGCACTGAAAGAGGTAACAAATTAAACAAAGCGATTCGCCCAGCTAAAGTTTGTGAGATTGCCTGATTCATCAAAAAATTTTGTGATCCTGTTAAAATAAAATAACCAGGTTTATTTTCGCGATCGGCTGCGAGTTGTATGTATGATAGAATGATTGGGGCATGCTGAAATTCATCAAGGATAATACCATGAGGATTTGCATATTCCTCTAAAAAACCTTTCGGATCTTGTTTCACGTATTCCTGAATGCCGACAACATCTTCAAAGGAAATGTACTTGTGTTTAGGAAATGCTTGTTGAGCTAATGTTGTTTTTCCAGATTGTCTTGGGCCAAGAATCGCAAGAACGGGATATTTTTTTGCTGCTTTTTGAATATATTTTTGCATTGCGCGTTTAATTAACATAAATTCACCTTTTCTTAATTAAAATAAGTTTTTAAAAACAGTTAGATATGGACAAATATAGCACCCGACTATAACATTTGTCCATTTTTGTTTTCTCTGTAAACATTAAAAAGTTGCAACAATTTTGTTTTTGACAAATTAAGCGTTCTTCTATATCATTCAAGTACTCGCAACGCCTGTTTCGGGGCGTTTTTAAAGTTTGAATGTTTGTAACGTTACAAGTTGTAAATTTTTTAGTGTTTTATGGAGAATATTTTCAATGGCTTTAAATATTCATGAAATTGGACGAAGAAAAAAATCTGTTTCAAGAACTTGGTTAACCCAGGGTAAAGGTTCTATTAAGGTTAACGATATCGATTACGATAAATATTTCGATACTCTTTTAACAAGAAAAACGGTTGTTGCTCCGTTAAAGCTTTCTGGTAAAGAAAAAGCATTTGATATAAATATTCTTGTTCAGGGCGGTGGTTTAGTTGGTCAGGCCCAAGCTATTCGTTTAAGTATTGCCAGAGCATTAGTTACATTTGATGAAAAATTAAAGCCTGTGATGAGAAAAAATGGTTTTTTGACTGTTGATTCCAGAGTTAAGGAACGTAAAAAATATGGTCAAAAAGGTGCAAGAGCCAAGTTCCAGTTCGTTAAACGTTAATCCTGGAATTATTCTTGTAAATGCAAAAATTGATTTTTAGAAAAATACCCTCTAATTTTTAGAGGGTATTTTTATTTCCTATTTTGTCATCCTGAACTTGTTTCAGGATTTATGTTTGATCTTTCGTTTGGGCTAAAAGTTGTTTGAAAATAAATTAATCTATTTATAAAATTATTTGGTTTATATGAATGTGGATCCTGAAACAAGTTCAGGATGACAAGGGACATAACATTAATTTTTTGTTTTCGTTTGTTTAAATGGCTAAATTTTTTTAATTTTTGTTTTTAAGTAAAACTATCGAGGATCTCATGTGCGGAATTGTTGGTTATGTTGGAACGAAAAAATGTCGGGATTTTATTGTTGATGGTTTGAAAAGACTGGAATATCGGGGTTATGATTCGGCCGGTTTTACATGTGTAACGGAAAAAGATTTTTTGGAATTTGTAAAAGAAGTTGGCAGTGTAAGTAAACTTGATGAAAGTTTGCAAAAAAATGGAATAGATGGTTTTGCCGGAATTGGTCATACCCGCTGGGCAACTCATGGAGTTGCGAATCAGATAAACGCGCATCCTCAGTTTGACTGCAATCAAAAAATTGCGGTGGTTCACAATGGAATAATCGAAGATTATCAAAAATTGCGAAAAGAGCTTATTAGTTTAGGACACAAATTTGTTTCAGATACAGATACAGAAATAGTAGCACATTTACTTGAAGAACTTTTAAAAAAATATAAAAAAAAGGAGGCGCTAAAACAATTAGTTAAAAAATTAAAAGGTGCTTACGCTTTTGTGATTTTAATGGTTCCCGTTCATCCTGAGCGAGCAAATGCGAGTCGAAGGGCAGGAGAGTTAATTTTAGTTAGGCGTAAATCTCCTTTAGTTGTTGGGGTTGGGCAAGATGAAAATTTTGTCGCGTCAGATTTTTTAGCTTTTTCTGATAAAACTCAAAATGTCATTTTTTTACCCGAAGATAGCATTACAATTTTAAAAAAAGATTCTTTTGATATTTTTGATTTTAATGGTAATGAAATTTTTGTAACTGCAAAAAAAATAGATCATAAATTTAGCGATACATCAAAACAGGGATTTGAACATTACATGCTTAAAGAAATTTATGAACAAAAACGGGCCATTACCGATACGGTAAATCATTTTAGTAATACCCTTTCCGTCTTCGCCAAGGCTTCGCCGGACAAGCGAGAAAATGAATTGATTGGCAAAGTTGGTCTTACAATTAGCCAAATTAAAAATTTAAAAAAAATTAATTTAGTTGCGGCTGGAACATCCTGGCACGCATGCAGAATCGCTCAATTTTTTATTGAAAGTATTTGCAAGATTCCTGCAAGTATTTATTTGGCTTCTGAATTTAGATACATGCCTTTTTTCAAATCAGATGATTCTCTTTTTATTTTTGTTTCCCAATCCGGAGAAACTGCAGACACTCTTGAAGCGTTAAGACTTGTAAAAGAATTTAAAGTGCCTACAGTTGCTTTGACTAATGTAATTTCAAGCACAATGGTGCGCGAAGCAGATGGTTTTTTACACATGAAAGCAGGCGCGGAAATTTCTGTTGCTTCCACAAAAGCCTTTTCAACTCAGCTAGCGTCTCTTTTTTGGCTTGCAAATAAAATTGCATTGCAAAAAAGTTTGATTTCTGATGAACAAATGAAAAATGCTGAAAGTGATTTATTAGTTGCGGCAGAAGTTTTGGAAAGCTCAATTGAAAATTACAAAATTGAGGTTACCCAGAAATTAGCTCCTTTCTATTTAAAATATGAAAAATTTATCTTTTTAGGCAGACACATAAGTTATCCATTCGCGATGGAGGCGGCGTTAAAATTAAAAGAGATATCATACATTTTTGCGCAATGTTATCCGGCTGGAGAGTTAAAGCATGGTCCAATTGCATTAATTGATGAAAAAACTCCGGTTGTTATGTTTTCTGTTTTGGATGAGCTTTTATACCAAAAATTGGTTGGTAATGCTCAGGAAGTAAAGGCAAGAAATGGACATTTGTTAGTTTTTGCATTTGAAGGTCAAGAAGATTTGATAAGTTTGGCGGATAATTATTTTATTTTGCCAAAAGTTAATCAAATGCTTGCTCCACTTGCGATGACAGGATTGATGCAATTCTTTGTTTATCAGATAACAAGGCAATTGGGCTGCCCGATTGATAAGCCCAGGAATTTGGCAAAATCAGTAACTGTTGAATAATTGGTGATAAATTTCGTATATTAACAATCAAATAATTTCTTTTCCGCTCGCCCTGAGCGAAGTCGAAGGGTTGAGAATAATTGTCAATGGCAATAAAAATTATTTTATATGTAAAAATAGATGTAATAAAAATTTATAATTCAATAGGCGATTTTTAATCGTTTATTGTTTGAAACCCTTCGACTACGCTCAGGGCGAGCGGAAGAGGGTGGATTTAAGCAAAAAACATAAACAAATGTTTTTCTGGGGGGAAGGGAATGTTCAAATTTAAAAAAAGTATTTTATTCTTATTTTGTTTCTTTTTTATCTCACAAAATTTTTGCAATCCGTTTCAAAGACTGTCAGATGCCGTTAAAAACGCAAAATTTAACATAAAAATGAATAAAAAACGCAGTAGGATTATCAATGAAAAATATTTTAGCCAAGAAGACGAATTTTTGGATGCCGATGAAATAGATGGACATCGAGAAAGACATTCAAGTTTAACTTCTAGTGAATATGTTAATTCAGAACCAGAAGGTTGTTTTTTTATTGATGAATTAAAAAAATGTTTTAAGAAACCGTTAATGTTACAAATTAATGAAAAAAAATTTACCGAAATTATATCTGTTGAAAATTGCTTATTGTGTATACAGTTTTTTTTAAATGAAAATTTAGAACTTGCGATCTATTATTTAAATCGTTTGCTTGACGCAATGGATAATTTCTTTTTTGAAAGAGTTTCAAATGTAGAAATAAAATTAAAAAAATATTCAGGTTCAGAAATCAAAAAAAACAGGAGAATCTTTTTATGATTTTTTATGTGATTTGAAGAATGAAACCCTTTTAAAAGAGTGTTTGAATCATGAATTTTTTAAAAAATTATTCTGGGAACAATTTGAGTAATTCATAAATATTTTTAAGTCTAATTGTCTGGCATTGTGTTTTGATTTGTTGATTGGCAGAAATTAAAAAAGAATTGATGCCAAATTTTTCTGCTTCATTAATTCTTATTTGTGCCTGATTTGTTGGTTTAACTTGACCTGTCAAGCTGATCTCACCCAAAGTTAATATTTTTGTAGGCAATGTTTTTTGAAAATAACTTGAAAGTAATGCGAGCGCGATTCCAATATCAATCGAGCTTTCTTTAATTTTAACTCCCGTGCTGACTTTAAAAAAAATGTCTTGCGAACTAAATTTTATATGCAAATATTTTTCCAGAATTGCAGCAATTAAAATTATTCTTTTCGGATCAATTCCCGTAACGACCCGTTGTGGAATGCCAAATTTTGATGTAACGCATAATGCCTGAAGTTCGAGTAAAATTGGTCTTCTGCCTTCAAGACAGCAAATTAAAGATGAACCAGGGGCAGATGAACTTTCATTTAAAAGTTGCTGGTTTATGTCATTGATTTCAACTAAACCATCTTCCTGCATTTCAAAAAAACCGATTTCATTTATCGCGCCGAACCTGTTTTTTACAGATCTTAAAATTCTTGTATGCCAACGATCTTCACCCTGAAGATAAAAAACTCCGTCGACCATGTGTTCCAAAAGTTTTGGTCCCGCAATTTGTCCATCCTTTGTAATGTGACCGGTTATAAAAATTGCTACATTATTTTCTTTTGCAAAACGAAGAAGATGAAAAGATGCTTCGCGCAGTTGACCGATTGTACCAGGAATTACTGTTGATTGATTTGACAAATAACAACTTTGAATAGAATCAATAATTATTAAATCCGGTTTTGGATTCTGACAAATCGAAAGTATATTTTCCAAATTTGATTCATCACAAAATAATAAATTTGTTTCATTTAAATTTAATCTAGTTGCTCTGTTTTTTAATTGCTGTAACGATTCTTCGGTTGAGAAATAGATAACATTTTTTGTATCTGCGATTTTATCTGCAACTTGTAATAACAATGTTGATTTTCCAATGCCTGGATCACCGGTTAGAATTGAAAATGATCCCGGTAAAATTCCATTTCCAACAACCTGATCCCATTCCTTTATTCCTGATAACATTCGTTGTTGCGTTGTTGTTTCAATTTCGTTTAATTTGAAAAATTGAACATTTGAGTTAGTGGTTTTTTGTGAACCTTTAAACAATGATGTTGAAATATTTTGTTCAACAAAACTATTCCATTCATTGCATGTTGGACATTGTCCAATCCATTTAACAGTTGCGTAATCACAATTTGTACATTTAAAATTTGTTTTTTGTTTATTCATCTATTGTTTTTTGATATTTTGTTAATTTTTTTTCTTTTTCGAATTCATATATTTTTCTTTTTACAAAATTGTATATTTTTATTGTTTTATCTAAAGCGATTTGCATATCTTTTGCATCTGGAACATCGTATTCACTTGGATATCTAAAAGCAACAGCATACGGTTTTAAGTCCTTACAATCATAAAGGATGTTTTCAAATGTTTGATCGAGTTTTATACATCGCAATAATAATGAAACTAAGTCATGTGTTTTTTGGATTTCAACTTTTCTATAAACAAGATATGCCTTTAGGATTTTTTCTGCGCATTGTTGACAGTGAAATGACATTGTTCCAAAAAGCTCTAATTTGAGTAATCCTTTTGCGCTGGCTAGGTCTTCATTGGCAATTTTTAGCCATACTTTATAGTCATGCTCTCGCGTATATTTTTTCACCTTTATCCTTTATTTTATGACAAAATGTTTCAACCAAATTTGAGAGTTCGTCAAATTCTTCTTTTGTATACACAATTATGTCATTTGGAAATTCGAATCGTATTAATGCTTCATATCCAGCTAGAGACCTTTTATATTTTTTTAAATCTGATTTTTCAACAACAATAAAAAAATCCAAGTCACTATCTTTGGTTGGATTTCCCCAAGCGTAAGATCCAAATAAATAAATTTCTAATGGATCATAAGCCTCGATGAGTTTGTTTTTTGCATATTCGATTATTTCTTTTATATTTTTTTCCATAAAGAATCCTAAATTTGAACTTGAGAAGTTTTGTTTTGCGAAATGTTTAAAGTTAATTCTTCTTGTGGCGCGTTTTCAATTTTAAAACAATCCCTGCATCTTGCTTCATAACATTCACTAGCGCCAACCAAAATTATTGGGTCATCATATTTTGCAGGTTTACCATTAATTATTCTTTGTGTGTGATGCGCATCTTTTCCGCATACAACACAAATTGCTTTTAATTTTGTTACATCATCGGCAAGTGACATTAAAGTTGGCATGATTCCGAAAGGCTCTCCACGAAAATCCATATCAAGTCCTGCTGCAATTACTTTTTTACCATCATCAATTAGTTTTTTAACAATGCTAATTATTTCTTTTGGAAAAAATTGAATTTCATCAATTCCAACAACTTGGATATTTTTGTTGGCAAGTTCCAGGATTTTGTTAAGACTATTTGCATCATTATCAATTGAAAAAGCATGTTTTTCTTTTCCGTCATGGGAAGAAATTTTTGTCTGACTTCGACGTTTATCGATTTGATGTTTGATTGTCAAAACTTTTTGTTTGGCGTATTCTGTTCTGATTAATCTGCGCATTAATTCTTCAGTTTTTCCGGAAAACATAGAGCCGCAAATAATTTCCAGACTTCCTTTTTTATTTTCCATAGGTTTGCCCCTTTTTAAAATTTTTAAAATACATTCAGTTTTCAAAATTAGAACAAACTTGTTTTTTTGTGAAGATAAAAATTATTCAGTTTGATTTTGTGGTTGTTGTGGTTGTCTTACAAACCAGTTTAAAGGGTTCCAATTACTTCCATTTCCACCACCATTATTTTGATCGCCATTATTTTCTGTTCGTTGTTCAAATAGTAATCTTCCGCCAAAACTATTTCCCATTTCTTCTCTTGCTTGATTTAAAGCTGTTTGTACAGCTTGTTGAATTTGTGGTGTTAAGTTTAGATTGTCAATCGCATGGTTAATAGCTTGAGATAATCTTTCATTTAAATTTAGATTATCTATGTTTTCCGGTAAATTTAAATTTTCAACAGCTTGATTAATAGCTTGAGAAAGTCTTTCATTTAAATTTAATTCGTCAATTTTTTCAGGAAGATTTAGGTTGTTTATTGCTTGTTGTGCGATTTGAGACACTCTGTTTTGTAAGTCAGCGTTATTAAGAGTTTCTGTTGATATTCGACTTGCATCCTGAATTAATTTGTCTATTAAAGATGTGTATGTTTCACCGATTTTTGTTTTGATTTTTTCTATTCCAGGTTTGATGTATGGATCCCATGTGAAAATTATGATCACAGTAATTGTTAATACAATAGTTGTTACAATTATTAATCGTTTTGTCCATTTTCCAACAAGCGGTTGCGCGGCATTTAGTTCTAAAATACTAATGAATTTATCCAAGTTTTTTTTATTTAAATTTTCTTTTTCATTTAAAATTTCTTGTTTTGCCAAATTAAATAAAAGTTGGATTGAATCTTTTCTTGTTTTATGAAGGCTTAAGGTTTTATTAATTATAATCATTTGAATGAAAGATTTTGTCAGTATGTTTCTGATATTAAATGTTTGCAAATCTATTTTTTTCAAATTAGGTAAAAACAGATCACTTAAAGTGGAAGAGAGTTTAATTTTTTCTTCTTGTGTGATTTTTAGATTATTTATGAACTTATAAAATTCCAGGTAATACAAATTATGTAATTTATCTAAAACTTTTATTGATTGCTCTGTTGGATTATCCTGCAAAATTTGAATTAATTCTAAAAGTTTTAAGCCTTCGGATTTAAAGCATCTTTTGGTTGGATTTACATTTATTGTTAATGATTTATCAATTAAACCAGTTTTGATTAATTTTGAGTAATTAGCGTTTAATTCTTTTTGAGCATATTCAACTTGATTGTTTAGGTACCAGGAGTATTGCGCGTTTAGATTTGTAATCAAAGTGAGCAATATGAAAAGTTTTTTTATCATAAATTATCCAATTTTTTTAAATAACTCATCCCGTTCACCCTGAGGAGAAATTTTGAAAAAATTTCGTCTCGAAGGGTTATTAAATTTTAGTCCAAATATTTTATTGATTATTTATTTATATGCAAACTTCTGAGCCTTTTTCTTCTTTTTTCAATCTAATTTCGGCTTTTTTTAAATCTTGTGGTGTATCAATTCCGATAACTTCCTGATCCGTTTTGTGAATTTTTATTTTTAAATTGTTGGCAATGAAAGTTAGTTGTTCCAATTTTTCAGCATCTTCAAGATAACTGATTTTTGACTGAGCGATTTTTTGCAAAGCTTTGGTTGTGTAGGCATAAATTCCTACGTGTTTATAATATTTCTGTTTTTCAAAATCTTTTTCATCCCGATAAAAAGGTATTGGGCTGCGTGAAAAGTAAATTGCACTTCCTGCAACGTCACAGACAACTTTTGCGAAATTAGGATTATTTATTTCTTCCTGATTTGTAATTCTTTTTTTTAATGTCCAAATATCTGAATCATCATTAATTGATTGTAATAATGTTTGAATCATTTCTTTATTTATAAAAGGTTCATCACCTTGCCAGTTAACCCAGATATCACTACTAATTTTTTTTGATTTCATTATTTCAACTAAACGTTCTGTTCCTGATTGACAACTTTGAGATGTCATTAAAAAATTAGCGTTAAAACTTTTAACAACGGTTGCCGTTTTTTCAGAATCAAGAGCGATAATTACATCATCAAATATTTTTGTATTTACAGCTGCCTGCCAGGCATACTGAATTAATGGTTTACCGTTTAACAGAGCAAGCATTTTTTCCGGAAATCGTGTTGATTGTAATCTTGCAGGAATGATACATATAATTTTTTTGTTAATCATTTTTGTTCTTTCTTAATATTTAATTTTGTTTTAATGTCCACGGGTTAAAACCCAGCCTGTCCGCCGAAGCACGGCTATTTGCGATGCGTAGGCTGAAGGCTATTAACTATAACCCTTAGCAGGGTTAATTTAAATTTCAAAGGTTATAAATTTGGTTTTATTTTATTTAATTTTGTTGAATTGTTCTGTATTATACTTCTCTTTATATGTTTTGAAAATTGTTTGATTGTTTAAAATGCAAAGTGTTTAAAACCCCGTTAGGGGTTATAGTTATTAGCCTCGGGTTTTAACCCGTGGATTGAATAATTAACATAGGTTCCGTGCCCTTAGGGTACGGTTGTATTGGAGAAATTTAAAAATAGGTTAATAAATGTCAAATGAATATTTTCTTGTAAAACAATCATTAAATTTAAATGGTACCGTGAATCTTTCAGGGGCCAAGAACGCTGTTCTTGTAATCATGGCCTCTTTACTTTTAACAAACGGAAAATCAGAAATCAGCAATGTTCCTGATTCGGCAGATGTTGCCCAAATGATCAAATTGTTACAAAGTTTGGGAGCAGATGTTTTTTTTGATGAATCAAAGAATTTTTTAACAGTGGATACAACAAATGTTAATAAGTTTGAAGTGTGTCCGGAAATTATGAATAAAATGCGCGCATCAATTTTGGTTATGGGGCCTCTTCTTTCCCGATTTAAAAAAGCCACGGTTGCATTACCCGGAGGTTGTCTGATTGGGGCAAGACCGATTGATATTCATTTGAAAAATTTTGAAAAACTAGGCGTTAAATTTTTACAGGAAAATCATTTTCTGCAAGCTTCTTTTTTAGGTAATGAAAAAAAAGAAAATAAAATTATTCTTGAATACCCAAGTGTTGGAGCTACTGAAAATTTAATAATGCTAGCTATTTTAAATGATGGACAAACGACAATTGTAAATGCTTCTTTTGAACCGGAAGTTTTGGATTTGATTGAAGTGCTAAAAAAAATGGGGGCTGATATAGACATTTGTGTTCCGGCAACTTTAAAAATTTCAGGTGTAAATAAACTTAATCCAATAAAACATAAAGTTATTCCAGATAGATTAGAGGCAGGCTCGCTTTTACTTGCAGCCGCTGTTTCGGGTGGGCAAATTTATTTGCCTGATGCGAATGTAAATCACTTGGATGTTTTTTTGGAAAAATTAAGAGAAATGGGACACGAAATTGAGGAAGATGAAAATAAAGGAATAAAATTTACAGCGACAAAAAATCCGCAGGCTGTAAATTTTAAAACTTGCCCGTATCCGGGCTTTCCAACCGATCTTCAAGCTCCAATGATGACAGCTTTATGTTTTGCTGATGGAGTAAGTGTGGTTGAGGAAACAGTTTTTGAAAATAGATTATTGCATGTAAAAGAATTAAATAAACTTGGAGCGCAAATAACGGTTGAGGGAAATAAGGCAACAATAAGAAAAGTTGATGAATTTTATGGAACAGAAGTAATTGCAACAGATATCAGAGCCGGTTGCGCATTGTTAATTGCAGGTTTAGTTGCAAATGGGGAAACTAAAATTACGGGAGTTCAGCATTTGAAACGTGGATACGATAAACTTGAAAAAAAATTAAATACTTTAGGGGCAGATATAACATTAATCTTGCAATCCTGAAGATAATTCAGAAACCTCTTTTGTTATTAATGCCTGGCGGGTTTTATTAAATTGCAAGGTTAATAGATCCAGATAATTTTCAGCGTTATTTGTTGCATTATCCATAGCTATAAATCTGGCAGCCTGTTCTGCCAAAATTGCCTGAAATAAAACGTCGAAAATTGAGCTTTTTAAATATAGTTTTGCTAAAGAATTCATGATGATGTCACTATTTTCTGTCCAGATTAAATCTTTTTGTTTAATTTCTTCTTCTGTTTTTAGTGTGGCAGGAATAATTGTTGTTTTGCTTGGATTTTGTACAAAGAAGTTTTTTATTTTGTTACTAAAAAATACGACAGAAGAATATGGTTTTTTAGGTCTGTATATTATATCTATTATATCCTTGCTTATTTTTTGATAGTTACTGGAAGTTAGTTCGTTAAATCCTAAAATGGAACGGGTATTTTTGGGTAAAATTAAATCGGGCAAAAATTTCTGAGCTTTGTGTCCAATTGTTATAATTTCTGCTTCTTGATGGGGTTCTAATGTTAATGTTTTTTGCAGATATCTTAATAAATTTGAATTTAGGCTACCACATAATCCTTTACTGGTAGATATAATTATGAATAATGGTTTTGAATCCAGGATATCTCCGGGAATTAAAATTTTATTTTTCCATTCAGGATTTTGAATTTGAGTGTAACAAAAAAGCTTAAAAATTGTATTTTGATAATTTTGTAAAGTTTCTCGTTGCTTTTCCAGCCTAGAATATAAAGACATTGATACTAGTCTTACCGCATGTGTAATTTTTTTAGTTGTTTTTATAGACTGAATTTTTTTTCGCAGCAGAGTTAATTCGGCCATTTTCTTCTTTCTTTCATTGGGTTTGCAGATTTATTTGTAAATACAGATTACTTTTTATAAATTAATTTTTCAATGAATTGCTTTTTTGAAAGTTTGAGGGCTTAACACATGATTGTTTTAATTGATGGATATAATTTATTAAGACAAGTTTTTCATAAAGTTAAGGGTAAACTGGATAAACAACGCCAGCAATTAATAAAAGAACTTGGATATTACAAAAATAAAAAGCCTAAAATTAAAAATATAATAATTGTTTTTGATGGCGGTTTATTTGGACATGCAACGCGCGAAATTAAAAATGGAATAGTTGTAATTTTTTCAGGTCAGAGAGAAAGTGCTGATACTTGGATTTTAAATTATGTTGAAAAACATAAAAATCAAGAAATGCTTTTGGTTTCTCTTGATCGAGAATTAAAAGATAATGTTAAAAAATATAACGTTGATTCAGTTGATGTCTTTGAATTTTATAAAATTTTACAAAATACATTACAAGATGATGCAATGAAAAATTTTGTATTTCCTGAAACTCAAATAAAAAAACAAGCGCCAGATTATAAAATTATTGAAGATTTTGATACAAATATTGATACTAAGGCTTTGGATTTATTAATGGAAGAGGCAAGTTTGAATCATCCGGATTTTGAAAAAGATGATTTTTATTTAAAAGATGAACAAAAAAAAGGTAAAGAAAAAACAACTCCAAAAAAAGAAAAACGATATAAATCAAAAATTAAAAAATTATAGAGAGAATATGGAAATAAAATTTAATATAAATCAAATTGATGAAATTGTAGAAAAGTATTTAATGCCAGCTTTGAACAAATATAAAATATTTGCATTTTATGGTCCGCTTGGCACAGGGAAAACAACGTTGATTAAAAGTTTTTTAAGGCATTGCGGTGTGACAGATAATATAACAAGCCCGACTTTTAATTATGTAAATACATATAAAAACAAACAAGGCCAAGTTTTTAATCATTTTGATTTATATCGGATTAATTCAATAGATGATTTTATAGCAACCGGATTTGATGAATTTTTAAATAATCCAAATGAATTCAATCTAATCGAATGGCCAAGCGTTATTGAAAATTTACTTGAAAGCAATGATTTGAAAAACAAAGTTTTCAATGTTGTTTTAAAACATCTTCCTGGCAATGGAAGAGAAAGATTCTTAGAAATTCAATAAAGGAGAGGGAGATGAGAAATTTTAGACAAATTTGTACAATTATTTTTTGTGCTTTGTTTGTATTTTTAAATATTGATGCATTCAGATTAATTGTTACTAAAAAACTTCCCGATGAATATATTGAGAAGACAAAGAATGATAGTTTTCTGGAAAAAGAACCTCCAAAAGAAGATATTGTTGCTTCGGTCGAAATTCCGGATAAATATATTGTTGTTTCTGATTTGTTTAGAAAAATAAAACAAGATTGGCAAAAGGAAAAAGGTAAAAATTATAGTAATTTAACTGAATTTTTTCCAACTAGATTAGACAAAAAAATTGCTAAAAAAGTACTTACTGATGTTAAAGACATAATTGTACTTATTTATAAGCAGTATTTTGATTATATCAGTCAAGATGTAATTATCTGTAAAAAAGAAATTGATGACGATTTCAAAAGAGAAAAAGAAGTTTCCCAAAAGAAAAAACAAGAGCTATTAATTAAAAGATTAGAAGAGTTTGTGCCTAAAATTGGAAAATTTTTTCACGATGGTGAAGTTGATATTGATAAATATATAATGCAAAACATAAATGAGTTAAGGTTGGATAAAGAGTTCCTTCGTCGTATAATTATTAATCCTATAAAAATGAAAATTAAAAAAAATGTTGGTGGGAGATCAAAAACAAAAATAAAAAAATTTAGACTCCAAGCGACAAAACCAGAAAAAAGTTATCCAAATTATATTGATGAGTATGCAAAACTCCTTAGAATTTCATCTTATATTGCTTGTGATGAATTTGAAGTAGTAAGTAAAGAACTTTTACAGCAAAGCATATTTGAATTATCTAGTCAGGACTTATGTTCTTTAATTGAAAAACCTCGAGAAGATATTAAGTTTTTGAAGAGTTATCCGGTAGAAATTTTCAACCTTTCTGAAATAAGAAGCTTTCATAATGTTAGGTTATCTTCTTTCTCGCCAGATGGATTAAAAATATTAGTAGAATATAGAGACCATAGAGCGATATTATATGATGTAAATACGGGAAATGAAATTAAGATATTTGATGGTATTCAAGAGTGTCATTTTTTTGTAGATGGATTAAAAATATTAGTAAGATATTTAGGTAATTCAAACTTAGTATTATTTGATACTGCTACAGGTGACGAAATAAAAGTATTTGATGATGTTTCTAGGTATAGATTTTCTCCGGATGAATCAAAAATATTTATAGAGCATTTTGGAGAAGCCGTTGAATTATATGATGTTGATACTGGAAATAGACTTCTATCGTTTAATATCTCTACAGCCATTTTTTCTTTTGACAATTCAAACGTATTTATAATAGACAGAAATAATATGGCTGCGTTATGTGATATGAATAGTGGGGATATAATCAAAAGATTTAATAATGTTTCTACGGCTAATTTTTCTGATAACAGCTCAAAAATATTTATATCGTATCAAGATGAACAAAAAGTATCATATAACTCTGATACAGGTGAAAAAATTAATAATATTTCTGAAAATGGCATGTCAAATAGCCCTGATGTTGGTAAGGAAATTGATGTTACTAAAGATACAATGCCAGAACAAGATAAAAAAGAAGAAGAACTTTTTGAAGGTTATCCACATCCAGATGCTTTAATTGATGCCTTAATTAGAGATTTTTATGATATTAATTATTATGGTATTGTTGATCGTACGTTTTCACCAAATGAATCAATATTGCTGGTAAAATATGATAATGGTAACGCAAGATTATATGATTCAAATACAGGGGTGGTGATTCAAGACTTTGATAAAGTTAGTTCATCTGCTGATGGATCAAAAGTGTTAATCCAATATAAAGTAGCCTTTAAAGTTAGTTCAGTAGCCTTTTCTGCTGATGGATCAAAAGTGTTAATCCAATATAAAGATGCAACATTAAAATTGTATGATATAAATAAACTTAAGATTGATTTGGAAGAATTTATTTTTATTGTTTTAGCGTTGAAAGAAAAAGATAATTTACTTGATAATAAGAATTGTGATGAAAAAACGAAAAACAAGATGATTAGTATTTGGAGAGAACTGGATGCAAAGGTTCGTGAATATTTGATTCAGAATAGAGTTCCTGATTTAAGTGAAGAAAAAACAATTAAGATGGATATAGTGAATTAAATATAGAATTGTTGGGCTAAATAGAGAAATTGATTAAAAAATATAAAATTTTTACAAAAAAAGTTGAAATTCTAACCAAAACATCTATTCTAATTTTCACAGCTTTTTTTATATGATTTAAGTTTTAATTTCTTTTATTTGCATTGTTTAAACTTGCTTACTACAAATTTTTATTCAATTTGATATATTTGATTTTTCAGGGGAGATTCCCGAGCGGTCAAAGGGGACGGACTGTAAATCCGTTGGCTCAGCCTTCACAGGTTCGAATCCTGTTCTCCCCACCATCCTTCGCCCTTACTTTCGAAGCTTAGCAAAAGTTGTATGGGCTTCGGTTGGCAAGCAATCTTTTTAAATGATTGATATTGATAGAAAAATTGCGCGAAGGTTGTCCTCCTACGCCAAGGCTACGGAGGACTGGCAAGCCAGTTTTTAAGAAAAAGTTTTTTAGATAAAAAAAGTTCTTTTACAGCAAGTTTAAGGACTTGTTCTGCGAAGTTTTAACGAAGCAGAATTGAAATTTTTGCGGGAATAGCTCAATTGGCTAGAGCGACAGCCTTCCAAGCTGTAGGTTGCGGGTTCGAGCCCCGTTTCCCGCTCCATTCGTCTTCGCTCTTACGAGCTACGATGCAATGATTTTAGGGTAAAACGAATGTCGCGTCGAAGTGTAACGTAGACGGACTGAAATTTCTGCTGGCATAGCTCAGTTGGTAGAGCAGCTGATTTGTAATCAGCAGGTCGCTGGTTCGAGTCCAGTTGCCAGCTCCATTTAATTTTATTTTTTTTCAATAAGTTTTTGCTTTTTTTTGCGTTTAATTTAATATAAAGGCTTCATTGTCTTTTAATGTTTGAAAATTTTTGTTGTTGAGTATTTGCGGACGAAAAATTATTAAGCGATTAAAACGTCCGCGTAGCTCAGTTGGTAGAGCACTTCCTTGGTAAGGGAGAGGTCACCGGTTCAATCCCGGTCGCGGGCTCCATGTTTTTCATATAAATAAAGAGTTTTGATATGGCAAAGAATAGAACGATTGTTCACTTGGAATGCAAAGAATGTAAATTAAGAAATTATAGTAAAAGAGTTTCTAAGAAAAGAGCTTTTGAAAAATTGTCTTTGAGTAAATATTGTTCTGGTTGCAGAAAACATAGTGAACACAAAGAAACTAAATAAGAGGAAGGAAGGGTCAGTAGCTCCAACTGGTAGAGCGGCGGTCTCCAAAACCGCGTGTTGGGGGTTCGAATCCCTCCTGACCCGCCATTTGCGAGTATGATTAAATAAGGTTAATTTATGAATAAAGTTGTTGCATTCATTAATGAAGTTAGAAATGAATTAAGAAAAGTGTCCTGGCCCAGCAGGGAAGATTTAATTGGAACAGCAATTATTGTATGTATTTTGGTTGCAATTTTTGCGGTAATCCTTGGGGGCATGGATGCTGTTTTTAGTACATTAATTAAAAAACTTATTAGTTATTAATGGGTGGTATTTTAGGGTTTTTTTAATTTGGTTTGTTTATGAAACGTTGGTATGTTGTTCAGGTTTTTACCGGTTTTGAAGACGTCGTTAAAAAAGATTTAGAAAAAAGAATCGAAGAAGAAGGTATACAAGACCTTATAACTGAGGTTTTGATTCCTACTGGTGAACTTGTAAGCTTTTTTCAAAGCGCTGAGTCCAAAAAAGAGAAAATTTTTCCAGGGTATTTATTAGTTCATATGGAAATGGCTCCTGAGTCTTTCAGGGTTGTGACTTCAACTCCTCGGGTTTCAAGGTTTTTGGGTGGTAAAGATCCTGTTGCAATTTCTGATAAAGAAGTTGAAAGAATCTTTTCTCAAATAGAGGGCAAAATTTCTTTGGGTGGAGAAGAATCTCCGTTTGTTGAGGGTGCAGAAGTTCACGTTTCAAGTGGGCCTTTTTCGGGCTTTGTCGGGATTATTGACAAAGTTGATGAAGAAAGAGAAAGACTGACTGTTATGGTAAGTATTTTTGGAAGACTTACTCCTGTTGAATTAGGTTTTGATCAGGTTAAAAAATAAAAATTAGGTGGTGTCATTATGGCAAAAGAAGTGAAAGCAAAAATTAAACTTCAAATTCGTGGTGGAAGTGCTACTCCAGCCCCTCCCGTTGGTTCAAGCTTGGGGCAACATGGGGTTAGTATAATGGATTTTTGCAAGCAATTTAACGCACAAACTGCGAATCGGAAAGCTGAAACAGTTCCTGTTCTTATTACTGTTTACAAAGATAGAACTTTTACTTTTATTACAAAGACTTCTCCTGTTTCTGAGTTGTTACGAGGAAAAGCAAATATTCAAAAGGGGTCAGGTACGCCAGGATCTACTTCAGCTGGTTCTGTAAAATGGTCAGATGTTGAAGAAATAGCAAAAATAAAAATGCCTGATTTAAATGCTTATGACGTAGAAGCCGCTAAAAAAGTTGTCGCTGGAAGTGCAAGAAGTATGGGGCTGAATGTTATTGATTAATGATTATTGAGAGAGAATTTTAAATGAGTAAAGTTAGCAAAAAATATAAACAAGCCGTTGAGGCTGTAAAAGATCAAAATCCATCCAACTTAAAAGAATCTTTGGAATTTGTGGTTAACAATGCAAAATCTAAATTTGATGAATCTGTTGAGGTTGCTGTGCTTTTAGGTATTGACCCTTCTAAGGGTGAACAAACTGTTAGAGGAGCGGTATTATTACCTCATGGAACTGGCAAAAAAACACGCGTTGTTGCTTTTGCAAAAGGGGATCATGAGGAAGAAGCAAAAAAAGCTGGGACAGATTTTGTTGGAATGGAAGATTTAATTGAAAAAATTGAAGGCGGCTGGATGGACTTTGATGCTGCTGTTGCTACTCCAGATTTAATGGGACAAATTGGTAAAGTGGCTAAAATTTTAGGTCCCAGAGGATTGCTTCCAAATAAAAAAGTTGGAACTGTCACCTTTGAGGTTGGTCCTGTTATAGAAGAGTTAAAAAAGGGACGCGTTGCCTATAAAAATGATAAAGGTGGAATAATTCATGCATCTTTTGGAAAAGTTTCTTTTGGCGCAGATAAATTAAAAGAAAATCTTGTTGCTTTGATTAAAGCTATTCAGTCAAGTAAGCCAGCATCTTCAAAGGGAAAATTTTTGAAAAAAATTAACATTTCTTCAACTATGGGTGTTGGATTAGAAGTTACGCCAGAAGAAATTTTAAGTATATAGTTTAAAGGGTGGATTAATATGAATCGTCAGCAAAAAGAAGTTGTTGTTAGTGATTTTAAAGATTTATTTTCAGATTCTAGGGGTGCTTTTTTAGTTAGTTACAAAGGAATGACTGTTTCTCAAATGCAAGACCTAAGACGAACCCTTCGTGAAGTTGATGGTTTAGTGAAAGTAACTAAAGCAAGATTAATGAGGTTAGCAGTTCAGGATGTGGAAGGTGTTGATGGTTTAAAAGATTTTTTTCATGATCAGATTGCTTTAGTTTTTGCAAAAAATGAAGTTCAGCCTACAGCTAAAAAATTAGTTGAATTTGCGGGAAATGGGATACCTTTGGAAATAGTATCCGGTTTCTTTGAATCAAAAGTTTTATCTAAAAAAGAAATTAATTTACTTGCTAGTCTTCCTTCAAGAGAAGTTCTATTGTCACAACTTGTAGGCACATTACAAGCACCTATGTCTGGACTGGCAAGATTATTGAATATGATGATTCTTCGTTTACTTTATGGTTTAAAGGAAGTTGCGGCTAAAAAACAATGATTTTTAAGGGATATAAATTGTTTTTAGTGGCTTGATTTTGATTGGGAAATGATTATATTACGAGTATTAATTTTTGTTAGACGTGGGAGATTTTTATGGCAATTGAAGGAATCATTGAGGAAATAGGTAAGTTATCAGTAATGGAGCTTGCAGAACTTGTAAAAGCTTTGGAAGGTAAATTTGGTGTTTCTGCTGCTGCGCCAGTCGCGGCTGTAGCTGCCGCACCGGTGGCAAGTCAAGCTGCCTCAGCTGAAGAGGAAAAAACTGAATTTAAAGTTACCCTAAAGGATGGTGGTGGAGAAAAGATTAAAGTTATTAAGGCTTTAAGATCTGTCACAAGTCTTTCATTAAAAGACGCAAAAGACATGGTAGAGGGTGCGCCAGCAGTTATTGCTGAGGCTGCATCAAAGGAAGATGCTAAAAAAATGAAGGAAACTTTGGAAGCTGCGGGGGCTAAAGTTGAACTTTCCTAAGGTAAAGTTCTACATCCTTTTGAATAATTTATGGATTCCGTCTTGAATTGTTATTTAGGGCGGCATCCATTTCTTAGCTTTACGAATATCTTTTTATAAGTAGATGGTTGGTTAAATTTTTTCTGTTTATGGTTGGGGAGCGATTTAATGTTTCAGTTCCTAAGCAAAAGAGAAACTATCCGAAAAAATTTCGGAAAAATAAAACAGGTTGTATCTCTTCCAAATTTGATAGAGATTCAATCAAAATCTTTCAATAATTTTTCACAATTGGATGTTTTACCTTCTGAAAGGAAAAATATTGGGCTGGAAAAAGTTTTAAGAGATATTTTTCCTGTCGAACATAATGAACACATATCTTTAGAATATTTAAGTTATGAACTTGGAAACTGGGAGTGTGTTTGTGGTTTGTTAAAAGGAATGGAGAATCGTTATAAATGGACTTGTTCTTCATGTAAAAAAAGTGGAGTGGGAACATTACAAGATTCTTGTGTCTGTCCGAAGTGTGGTAAAAAAACCGCTTCCTATATAACATGTAAAAAATGTTTTTCTCGTGTGATTATAAAAATTGATTCTGGTGTTGATGAAAGCAGATATAGTGGGAAAACTTATTCTTTGCCGTTAAAAGTGAAGATGCAGTTAGTTACCTGGGATACCGATCAAGAAGCTTCAACAAAATTAATTAAAGATATTAAAGAACAAGAAGTATTTTTTGCGGATCTTCCTGTTATGGTTGATTTATATCAGGATAATTCAGGAAAATTTTATTTGGGAAGTCAGGGAACTTTTCTTATAAATGGTGTAGATCGAGTTGTTGTAAGTCAATTGCATAGATCTCCTGGTGTAATATTTGCATTAAGTAAAAAAACTAAAGATTTTAGAGGTCAACCATCTCATATTGCCAGAATTATTCCAAACAGGGGCTCCTGGCTGGATTTTGAATTTGATAGTAATGAAGTTTTAAATGTCAGAATCGACAAAAAGAAAAAAATTCTGGCAACAACCTTTTTACAGGCTCTTGGAATACAAAGAGATAATATTCTTTCTTTGTTTTATAAATTTGACAAGGTTGAACTTGAAAATGAAAAATTTTTCCGGCATGTAGATGATAATTTAATTAGTCAAAGATTAGAAAGCGGTGCTCTTCCAACAAAAACACTGGAAAAAGAAATTGGTATTGGTCGAAGATTTAACAAAGAATTAATTTCTATTTTGAAGAAAAAGGGAATTAATTCTTTAAATGTTAGAACAAATAGTTTAATTAATAGAATTTTAGCAGAAGATATTGTTGATGATGAAACAGGAGAAATTTTGATTTCTCAGGGAGAAGTTCTAACTGAAGAATTGTTGGATCATATTGTTTCTTTGGGGAATAGAACATTGAGTTTTATTCAATCTTCCGGGTATGTTTTTCAGCCTACTATTGCTCTTACGCTTGCTCAGGATAATGTTTCTTCATATGAAGATGCGTTAAAAGAGGTTTATTGTAAATTACGTCCAGGTGACGTTCCAACTCTTGATGCAATGAAGGAATACATTAATAATTTATTTTTTAATCCACGCTTTTATGATTTGACTATTGTTGGGCGTATTCGTGCAAATAGAAAATTAGGATTAAATATTGATAAATCAATTACTTATTTAACCCGGGAAGATATTGTTGCGACCATTAAATATTTAATAGGATTAAAGGAGCGTGGAGAGGGAGAGCTTGACGATATTGATCATTTAGGAAATCGTTCCGTCAGATTAGTTGGTGAATTGTTGCAAAGTCAAATTTATGTTGGTTTTGCAAGAATAGAAAGAATTATAAAAGAACGATTCAGGTTACAGGAAAATTATACCGCTTTAATGCCGTATGATTTTTTAAATGTAAAACCTTTAGCAGCAGTGTTACGTGAATTTTTTGGAACTGGTCAATTATCACAGTTTATGGATCAGACAAATCCATTAGCTGAAATGGCTCACAAAAGAAGATTATCTGCTTTGGGGCCTGGTGGTATAACTAGAGAAAGAGCAACATTTGAAGTTCGGGACGTTCATAGTTCACACTATGGAAGAATTTGTCCGATTGAAACACCTGAGGGTCAAAACATTGGTCTTATTTCTTCTCTTTCTACTTATGCTAAAGTTAATGATTTAGGTTTTATAGAGACTCCATATCGTCCTGTTAAGGATGGTGTGATTCAGGATGATGTTTTATATTTGGATGCATTTCAGGAAATAAATAAAGCTATAGCTCAGGCATCTGTTCCTGTAGATTCTAAAAATAAAATTAAAGAAGAAAAAGTTTTGGTTAGAAAAGATGGAAACATTATTTTAGATAATTCAAAAGATGTTTCTTACGTTGACGCTTCTCCAAAACAATTAGTTTCTGTAGCAACAGCTTTGATACCATTTTTGGAACATGATGACGCTAACCGTGCGCTTATGGGGTCTAACATGCAACGTCAGGCTGTTCCTTTAATTAAATGTCAGGCACCAATTATTGGAACTGGCATGGAAAAAGATATTGGATCTGCTGAAGGTGGAAGCATTATTACTAAAAATTCTGGTTTGATTGAATATGTTGCTGCAGACAAAATTATTATCAGGCTTGATGGAAAAAATGAAGATGATACCAGTTGGGTTTCCAAGCCGGTTGATATTTATAAATTAAAACAGTTTGCCAGATCCAGTCACAACACCTGGATTCACAATACTCCTATTGTACAAGTTGGACAAAGAGTTGAAAAAGGTGATGTTATTGCGGATGGTGCAGCCATTCAAAATGGTGAACTTGCTTTGGGTAATAATATTTTGGTTGCGTTTATGCCTTGGCAAGGATACAACTTTGAAGATGCCATTGTTGTCAGTAAGCGTTTAGTTAGCGAAGATATTTTTAGTTCGGTTCATATTGAAGAATTTGTTGTTGAAGCTCGTGAAACTAAATTAGGTGCCGAAGAAATTACAAAAGATATTCCAAATGTTAGTGAAAAAGATTTAGCTGCTCTTGATGAAGATGGAATTGTAAAAGTTGGAACAAGAGTCAAACCTGGAGATATTTTAGTTGGAAAAGTTACTTTAAAAGGAGATGTCCAAGTTTCTCCGGAAGAAAAACTTCTTCGTGCTATGTTTGGTGAAAAATCCAGAGAAGTTAGGGATACTTCATTGCGGGTGCCGCCTGGAGTTGAAGCGACAGTGATGGATGTTAAAGTTTTTTCCAGAAGTGGTATCAGAAAAGATAAAAGATATAAAGATATTGTTGCCAGAGAAGCTCAAAAAATTGAAGAAGATTTTAATTATCATGTTTCAATTTTGAATCAAAGATTTAAAGAAAAATTAATTAAAATTCTTGATGGTGAGACAATAGATTCAGGTTCTGTTATTAAAGGTAAATTGTCTGAAAGTAAATTAGAAAAAATTGATTTGGATAAAATTTTTGATATCAAAATTGTTAAAAATGCTAAAAATTTAAAATTGAAAGAATATAAAGAAATTTGGAAAAATCAGATTCATGTTTTAACTGCGCTTAAAGAAGATAAAATAGGTAAATTAAGAAAAGGTGATGAATTACCATCCGGTGTTATTAAAATGATTAAGGTTTATGTTGCAGCTAAACGACATTTATCTGTTGGTGATAAAGTTGCTGGTCGTCATGGTAATAAGGGTGTTATTTCAAGAATTGTTAATGTTGAAGATATGCCGTATATGAAAGATGGTACACCGGTTGATATTGTTCTTAATCCACTGGGTGTACCAAGTCGTATGAATCTGGGACAAATTTTAGAAACATTATTAGGTATGGCTGGCCGACAAATGGGGATTGATTTAGCTAAGGATATAAATGAATTAAGTGAAGAAAAAATTAAGAGTAAATTAAGTGAATATTATGGAGATGAGATTATATCTTTATTACAAAAATCTTATGGAAAAGAAGCTTTAAATAATTTAGCACAAAAAACAATTGAAACGGGTGTTTCTATGAGCACTCCTATTTTTGATGGTGCTAGCTATGAAAACGAGATAAAGCCGCTTTTAAAACAAACAAATTTACCTGAAAATGGGGCATATCAATTGTTTGATGGAAGAACGGGGCAGTCTTTTGATCAGGATGTTACAGTTGGTTATATTTATATGATGAAACTTAATCACCTTGCAGATGACAAATTGCATGCCAGATCCGTTGGTCCGTACTCCTTGATTACTCAACAACCGTTAGGTGGTAAAGCTCAGTTCGGAGGACAAAGATTAGGTGAAATGGAAGTGTGGGCTCTTTACGCTTATGGTGCTGCTTATACTTTGCAAGAAATGTTAACAATTAAGTCAGACGATGTAAATGGGCGTATAAAGACATATGAAGCGATCGTTAGGGGCGATGAAGTTCCTGAACCAGGAATTCCGGAATCGTTTAATGTTTTTGTAAAAGAACTTCAAAGTTTGGCATTACAATTTGACTTATTTAAAGCGAATAAGGAGCAGGTCGGTGAGTAACAGAATATTAGAACGATTTAAAGAATACATAAACGCAACTCAATTTAATGCTATTAAATTAAGTATTGCTTCTCCTGAAAAAATAAAATCTCTTTCTTATGGTGAAGTTAAAAAGATAGAAACTATTAATTACAGAACGTTAAAACCAGAAAGAGATGGATTATTTTGCGCGCGCATTTTTGGTCCAGTAAAAGACTGGGAATGCAATTGCGGAAAATATAAACGAATGAAGCACAGGGGTGTAACTTGTGAAAAATGCGGTGTGGAAGTAATTCAGTCTAAAGTTAGAAGAGAGCGAATGGGTCACATTAATCTGGTTTCGCCAGTGTGTCACATTTGGTATCTTAAAGGAATTCCTAGTTACTTGAGTTTGATTTTAGGGATGACTGTTAAGGATTTAGAAAGAGTTATTTATTTTGATAGTTACATTGTTATACATCAGGGAAGTTCTCCTTATTCACAAAAAACTTTATTATCCGCACAAGAATACGAAGATTATGTTAATGCTCATCCGGATGATACTGTTTTTAAAGTTGAAATGGGCGCAGAGGCTATAAGAATACTTCTTTCAATGATAGATCTTAATTTTGAAGTTAGAAAAATTGAGCAGGAATATGCGCAATCAACTTCTGTTGCAATAAAACTTAAATTAGCCAAACGTTATAAAGTTTTATTGGGTATGCTCAGAGCAAACATAAGACCAGAATGGGTAATTTTGGAAGTATTACCAGTTCTTCCACCAGATTTAAGACCATTAGTTCCACTAGAAGGTGGAAGATTTGCTAGCTCTGATTTAAATGATTTATATCGAAGAGTATTGAATAGAAATATCCGATTAAAAAGATTAATTGAACTTCAGGCTCCAGACGTCATTGTTAAAAATGAAAAACGTATGCTTCAGGAATCTGTAGACGCATTAATTGATAACGGTAGAAGAGGACAGCCTGTTAAGGGTTCGAATAAAAGACCACTTAAATCATTAAGTGAAATGCTAAGAGGTAAACAAGGAAGATTTAGGCAGAATCTTTTAGGTAAACGTGTAGACTATTCTGGCAGATCCGTAATTGTTGTTGATCCAGAATTACATCTTAGCCAATGTGGGTTGCCAAAGTTAATGGCTTTAGAATTATTTAAACCATTTGTCTACGTTGAACTTCAAAGAAGAGAATTAGCAACCAATTTAAGGGTAGCAAAAAGAATGGTTGAAGAAATGTTGCCGGAAGTTTGGGAAGCCCTTGAATCTGTAGTTCAGGATAGACCGGTTCTTTTAAATCGTGCTCCAACATTGCATAGACTTGGTATTCAGGCGTTTTTTCCAATTTTGGTTGAAGGTAAAGCTATAAAAATTCACCCATTAGTTTGTTCTGCATTTAACGCCGACTTTGATGGTGATCAAATGGCTGTTCACGTTTTATTAAGTAAAAAAGCATGTCTGGAAGCTGAAAAATTAATGCTTTCAACTAAGAATATTTTATCGCCATCAAGCGGGAAACCTTTGACAATTCCTAGTCAGGATATGGTTTTAGGATTGTATTTTTTGACAAAAGGGCGTAAGAATGTAAAAGGTGAAGGCTTACATTTTTCTAATTTATCCGAATTGGTTCTTGCTTATCAATGTGGCAATGTTAATATTCAGGCCCTCATTAAATTACGACTAAAATCTGGTCGTATTGTTCATACAACTGTTGGGAGAGCTTTATTATATGAAGCATTACCTGAAGATTCAGTATTTGAATGGATAAATAAAGCAATAAAGAAAAAAGATGTAACCAAACTGATCAGCCGAATTTATAAAACATTTGGTATGGAAGAAACGGTTGCAGCTTTAGATAAAATTAAATCTTTGGGCTTTTCGAATGCAACTACTGCTGGTCTTTCTTTATCTATGGAAGATTTAATTATACCTGTAGATAAAAAATTTATTGTTGATAAGGCTAAAACTTCTGTTGAAAAAATTGAAAATCTTTATAAAGAAGGTGCTATTACTAACGGTGAGCGTTACAATAATGTAATTCAAATTTGGGGTAGAACGACAGAAGAAGTTGCCAATGGGATGATTAAAGATTTAGAAGAGCAAGATCGGATTGCTGGAGATAACAAAGATAAAAAAAATAAACCATTTAATCCTGTTTTTATGATGTTAGATTCTGGTGCTCGTGGTTCCAGACAGCAAATTAGACAATTGGCTGCAATGAGAGGTTTAATGGCTAAACCATCAGGAGAAATTTTAGAAACTCCAGTTCTGGCTAATTTTAAAGAAGGTTTAAATGTTTTTGAATATTTTGTTTCTACGCATGGTGCAAGAAAAGGTTTGGCTGATACAGCATTAAAAACTGCAGATTCAGGGTATTTAACGAGAAGATTAGTTGATGTTTCACAGGATGTTGTAATCACTAAAAATGATTGTAATTCATTGGGCTACATTAAATTAAAAGATCTGAAAGAATCAGGGGAAGTTTTGTTATCTGTTGCAGATAGAATTTTGGGACGTATTTTAGCGGAAGATGTAAAAGACCCAGTTTCAGGAAAATTAATTGTTGCCAGAGATGAAATGGTAACAGATATCGTTGTAGAAAAGGTTAGAGATTCTGCTGTAACCGAAGTTGCTGTGAGATCTACTCTTACTTGTCAATCAAGAAGAGGTGTTTGTGCTAAATGTTATGGTATGGATTTATCTACAAGTAGATTGGTAGATATTGGCGTTGCTGTTGGAATTATTGCAGCACAATCAATTGGCGAACCAGGAACTCAGCTTACCATGAGAACTTTTCATATTGGAGGTACTGCAACAGGTTTAGTTGAACAAAATTCGCATAAAGTACACTTTAATGGAAAAGTAAAATATAAAGGTGTACATATTGTTCAAAATAGAGATGGTGATTGGATTGTTGTAAACAGAAAAGCCAGAATTGCAATTGTTGTTGATGATGGAAGAGAGTTAGAAGAATATAATTTAGAATATGGTTCTAAAGTTCTTCTTCAGGATGCCTCTGAAGTTAAAGTTGGTGATATAGTTGCTGAATGGGGCTCGCTACAAGTTATATTAACTGAAAAATCTGGTAGCGTTAAGTATGTTGATTTGATAGAGAATGTTACTTATCGGGTACAATATGATGAAGTAACAAGTCAGTCACAAAGAATTGTTCTCGAGAGACGGGATGAAAAACGCCAACCGTGCTTAGTAGTTGAAGATAATCAAGGAAATGAAGAAGCTCGATATTTCTTGCCTACCGGTGCTGTTATAGCGGTTGATGATAATGCTGCGGTTTTGCCAGGCGATGTCCTTGCAAGACTTCCTAGGGAAAGTACAAGAACTAAAGATATTACAGGAGGATTACCAAGGATTGCAGAATTATTTGAAGCGCGAGTTCCAAAGGATATTGCTTTGATTAGTGAGGTTGATGGAGTATTAAAATTTGGTGGTCTTCATAGGGGGCAGCGTAGGGTTACTATTACGTCTGATGATGGGGAAGTTTTTGAATATAGTATTCCAAGGAGTAAACACTTAAATATTGAAGATGGTGAACAAGTAAAATCAGGCGATCTGTTAACTTCGGGTATTCCAAACCAACATGATATTTTAAGAATTTTAGGCCCGGATGAAGCTCAAAGTTATATTGTTAATGAAGTTCAGGAAATTTATAAACTTCAGGGTGTAGAGATTAACGATAAACATATAGAAATTATTGTTAAACAAATGTTAAGAAAGGTGCGTATTGTTGAGCCTGGAGACACAAGCTTTGTTGCAGGTGATAGAGTTGATAAGTTGCAATTGCAATTTGTTAATAATCTTCTTATGAAAGAAGGTAAAAAAATAGCAACAGCTAAACCTATTTTAATGGGTATAACCAAAGCATCTCTTGGAACAGAAAGCTTTATATCAGCGGCCTCTTTCCAGGAAACGACCAGAGTATTAACTGAGGCTTCAATTGTTGGTCAAATTGATTACTTGTATGGCTTGAAAGAAAATGTTGTAATTGGTAAACTCATACCTGCCGGTACAGGAGTTCCTTCATTCAAGTTGAAATATTTAGGTGAAGATGTTTCTTCGTTAGAAGAAAAAGCTCGTCGCGAAGAAGAATTAGAGATAGGTTTAGATAATATATCTCTAAGTTAAGATTGATTTTTAACAGGCGCGTAGCTCAGTTGGTAGAGCATTGCTTTGACGTAGCAAGGGTCAGCGGTTCAAATCCGCTCGTGCCTACCATCCTTCGCTTCCTCCTTCGTTAAAACTTCGGAGGATATTCTTTGAAGCTTTAGCGAAAGAGAAAAAGCTTCGGATGGCACGGCCAGTTTAAGATTGAATTTTTTAAAAGAATAAATTGTATAAATTAATAAGGTTGTTTTCAGTTGGAGTTTTGTTGATATGTTAAATAAAGAGATAAAAAATAAGGTTATAGAAAAATTTGCTAAATCTGCAAAAGACACAGGTTCTTCAGAAGTTCAAATTGGAATTTTGACTGAAAGAATTAATGATATATCTGAACATTTAAAAAACTATCCAAAAGATTATCATTCCAGAAGAGGTCTTTTAATGCTTGTTGGAAAAAGAAAAAAATTTTTAAATTACCTTAAAAAGAATGATGTTCAAAGTTTAAACAATATAAAATCATTAATAAATGTTAAGTAAATTTAATAGCAATAGTAACAATATTTGTTGCTTTCATGTTTTAAGAGGTTATTCGAATGCAGAAAACATTTAAATCCTCAGAACTGGGTTTTGAGGTTGAAATAGGCAAATTTGCCCGTCAGGCAGATGGAGCTGTTTGGCTTAAAAATGGGAAAAATATTGTTCTTTCTACCGTAGTTATGTCAAAAGAAGCCAAAGAATTTATGGGCTTTTTACCATTGACAATTGAATATAGAGAAAGAACATCTGCCGCAGGAAAAATTCCTGGTGGATTTATAAAAAGAGAAGGGCGTTTAAGTGAAAATGAAATTTTATCATCAAGATTAATTGATCGTCCAATAAGACCATTGTTTCCCAAATATTTTTTTCATGAACTTCAATCTTTGTCTACCATTTTTTCTTCTGATGGAAAATTTCCAACAGATGTTTTAGCCCTTATTGGAACTTCCTTAGCCTTTACAATATCTACAATTCCATTTTTAGGCCCTGTTGGAGCAGTTCAGATTACAAAGATAAATGGCGAATGGCAATTTAATGTAAGTTCTGAAGATGTTTTTAAATCTGATGCTAATATTGTTATTGCCGGAACAAAAGATGGTATTTGTATGGTTGAAGGATACGGTAATAATTTATCAGAAGAAAAATTTATTGAATTATTGTTAAAAGCTGAAGTAGAAATAAAAAAACAAATTGATTGGCAATTAGATATAGCAAAAGAATTAAATATAGAAAAAATCTCGATTGAAGATCCAATTGATTGGTCTTATTGGGAAGACAGAGTTAAAGAATATTTAAAACCTGAATTGGTTGACTCACTATTTATTGCTGACAAAAAAGAAAGAAATAAAGCTATAGACAACTTAAGAAATGGTTTGTATGAATTTTTTTCAGATGAATTAAAGAATGGAAAAATTTCTTATGCTGTTGTTTTATTCCTTTTTGATTCAGAATTAAAAGAAATAATTCCAGATTTAATTGCAAGAAAAAATATTCGGGTTGATGGTAGAAAACTTAATGAAGTTCGTTCAATTTATTCAGAAGTTGGAACTTTACCATGTGTTCATGGTTCTTCTCTTTTCCAAAGAGGAGAAACTCAGGTTTTATCCAGTTTGACGTTGGGTACTTCTCAGGATGCACAAATAATTGAACCTCTGATTGGTCAAGAAATAAAACAATCTTTTATGATTCATTATAATTTTCCACCTTTTGCAACAGGAGAAATTAAACCAATGCGTGGAGTAAGCAGAAGAGAAATTGGCCATGGTCATCTTGCTCAAATTTCATTTAAAAATGTTTTGCCTGAACACGAAGCTTTTCCATATACAATTAGATCTATTTGTGATGTTTTGGAATCCAATGGCTCTTCTTCCATGGCTACTGTTTGTTCAACAACTTTATCTTTAATGGACGCGGGTGTTCCGATTAAAGAGAGCATTAGTGGTATTGCTATGGGTTTGATGAAAGATTCAGCTGGAAAATTTTATGTTTTGACAGATATTTTGGGAATGGAAGATGGCTTAGGTTTAATGGATTTTAAAGTTTCAGGATCAAAAAACGGTATTATGGCTATTCAGATGGATGTTAAAGCGAAATCCGGATTAACCAAAGATATTTTGACTCAAGCTTTAAAGCAAGCTAAGGATGCAAGATTACATATTTTAAGTAAGATGAATGAAGTGTTGGCATCTCCAAGAAAAGAAATATCAAAATTGGCGCCACAAATTACGTCCTTTTCTGTTGAACCGGATAAAATTGGCGCAATTATTGGGCCTGGTGGAAAAAATATCAAAGAAATAATTGCTACAACAGGAGCGGAGATTGATATAGAAGATAATGGAATTGTCAATGTTTATGCAAAAACATCCGAGTCTGCAGATGCGGCAATTAAATGGATTAAGACTTTAGTTGGTGATATTGAAGTAGGTTCTGTTTGGGATGGAACAATTGCAGGATTTGCCGATTTTGGAATTTTTGTTGATTTAATTCCAGGTAAATCGGGATTAATTCATATTTCTGCTATTGATAAAGATTTACTAAAAACTTTGACTAAAAAATATAAAACGGGTGATAAGTTAACTGTTAAAGTTCTTGATTATGATAAATATTCTGGAAAAATTCGTTTGATTGCTCCAGAATTATCTCCAAAAGCTAAAAAATAAATATGAAATTTGAAAGAATTGATGGGCGAACGTTTGATTCTGTTCGCCCCATAAATTTAAAATTTGACGCATTGGGTTATGCTGATGCATCTGTTCTATTAGAAATTGGAAATACAAAAGTTTTTGTAGCTGTTAGTTTTCAAAATAAAGTACCACCTTTTTTAAAAGGAAGTAATACTGGTTGGTTAACCGCTGAATATGCGATGCTTCCTTGTGCTACTCAAAAAAGAACGATAAGAGATTCTAATCAAATTCAAAAAAATTCCCGTAGTGTGGAAATTTCAAGATTAATTGGAAGAAGTTTAAGAACTGTTGTTGATTTAACTTGTTTTGGAGAAAAAACAATCATTGTTGATTGTGATGTTTTGCAGGCGGATGGTGGAACTAGAGTTGCCTGTATAACTGCTGCAAATTTAGCTTTAAAATTAGCAGAAAAAAGATGGTTCAATGCAGGTTTAATTCAAAAAAATATTTTAAAAGATTCTATTGCCGCAATTTCTGTTGGTTTAGTTCAGGAACAACCAATTTTGGATTTATCTTATGAAGAAGATAGTCAGGCTAATTCTGATTTTAATTTTATTTTGACCAAATCCGGTAAAATAATTGAAATTCAGGGAACATCTGAAAAAGAACCGTTGGAATGGAATTTATTTGAAGAATTAAAAAAACTGGCGATTAAAGGTATCGAAGATATTTTTGTTGTTGAAAAGGATGAACTTAAAAAATTAAACGATATTGCCATGGCAAAAGATTTATCTGACAAGGAAGAATATCAAATAAAATCAAAAAAGGATTCGCATAAAAAACAGTCTTTTTTTAGTTTGCAAAATCGGGTATCTGAAAAATCTATTTAAGAAAATTGGAATATTTCTAATGTTTTTTCATCGAGTTAAAGCTTATCTGGTAATTTTTCTTTTATTGTTCTCTTCTTGCGCGCATGAACCGTCAACAAGGAAAAAATCTTTATCAAAGCTTAATTCTACTACAGTATTAATTGATATGCCTAAAAACAGATTGGTTTTTGAAAATATTTCACCAATTATTTATAAAGCTTTTTATGATCATTTTGTTAGGGTTGGTTTTAATTTAGATGAGAAAAATAATCCTAAATTTATTTTAAAAATAGAAGTTAAAAAACTGGATGCTTTTGGTAAAATTATTTCTCCGGATATTTTATCCTATGGATTTAATTTAAAATTGGAATTAGCCTGTTCTTTATTTAATGAAAATAATAAATTGATAAAGGAAAAAGAATTTCAGGTTTCAACAGCAGTCTTTAAACCAAGGGATCCTATTTTAAATTCAAATTTTTATACCGTAAGTTATAAAAAATTGGCTTATAGAGCAGCGATAAAGGTCGAACAGTATTTTAGGAAATATTTTTTAACGTATGAAACTGATCAAATTTGAAGATTTTATAAGAAAAGCTAAGAAAAATTTTTTTAAATCACATAAAAAAATTTTTTGTTTTATTGGGCAAGAGTACCCAATTTTATTTTTTTGTTATTTATTTGATTTATTAAAAAATCAAAATAATTTGCCATTTCCATTAAAAAACATTGATTTGAATTTAAAAGATAAATCATTATTTTACTCAGAATTAAAACAAAGTTTTTTGGGGCAAAGTAATTTTTACTGGCTGTCTAATTTTTCAGATAAGCTGACAGCAAAAAATAAAATTGAGATTTTAGATTTTTTATCAAATTATCAGGGTCCTCACGTTATATCATTATTTCTTTCTCAGGATGAAAAGGTTATTAATCAAATTAATTCAGATACTGTTGAATTTATTGATATTATCCAGGATGTTGATTTTGATGTTTTTTTAAAAATTTTAGATTTGTTTGATAAAAAAATTGCTTTTCAAAAATTAGAGATTGTTAGCAGTCAATTTTTTGCTAATTCAACACATTCTTTAGATTCTATTTGCATGCTGATTAATTACCTTGAGTTGATTAATATACGTGACTTAAAAGAATTTAATGAATATATATCCTTGATTGTTGGTTCTAATCCATCACTATATTTTTTGTCAGAAGCTTTTTTTGCTAAAAAAGAAAAAGAATTTTTAAATCTTTGGCAAGATTTGAGAAATGATTACACAGATATGTTTTGGATTTTTTATTGGTCGGATCAGATTTGGCGGGCATATTATGTTGTTAAATATTTAAATCAAAAAGATTTTATTAATGCGAGAAAAATGAGCTTTCGTTTACCCGCAAATTTTATAAAAAGAGATTATAAGCAGTTTGATTTGAATAATTTAGTAAATTCGTATGATTTTTTATTTACCATTGATTTTTCGATTAAAAAAGGGTCATCCTTTTTTTCGTTAGATCTTTTTTATTTAAATCACTTTCTTAATTCTTAAGGGAGATGGTGAAGTGTCATCTTTGCAAGAAATTTTAAAGCGAAATGTAAAAAAAATGGTTGAGGCAATTGATAAAAACCAAAAGGGGAATATTCATCCTTTAATTATGAAAGAAGTTGAAAAATATTTAATAGATGTTGTTTTAGATGAAACTAAAAATAATTATTTTATAGCGGCCAAAGTTTTAGGTATAAGTCGTAGTACTTTATATCGAAAAATTGAAGAATTAGGTATCGCAAATAATAAAAAAAGCCGGTAAAAGTTACCGGCTTTTTTTATTAACCAATATGAAGAGTCTGGGCTTTTATTTGTTGTTTTTCAGATACTTTATCTAAAACATTATTGATAAAATTTGCAAAAGAATTTGAGAAATTTACTTCATCATCAGTTTCTTCTTCTTTCATTTGCAAATATTTTAAAATTCCTGAAGGAGGCTTTTGTTTTATAAATTTAATTTCTTCTGTTTCCGGAATTTTGGCCAATTTTTTAATTTCCTCAACTGCGTCTGTCATGGATCCTATTTTATCAATAAGTTTAAGTTTTAAAGCCTGAGTTCCTGTAAACACTTTTCCGTCAGCCCATTTATTAATTTCTTTTATGTCAAGATTTCTTGATGTAGCAACATCATTAATAAATTGTTGATATATATCATCAGATATTTGTTGCAGGTATTCTTTTTCTTGAGGTGTTGTTTCTGTGAATGGATTGCCCGCGGTTTTGTATTTTCCGGATTGAATGAAGTTGAATTTTATTTTCCAGTCCTCCATTAATCCTTTTATATTTGGTAGTTGTGCAAAACTTCCAATGCTTCCAACCAAAGATGAAGGTTGTGAAATTATTGTATTTCCTGTAACGGCAACATAATATGCGGCAGAAGCACAAACATTTTCAACTAAAATGACAATTGGTTTTTTTGCTTTGAATAATTTTAGTTCGTTAAAAATTGCCTGACTGCTGCCAGGAACTCCTCCTGGAGAACTAATTTTTATAAATAAACCTAAAATGTCTTCATCTTTTAAAAATGAGCGAATTTTTTTTACGTAAAATGTTGAGTTTCCAATAAAACCGTTTAATGTTAAATGACCAATTTTAGGTTTTGGGCTTAGTGTATCTTCCAGGGATTTTTTTAAATTAGAAAAAAGAATAGGTACAAATTGAACAATTATCATTAAAACAAATAATGTTTTTAAAATTCCCCAAAATGTAATCTGGCGATTGTTTTTTTGTTCACTCATTTCTGATCCTTTATAAATATATAAGATTGATTTTGTATTATTTTTTAATTATATCTGGAGTTCTGTCTGAATAGACAGGAACAAAGAGTTCTCTTCTTACACCGCAATTAGGGCATAAAAAATCGGTAGGTAAATCCTGAAACGGAACGATTTTATTTTCAAGATCTCTTTGTGCGGATTCTGTATCATAAAGATACCCGCATACAGAACACATGTACGCGGGTATAATATCTGAAACTTTTTTTTCTTCGTAATTATCTTTTGTCTTCATTACTATTAAAAATAAAATTAAGCGTGATCAGCGTGTGCATCAAATGCAAATTGTTGTTTTTTTGATTTTTTAGAAAGCTGTGTTATTTGATTAGGGTTTTTACATTTATTGTAAACAAACTTAGTTGAATTGTTTCCTTCTAATCTCAAATCATTTACTTCTTCAAATATACATAAAGGTTCTTTTCGGTAAGAAGTATAGTGAACCTTTGTTTGTGCCTGAACTTTATCATCCTTTAATTCATAAGTTCTAATAATCATATGAATATCTTTTTCGGAATCTAATTTTTCCTGAATAGCATGTTTTGCATCAGAGATTAGGCTGATTTTTGATGTGAAAGGGGAATTGTTTTTTGAATTTATGTTTGAAGTTATTATTAAACTTGTAGCAATAAATATAACGAAAAAAGTTGAATTTATAATCTTACTTTCAATTTTCATACTATTTACCTTTTTAATTTTTAAATTTTAAGTTTTAATTTTTTATAACATTTTAAAAGCTTTTTTATCAAGTATTTTGTTTTTTGTAAAGCTTTTGGATATTCAAATTTGTTTGAGTTGAGGTTAGACAAAACTCTAAAGGAATTAATTGGAATTGTCAAAAATGAGGTATTCTAAAAAAAGCTTTTTTTAGAGGAAATTGCAACCCAACGGTCATTTTTTTGCAAATCTTTGCATATTTTGGCTATTAAAGTTTTTTCTGACTGAATGATTTTAATTATTTCTTTGCCCTGATCCTGACCAATTTCCAATATTATTTGTGGAGTTTTATTTTTTAGTAAGTAATCATTATTTTTAATATGAAAAGGGGCATTTTTAATGATTTTTTTAATGATAAACAAACCATTTTGGTTTGCAACTAATGCGTTTTTATCTTCCCATAAAGTAATATTTTTATCTAAGTTTTGCCACTCTTTTTCTGATATGTATGGTGGATTACTTATTATAATGTCATATTTTTTGTTTTTTAATTTTTCAAAAAGATCAGATTTGATAATTATTACATTTTTTATTTTATTATGAATAGCATTTTTTTTAATTAAAGAAATTGCTTTTGGATTTATATCTGTGCATGTAATTTGATAATTTTTAAATTCTTTTGCAATTGCAAGACCAATGCAACCTGTTCCGGAACACAGATCCAAAATTTGTAAGTTTTGTAAATTTATTTTTTTTAATTTATTAATAATCCAGTCGCATATATATTCGGTTTCGGGTCTTGGAATTAAAATTGGCGGTTTAAGCAGGATTTCAACGTTACAAAATGGAATTGAACCCAAGATGTATTGAATAGGTTTATTATCTTTTGTGATTAATTTTAGCCATTTTGATAATGTTCTTTTTTGTGTTGGTGTCAGATTAATTATTGTTTCTGTTAATAATTGCGCTTTATTTTTACCGGTTAATTTCTGCAAAAGATACCACGCATCTTGTGATGCATTAGATGCATGATAATATTTACAAGTTAATAATGTATTTTTTATTTCTGAAGCTATTTGGTTAGGCATAAAATGGTCTGAACATTAAAGAATTTCCAGCCTCGATTGGTGGTGTCGAACTTGATTCTTGTGGTAAACCTGAAATTATTTCTGGAATATCTTCTTCTGTTTGTTCCTGTATAGTTTTTGTTTGCATATTTATAGAACGGGTATCAGAGATTTCATCAATTAAATTTTCAACAACAGAATCAATAACTTCTTCTATTATATTATCATTTATATTATCATTAGTTTCTGGATTATTTAACATTAACCAGACGGATAAAAGTTTTAAAGAATTGCTTATAAGGAAATTTACTTTTTCAATAAATTTATAAATATTATCTTTTAATAAATATAATCTTGAAAGAGTGGTTTGTAATTTTTCATTAATTATATTGTTTTCTTTAATTTCATTTAAATCTTTTAATTTGTTTAGAATATTTATTTGCTCTTCTATGTTTTGTTGTTCTTCCTTTAGATCACTTGAAAAATCTGTAAAAAATGTTTCTTTGTTTTTGTAATTTTGTGTAATTAAATCATTAAGGATGGAAAATGCATTAATTGAATTACTTTTTATTTCTTCATTTTCCATTAATTCAACTAAAGCAAATTGATTTGCCAGTTTAATGAAATTATTAATTAAATCTTCAGAATATTCTATTTGCTCAGTTGCTTCTTTTTCTATTTTTGATGTGTACACCGAAAGGCCTTTTATTGTAGATCCTTCACAAGCAGTTATAATGTCAGCCAGTTGATTTTTGGGATCGGTTTCTTTTTTTTGTTTTGTGTCTTCTACGAATCTTGTGAAAGCATTTTTATCTAATTTTTGACTATTTTTTAATGCGTCAATAACTGAATTTTTAGTTTTTTGTAATCCTATTGATCCAACCCTTGCAAAACCGGAATGTGAGATGAAGATTGTAAGAATTATTATTAGGATAATTTTTTTTTCCATTTAACTTCTCCTTCTATTTTTTATTCAAATAAACTTGTTACAAATTCTTCTGGTTTGAATTTTGAAATATCATCAAGTTTTTCTCCAAATGTCACATATGTTATTGGGAGTTTAAGGTTTTGTGTTACAGAAAATACGATACCACCTTTTGCGGTACCGTCAAGCTTGGTTAATACAATTCCTGATAACTGTGTTGCATCATTAAAAATTTCTGCCTGAGCTAAAGAATTTTGACCTAACATACTGTCAATTGTCAGCCAGGTGCTTGTTTTTGTATTTTGCAGTTTTTTTGAAATTATTTTTTTTATTTTTTCTAATTCTTTCATCAAATTAGTTTTTGATTGAAGTCTGCCTGCAGTGTCTATAATTATATGATCAAATTTTTGTTTTTCAAAATATGTGCAGGCATCAAATATAACAGAGGCCGGATCCTGATTTTGTTTACCAATAAAAACTTCAACACCGATTTTTTTGCCCCAATTATCTAGTTGTTCTGTGGCAGCTGCCCGAAATGTGTCCCCAGCCACTAATAAAACTTTTTTATTTTTTTCTTTTAATTTATTGGCAATTTTTGCGGCAAACGTTGTTTTACCGCTTCCATTGACACCAACTAAAAGTAATATTTTAGGTTCTAATTCAATAGAAGTATGAATTTTTAAATGATTTATTAATAATTTTTCAAGCTCTTCTTTTGCTTGTTCAAGGCTTCTAATTTTTTGATTGGCTATGTCATTTTTTAATTTTTCAATTAATTGATTTGTAGTTTCAACGCCTGTGTCAGCAGAAATTAAAAGGGCGTAGAGCTCTGTTATAAATTTTTCATCAAGTTTATTATTTGAAAATATTGAAAATGCTTTTTTTGTAAAACCGTCATATATTTTTTGAAATTTGTCTTTTATTAAACCAAACATTTATGATTCCTGTTTTTTTAGGTTTATTTTAGTTAATAAGGCTTATTGTGTAATATTTTTATAAACTTTCTATTCTGCATAAAAATGACTTCATTCTTCTATAGTCATTATTTGTCAAAATAGAGAATGTCTGACAGAAATTACTAAGGTTTGAAGAAGTAAGTTCATTGTTTATTTTCAGATTTTTTAAAATAGTTATTAATAATTCATCCAGATTTGTTATTTGGCTTGAATAACCAAAAAGCATATGTAAAAAATCAGGGTTGCTAAAAAAAAGGGAGCTTAATTCTTTATCAGCTTTTTTTATAAAACTGTGGATTTTACAAGGTTTTGACGGAAGATGATAATAAAAATTATTTTTTTCGGAATATCCTTCGAGATGCCCCTTGGGTTCCTCCAGTCTTCGTCCCGCCTCGAAACGGGACTTCGATGGGCACGCAGGACGAACGGGAGATTTTTTAGAATTTGCAAAACCAATTATTTGAACTTTAAAAGTTGTTTTTAAAAATTCAAATATTTGTGGTTGTTGTTCTATTAATTCTTCTTCTGTTTTTTGATATGCGAATGGATATCGCATGGGATCCATAGACCCTGTTTGAATTTGGGTTACAACTCCTAAAGTTAATATATCTTCGTTTTGTGCCTGAATTAGGGAGCCAAATTCTGGAAAAAAATCCCATTGCCAACACTGAGCGAGAAAATTATCAAGTGAACTTTCGATAACTTCAGCGAAATAAGCTTGTTTGTTTGTCATTTTTTTCCTTTTGGGCTACCGAAGTATTTTGTGTTAAGCAAGCTTGAATGGCGGTATTTTGAGTTATGGTACTTGAGACAAACGTTTTTCTGTGAATAATACTTATTCCATTATTTATAATTAAATTTCTATGTAATTGAGTTCCATAACCTTTATGTTGATCAAGCTTAAAAGAGGGAAATATTTTATGTATTTTTTTCATTAAATTATCACGTGTAACTTTTGCAATAATTGAAGCAGCTGCAATTGAAGTCGAAATGCTTTCGCCATAATTCATCGAAAAAACTTCAAGATTTTCTTTTTTATAAATTTGTTCCAGGTCTACCGGGATGGCATCAATTAAAAGAGATTTTAATTTTTTTGAATCAAAAGGAATTGTTTGCAAAATTTGATAGAACGTTTTTTTCATGGCCAGTTTTGTGGCCTGATAAATATTTATTTTATCAATTTGTTGGTTACTTATAATTGCTGTTGAATAAAAACATCTTTTAATTAACCATTCATATGCAAGTTCACGTTCCTGTTCTGTTAAAACTTTTGAATCTTTAAGTAATTTATGTTTTGTATTAATTGGTAAAATTGCAGCGCTAACTACAAGCGGTCCGGCAAAGCATCCACGACCAACCTCATCAATACCACAAACATATAAATTTTCTTGCCAGGCTTTTTTTTCAAAATAATTTTTAGGGTATTTAAGTTTTTTATTTTTTTTCAGCATTTTTTATTATTCGAATTACTTTTGAGTAATTATGAAAAATTTTAAAAATATTTTGCAAATTATAACTAAAGCAAAAAGTCTTGGCTACAAAATACAATATGTTTTCTATTTGACAGAATCTATGATGCTGGCATTATTATTTGTTGTCATTATTGAAAATAAAAATGTTAAAAAGGAGGGTGGTCATATGGCGACCTCAACATCATTAAGAGTTAAAGAATTGTTACGGGAACGTGGGTGGACAACCAAGGTTTTGGCCGAAAAAACGGGTCTTTCAGAAAGTTATTTAACTCATATTAAAAATGGAACTCGTCGTTGGAACGAAGATGCTCTAAGAAAATTGGCAGATGCTTTTGGGGCGCATCCTGTTGATCTTTTTGTTCAAAAAAAGAGTAGAACTGATGATGTTGAAAAATCTGTTTCAATTGCACAAGCAATTGATGTAGACCTTCAATTAAGAATTGTTCCCATTGTTGGTGAAATTCCTGCCGATCCTTCTCCTTATAATAATCAGGTAACACAGGTAACTACAGGGTTTAAGGATATTTTTGTTCCTGTTTTTAATAGTTTGGATGATTCCCTTTTTTGTTATCATGTTGGTAATAATTTAATGGCTCCTAATTTTGTAAAAGGAGATTATTTAATTTTTTCTCCTATGGAATGGACCAGATCTGGAGATGTTGCCGCGGTTGAATATGGAAATGAAAATACAGTACGAACCATAATGCAAATAACCTATATGGATGAATTTATCGTTTTGGAGTCTGTAAATCATAAGCAATCTCCGGTTGCCTTAATTAAGGGCAAGGATCATTTCAGGGTTATTGGCAAATTAATTCATAGATATCAAAGATTTGTATAGAAAAAAAATCCGCGCAATTTGTGCGGCTTAAAAAATCTTAATAAGATAATTTTATATTGTTTTGAAATATAATTGGTTATTTTTATTTAAATTCTATTCTTTTTGAAACTAATTTCAAATTGGTTATTAATCAATTAATAGCTATATTTTTGATGTTTTTTCTATAAAAGTACTCATTTTTACTTTTTTTATCGAAAATTAAATTTAATTTTTTTATAAAAACAAAGAATTTAGCTTTAAACCGGCAGGTTTCAGCCCCAGGCGTTTGACGACGATTTTCCAATTGTATAAGATTTAGTTACAAAGATTGAAAAATACGGTAAAAACAAACAAAAATCTTTGTTCTTTGGAGATTAATGAAGTTAGCTGACGAGTAGTTTTTGAAAGCTAAAATTATGTAAATTTAGCAATTTTTGGTATTAGCTAATATTTTAGATTGGAGGTTATTATGAAAACCACAGCATTACGTGTCAGAGAACTTCTTCGTGAAAGACGATGGACTACCAAAGTTTTAGCTGAAAAAACCGGTATGTCTGAAAGTTATTTGACTCACATTAAAAACGGAACAAGACGTTGGAATGAGGATGCTTTAGATAAACTATCCAGGGCGTTTGAAATTGAACCAACAGATCTTTTTTCTTTTAGAAAAGAGAGAACAGATAACGTTGATAGTAGATTGCAGTTTATTGGTCAGGATCTTGATTCAACAAATGCAAATTTACAAATCAAGGTTGTTCCTGTAGTTGGTCAAATTCCAAGTCAACCATCTGCTTACAACAACCAGGTTTTACAGGCTACAACAGGTTACAAAGATAAATTCGTGCCTGTTTTTGCAGATGATGGAAATAAAGACGCAGATGCAATGTTCTGTTTATCTATTAAAGATAACTCTTTAGCTCCAAGATTTGTCAATGGAGACTATTTGGTTATTTGCCCAGGTTTATGGACAAAATCAGGAGATATCGTTGCTGTTGAATACGGTGATGAGCAAAATCCTCAAAAAGAGATTATGCAAATTAACTACATGGATGATTTTGTTGTTCTTGAATCTGTAAACCACAAAAAAGCACCAGTTGCTTTGGTTAGAGGCAAAGATAATTTCAGAGTTATCGGTAAGGTAACTCATAGATATCAAATGATGGCTTAATATTTTTGACAATTATTATCGAATAATGACTAAACGAACGCCGTACCCTTCGAGATGCCCTAAAGGCTTCTCAGAGTGAACGGCGTTTCTTATTAAATGGTGCTTTTAAATCGTTTTTTACTTGATTAAAAGTGTTTTTTTGTTACAATAATTTTTCGTGTGATTGAATATTTTTTTAATAGATTCCGATTACCCAGGGCCTCAAATTTGATGAGAGGTTGAAGGGTTTTAGGTACCAATAGTAGCTTTTGCTGCTATCTCCTTTTAATTTTTTTAAACCGTATGTTTAGGAGAACCACTTCTATGATTCGTTATGAAACGTTAATGCTTCTTCGTTCAGAAGCAACAGGCGATGAGATTTCAAAGATAGAACAAGGCATTGATAAGATTCTTGTGGATTCTAAGGGTAGAATTAATACTTTTGATCCATGGGGTAAATGTCGGCTTGCTTATCCTGTTCAAAAGAATGATTATGGTATTTATATTCTTACCCGTTATGAGATTCCAAAAGAATCATTAAATTCATTTTTTAAACAACTTCATAATTTGTTAAAAATTAAGTTCAATGATGTTGTTTTACGTCACGTTGATGTGAATTTGCAATCAAATTCTTCAATTGATTATTCTAAGCCAGAAGCTTTGGAAGCTCCTAGAGTTGGTAATTTAGATTCTTTTTTGAAAGAAAATAAAATGGAAAGCTTCTTGTCCCAACCAAAGGAAAGGAAGGAAATTAATGATGAAATTAATAAAGAAGATAAAGAATCTAAAAATGAAGAAAAAATAGAAGTTGAAATTGAAGCCCTTCGACAAGCTTCCTCCTACGTACCGCGAAATAGCGGCACTTCGGAAGACAAGCAGGATGATCGGGAGAAAAAAGACGAAGTAATTGAATCTGAAGCAGATGAAGAAATCACGGAAAATTAAAGGATATAAATATGTCAAAAAAATTTAAATTAAAAGTAAGTTCTCGTCTGTTAAAGAAAAAAGTAAGAAAACAATCCTTTTTAACTAAAAAGCACTGTCGTTTTTGTTCTAATCCTGAGCAGGAAAAAGACTTGGATTACAAAAATGTTAATTTGTTAAAAGGATTTATGACAGAGCGTTTTAAAATTTTACCTTCACGGGTTTCAGGTAATTGTATTTATCATCAAAAACATTTATCCAGAAATATAAAAATTGCACGTTCAATGGCATTGTTGCCTTATTGTCCGTTGCATAGATAATAAAAACTAAATAAAAAATACCACGATAAATTTATCGTGGTATTTTTTTATAGGTAAAAATTTAATTTTCTGAAATATGATTTTTAATTTGATTCAAAATTGTAAGAAGAGCAAAATTTATAGCTATTCCTATTCCCAGAGAAAAAATCAAAACTATTTTTGTGTTGTAATTAATAAAGAATCCTGCAAATAAAAATGCAATTGCAGTGGAGATTAATGCTGGAATTGCATAAACATGCTGTCCTTTAACGTGATCCATGTGATAAGCGGCAGTACTTGTTGAAGACATAACCATTGTATCTGCGGTTGGAGATAAATGATTTCCTGTAACAGCTCCGGATAAAATTGCGCCAAGAACAGGATAAATTATTGGGAGTTGGCTTAATTCTACCGGTGGGGTTAGGTTAAACATCGAAATTAACATTTGAACTGCAAGAGGAATCATAATTGCAAGAGTCCCCCAGGCTGATCCTATTGCTATAGCAATTGTTGCGGTGACGACAAAAAACATTAATGGTAAAAGTTGAATTCCTATTTTTCCAACTAATAAATTTGCCAGGTATTGCCCAGTGAAAAGTTGAGTATTTAAAATGTCTGCTAAAGACCAGGCAAGAATTAATACAACAAGAGAAGGTCCAATTAATTCAATTCCTTCAATAATCGAATATAGATATTTTTTTAAGCTTATTTTATTTCGGCTTAAATATAAAATTGAGCTTCCTAAAAAACTAATACAACCGCCTATGAATAATGATCTTATAAATTCAGCAGATTTTAATGTTTCAACAAAATTATTTGATCCACCTAAAAGATGATAATTTCCTGTATAAAGAACCATAGAAAAGATTGATATAACTAAAGAAATTATTGGGAATAAAAAATCAAAGAGATTACTTTGTGTTTTGTTTAAAAAATTGTTTCTATTGATTGGGATTTTGCCGCCAAAAAGATTTCCTGTGTTTTTCGCTATTTGTTCCTGTCTGTAAATAATTCCAAATGATATTTTTTTTAATACTGCAAACCATGTGGAAGCAATTATTATTATTGAATAAAAAATAAAAGGTATAAAATTTAAATAAAGATAAAATGGATCAGCATGTATTGTAATGTTTTGGTTTAAGTTTCCATTTGAGATACCAGATTTTTCAAGATTCATCATTATAACCGCGCCCCAGCTTGAAATTGGAACAATAAGACACAATGGGCCGGCAATAGAATTTACAAGTACAGATAATTTTATTCTTGGGATTTTGAATTGATCTGTTATTGGCCTCATGACTGAACCAACGGTTAAACTTCCAAAATAATCATCCAGAAAGAAAAACCATGAAAGATTTAGAGTTGCTTTTTCAACATCTTTTTTGTCTTTAACCCTTTTATTTATTAATGTTTGATACGCTTTTGCCCCACCGGTATTAATTATCAAAGTTGTTATTATTCCAAGTAAAAATGAAAATAAAATAAGCATTAAATTGTCACTGTCAAAAAATAATTTCAATGAAGACAGGTTTTGTAATTCAGAAATATTCCAAACATATTTAATTGCCATATGAAATGATTCTATTATTGCAAAATCAGTGGCTATAAATGTTGCGCTTAAAAGACCTAATATTAAAGCGAAGAAAATTCTGTGGGTTAAAAAAGCAAATGCAATAACAATAATAGGGGGGATTAACACAATCCAGGTATCTTGCATTCAAAAACCTTTCGTTTGAAAAATATTTATAATAAAGTCTGATTTTAGCATAAAAGATTATTTACTTTAACTAAAAAGCCCAATTTATAGTTAACTTTTAATATTTGAAGCAACTTCCACGAAAGTTAATTTGCCTTGAGGCGAAGGCATAATTGCATATTCTGAATCAGTTAAATCGTTTTTATCAATTTCTACAATTGGACTTGAGAGTTCAGCGGGTTCATTTTTGGGTATTTTTTTATAAACATTTTGATAAGTGTCATTGAGTGATTCTATTTGTTTAATATCGATTTGTTTACCGGTATTATAGTTGGTTGGAATTTTATCATAAATTTGTATTTCAACTAAATTTGCAATGTTTGCTTTTATGCTTGGTTGGCTGTTTAGCATGCTTGGTTTTAATTCATGTGCTCTGTAAAACTGTTCATTTGAATAATTGGTTATCACAACAATTGTTTTTTTAGCCTGATTTTTAATAACTAAACCGTTGGCTAAATTAAAAGAGATGGCTAAAAATAATAAACAGATTTTTTTCATATTTTCCCCTTTTGTTATTTTTAAATATGCATTTAATTTATTGTTTTGATTTATTTAAAACAAGAATTCAAGAAAATCTTTATTGAAGCTTGCTGTGAAAATAAAATTTGCTTCTGCCTGCATATTTATTTTTTTATCTTTATCTAACCAGAGTGTTAATTTTCCCCCAGGCATTTTAATGATAATTTTTTGATTTAATTTGATTTTATTTAGTTGAGAAATTAAATAAAAAACCGCAGTTGCTCCAGAACCGCATGCAAGAGTAGGGCCAACGCCTCTTTCATAAACTAACATTTCATAATTGTTTTCATTCGAATGCCAGATAAATTCGATATTTGTTTTATTTTTAAAATTTTTATGACTCTCAATTAATGGGGATAATTTAAGAAAATTTTTATTGGTTATTTTTTTTTGAATTATAAAATGTGGATTGGGAATTTGTAAAAAATGACCGGATAATTTTTGATCGCTTATTTTAATTGTTTTTTCTTCAATTGAGGACTTGATTTTTATTTGATTAATTACACTTTTATTATCAATTTCGCAATCAATTTTTTGTCCTCCCATGATACATGAAAAAAATGGGGGTAATTTGTATTTTTTAAATAAGTAATAAGCAGCACAACGAAGGCCATTTAAACACAATTCTGCCTGTGAACCATCAGCATTAAAAATTAAGATTTCGTTATTTTGAGAAATAATTAAAATTCCGTCGGCACCTACTCCAAAATGTTTGTCGCATGATTTAATTACAAAGCTTTTCCAGTTTGTATTTGATATAAGTTTTGTTAGTTCATTTTTGGATTTTTTATAAAAATCCAGAAGAATAAAATCATTTCCAAGAGAATGACATTTTGTGAATTCGAACATTTTTATACAGTTGCTTGATTAATTTTGTTTTTTTCAAGTTTTTTTTCAACAAAAACTTTACTAAGATAAGCTCTTCCAGAATCAGCAATCATTACAACAGCCAAATCATTTTTACTAAGTTTTTTATCATATTCAAGTGCAATATGCATAACGGCGCCGCTGCTAATTCCTCCAAGAATTCCAAGTTTTGCAATTTTTCTTGTTGTTTCAAATGCATCCTCATCAGAAATGGTTAAAATTTCATCAAAAGAATTTTTATCCAGGTTATCACTTATAACGTCGATTCCAATTCCTTCAGAGTCATAAGCCTTTGGATTTTTACTTGAATAAACTGAATGCTCAGAATCAATGCCGATTATTTTTATGTTTGGATTTTTTTCTTTTAAATATTTTCCTGCTCCGGAAATTGTTCCACATGAACCTGCGCCAACAAAAAGGTGAGTTATTTTACCTTCTGTTTGTTCCCAAATCTCAGGACCTGTTGTAGAGTAATGTGCCATCATGTTTGCTTTGTTGTAATATTGATTTGGCATAAAGGATCCCGGAATACTTTTATGTAACATTTCAGCTTTTACATGATAACCTTCCGGATCGTCCAGAGTATCTGTGTTTTTGCAAATATAAACTTTTGCGCCGTAGGCTTTAAGTACTGCAATTTTTTCGATGCTTGTTCTATCTGGTACCGTTATTATTACATTGTAACCTTTAACAGCCCCAATTAATGCCAATGCTATTCCCTGATTTCCGGAAGAAGCTTCAACTATTGTTCCACCCTGTTTTAATAAACCATTTTTTTCTGCCTGTTCAATCATAAAAAGAGCAGAGCGGTCTTTAATACTTCCACCAATGCTTAGAAATTCCAATTTTGCAAGAAATGTTGCATTTGTATTGAGATCCAATTTTGCCATCGGTGTATTGCCGATAAGTTCAAGAATTGATTTGAATTTTTTCATTCCGAGATCCTCTTTTTTTGATTAAATATGATTGTTAAACGAAGCAGTATTTTAACATTTTTTTATTTTCGTGCCACATTAATGTATATTTTTATTATTAATAAGAATTAAAATTTTAAAGGAGTTTAAATGTCTAAACAAGTTCGTGTAAGATTCGCGCCATCTCCAACAGGATTTATGCATTTAGGAAATATTCGCGCTGCTTTAATGAATTATCTTTTTGCAAAACAAAATAGTGGAGTTTTTGTACTTCGTATTGAAGATACAGACGTTGCCAGAAACATGGATGAGGCTGGCTATGAAATAGTTGAAGATTTAAAACATTTGGGTCTTGCTTATGATGAAGGTCCGGTAATTGGTGGAAAATATGGACCATATTTGCAATCAAAAAGAAAAGATTTATATCAAAAAAATCTCGATGATTTAATTGAAAATCAAAAAGTCTATCGTTGTTTTTGCACCGAAGAAGAATTGATGAATATGCGCAAGCAACAAATTGCTCAAGGAAATCCTCCGCGATACGACAGAAGATGCCGCACATTATCAGATGATCAAATAAAAGAAAAACTAGTAAAAAATATTCCATTTATTTGGCGGTTTAAAATTAATGAAGATGAAGAACAGGAAATTTATGACATGGCCAGGGGGACTGTTAAGTTTGATATGAAAAACTTTTCTGATTTTGCGCTTACAAGATCGGATGGAAGTTTTACTTTTTTGTTTGCAAATTTTATTGATGACTGGCTTATGAAAATTACTCATGTCATTCGGGGGGAAGATCATTTAACCAACTCAGCAATGCAGGCAGCTCTTTTTGAATCATTTGCCATCCCTTTGCCACGCTTTTGGCATTTGCCTATGATTTGTAATGTCGATGGTAAAAAATTGTCTAAACGCGATTTTGGTTTCAAATTGGAAGATTTAAAAAAAGAGGGCGTGCTTAAAGAAGCAATATTAAATTATTTGGCAATAATAGGCACATCATTTCTCGAGGAACTTCAAGGACTGGATGAGCTTGTAAAAAAATATGATTTTTCAAATCTTAATTCAACCGGATCAATTAAATTTGATGTTGATAAACTTTTATGGTTTAACCACAAATGGATTTCAAAACTTGATTTAAAAGAACTGGTTGAACGAATAAAACCATTTTTACATGAAGCTTATCCAATGAGCAAAGATTTTTCTGATGAAAAAATAGAATTCTTGATTGAAAAGGTAAGGGGAGATATAAAAACTCTTCATGGTATGACAAAAGAATTAGCTTTTTGTTTCCAGGAACCTGAAGTTGATGAAATAAAAATTGAAGAAGAGTTTAGTACTGATTTAAGTAAACTTATTTTGGATTTAATTAATAAAAATTTAGAACTGATTCGTGAGCCGGATAAATTTTTAAATAAATTAAAACAGAATGGCAAAGAAAATAAAATAAAAACCGGTGATATTTTTAAATTAATTCGATATTTATTAACTGGTAAATTTAGCGGAATTGGTATTCATGATCTTTTTGAAATGTTGGATACTGATTTAATTAAAAAACGGTTAACTAAATAATAAACTGGGTATTGCCCGGTTTATTATTGAATTTTCAATCTGTTTTTTTTTTCTTCTAAATTAAAAATTAAATTTTTTTGAATGAAATAATTCATTAAATTTAAAAATTTTTGTTCATGCGACTCTGGAACAAAATATTCTAAAATTCCTTGTTTTTTATCAAGTGTTCTTACAAAAGCGAGATTCTCTTCATTTTTCAGACTTCCGATAATGAACCATGTTTTGCTTTTTTTAACATGTGATTGATAATATTTGCTATACATTTTTGTCCTTATTTGTAAATAAAAAAGAGCGCAAATTTTGCGCTCTTTTAATTATAAATATTTTTTTAAAAAAATTAAGGTTGCATTGCTAAATTAGGAGGTGGAGGTGGTATTTCTACAGGCATTGATGATGGAGGAATAATTCCAGGTGTTGGTGGTGCTGGTATAGGTTCAGGAGTGATTGGTAATGGTTCTGGCATTGGAGGAGGTATTATTTCGTGTGATGGAGTTGGCATTGGTGGAATTTCAGTAGGTGCTGGAATTGGTTCAGGCATTGCAACTGGTGGCATAAGACCTTGGGGAATTATTGGTTCTGGTATTAAGGGCAGAGGAGCAGGAGGGGTAGGTGTTGGGCTTTGTGGCTCTGGTCCCTTTTGATTTTCTTCTTTTAATTTTATTAAAACTTCCTGCGAGGTTGTTATAGCATTATCCAGTTCATTTTTTGTTGTTAATTCATTGGCTGAAAGAACATCGAATAATTTACCTTTAGCTTCGCCTTTAATTTTTCCCAAAACATTTGGGCTTAGCTTGTCAAAATTAATTTTTAATTCTTTGTGAACAGATGTTGGCGTTATTGATTCATCCATTTGAATTTTTGCCTTGAAAGCTTCTTCAAGTTCTTTTGTATATCTTTTGAGATCTTCGAGTTCATTTTGGCTAAACAAATGACTAGTGAAAATTAACGGTATCAGCCAAAATGTTAAAAATTTAAAATTTTTCATGACCGCCCCCTTATTTTTTGAATTTTTTTTGCTTTTTTTTAATAAATATCAACGCAATATTTCTATCTGTCATTATTTTACCATATTGTGGCTATATAAAGTCAAGAATGAGAATTTGTTTCTTTGATTCTTTTGCAAAATAGCGATTTTTAGGTTGGAATTTTACTTGGAAGTTTCCTCGAGTTGACCACTTTGTTTGATTTCCTGGTCAATAATTGCAGTGATTGTTGAGTCTGACCAGACATTAAGTGCGGTAGCAACCATATCGATTAAAGAATAAATAGGTAAAATTATACCAAGAATATGTAGTGGAATATTCATGCTGGCAACGAAAGCGCTTGTCAAAAAGTAACAACTCATAGGCACGCTTGCATTTCCAATTGCGCCCAGAGTTGCTATTACAACCCACAACATTAGGTCGTAAATTGAAAGTGAAAGACCATGGTTAGTCGCCATGAACATTATTGTTGTGATCATGAAAACTGCGCAACCATTCATATTTATCGTTGCGCAAATTGGTAATGAAAAGTTAGCAACTTTTGAAGAAATTCCCAATTTTGTTTCAGCGCATTTTAATGTTATTGGTAATGCTCCGCTTGTGGATCTTGAAATTCCGCCAAACATAATTGCCGGATACATTGCTTTAAACATTTTGATTGGTTTTAATTTTTTAAATTTTAGCATTAAAGGTAAAACAACTCCGCCCTGAATTAAATTGGTTATTAGCACTGCAGATGTAAATAAAAAGAGTTCATTTAAAATACTGATGTTTGTTTTTAAGTCTTTGGTGAAAATTGTAACGAATGCCCAAATTCCTATTGGCATTGCATAAACAATAAAATTTGTGATTCGCAAAATTGCTTCAAAAAGATTTGAGAAAAGTTCGCTTAATGATTTTTGTTTATCATCGGGCAACGTAATAATTGCAAAACCCAAAAGAAGGGCAATAAATACCACAGATAAAACATTGCTGTTATTCGAAAAAGCCTGAACTATATTTGAAGGAATAATTTGAGACAGGAAGGCTAATACACTTGAAATATTTCCTGTTTTATTCAAATCGGTTGCAAAATTTAAAGGAGTACCTGAGGGATTTATGAGAGCAAACATTCCAATAGCAATCAAACAGGCTACTATAGTTGTAAAAAGAGTATACTTTATTACTTTTCTTCCTAATATTTTCATTTCATCAATATTTTCTATGCTGGAAATTGTAGACACAATTGAAAGAAAAATAATTGGCAAACTAATAAGTTCTAATAGATTCATAAAAACGTTAGATATTCCGGATGCAAGAACATAAACATAAGAAATATCCGCAAGTCCTGAAGCTATTCCAAGCATGACAGCAGCTAACATTAATTTATTTGAAGGAATTAGTTTTCTTTTCATTAAAAAACCTCTTATTTACCAATGACAAACATTGAATTGTTTAATTTTGCACTTAAATGAACGAATTTTGAGATTGTCTTTGTGATTTTAAATAATTTTTATATTTACAACAAAATTTCAAGACAAACTGAAACTTTTTCTGCGTTAATTTGCTTGATATGCTCATAATATACCTGAAAAATGAAAAAAGTTAAGAAGGCTGCTATTTAAAAGGTTTAAGCCTTTTTGGAGAGTGTGGGCTTACCGGAGGGGTTGAATATAGATTATAGAAGCTATAAATTTGATTTAATAAATTATTTATTGTTTCCAATATTTCTGATTGTTTAGGATTTTGTGTTTGGGTTCTAATTTGTATCATTTTGCTTCCAGAAGAAGTTCTTATTCTTCCCTCTCGCAAGGCAATGGTTGTTTTAGGTGAAACGACAAGTTGTTTTTTGACAACTCCTTCTTGTTCAGAAAAATAAGCTTTTAATAACTCGAGTATTGTTTCAAGATTATTTAGGCATTGTCTAAACTTTGTGTTTACATTTACCACTTCTCGCGTTACCTGTCCTTGACCAGATACCCACCTTCCATCTCTTGTAGTTAAATTATTATTAGCCCTAATTTGAGCAGGATCCTGATCAAGATAGCTATCGACTCCTTTAACTAGTCCCATTTTTTTATTGTGAGTAAGTAAGTCATTGTAAGTAAACAATTGTGGTGTTGTTTGTTTTATTAAAAACATTAATTTATCGATTAAGTTTAAAAAGAACTCATCAGGCTTTTCAATCAAATGATTTTGAGTAATTGATTTTCCGTATTCATCTACAAGATGCTGACCAACTTTATTTCTTTTATGTAAGGCAATAATTCTTTGCCCTTCATGTAATTCGATTTCTGCGCCATCCTCAATAGGTATTATGTCTCTTACGCTACATGCAATAATTATGATCATTCTGAGATTATTGTTATAAAGTTCTTTTAGTGTTTGAATGTGTTCTGGATTTTGCCAGTCAAATTCTCGTGGATCAAATGGAAAATTTAATTGTGGTTCTTGATACATGCTATTTAAATTTTTAGCAAAAATTGTTATTGCGAACAAAACAAGCAAATATTTTTTAAAGTTTTTCATTTAAGCTCCAAATAAATTTTTATATTTTCAAAAATTAAAAGGTCTTATTTTTTTACACTATTTTTGAAAAACATCCAGTGAAATTTTATTTCACAAATTATTTTTAATAGTTTTTGTTTCAATAAATTGCTATAGTAGCACCTTGTGAAGCGTTTCCATTTTTTAACCACAAAAACTTAAGAGGTTTTTATGAGTAATGGTGAGCAGAAAATAAGTATGACAGCGGCGGCGGTTATAGCTTTTAACGCTATGGTTGGAGCTGGTGTTTTACTGATGCCGGCAATTTTAAGTTCTTTAGTTGGTCCCGCAAGTATTTTAACTCTTCTTTTAAGTATTGTTTTAGTAATTTCAATGGGTTTGTCTTTGGGACGCGCAGCTGAAACGTTTCCTGGATCTGGATGGAGTTATCTTTATCCATCAACCTGGGGTGGACATATTGTTGGATTAATTTCTTCTTTTGGATACATTATCGGTCTTTTGCTTGCTATGGGAGTTTTAGTTCAGCAGGCTGGAATTTGGGTTCATAAAGTTATTCCATTTATTCCTGTTCAGCCACTTGGAATTTATATTCTTTTAATTTTAATGATTTTAATTTTGGCAGGGGCAAAAACTTCATCCTGGGCGCAATATTTAATTGCTGTGTTGGTTATCACAGGACTTTTTCTTTCAGGTCTTTTTGGCTGGTTAAATTTTGATATCGCTACTTTAACTCCTTTTGCGCCAAATGGAATTATGCCAATTTTTAGAGCCGGTCCTTCTTTATTATTTTCATTTTTGGGTTTTGAATGTGTTTGTTCCTTGTATTCAATTGTTAAAGATCCACAAAAAAATGTTCCAAAAGCTCTTATTTATTCGGTGATTGCGGTAGGAATACTTTATTTTACATTCGTTTTTGGTTTTTTATATTCTATTCCAAGCCAATATTTTGCTGGTGGAATTAATGTTCCGCTTGTTGATGTTTTGCTGGCAGCTTATCCAAAATATAGAATTTTAGCCTGGCTTGTAACAACGGGCGCAATTTTTGGAATTGTTGGAACTTTACATTCGGTTGTCTGGGCAATAAGTGAACTTTTAACCAGTGTTTTGCAAAAAACAAAAGCTGGTTTTGTAAAAACTTTATTTAAAAAGAGTTTTTGGAATGAAAAAGTATCAGTGTTGGTTTGCACAGCCATAGTTTTACTTTCAGCAATTCTTGCGCGAGGTGAAAGTCTAGTTGCAATTGTTGCTTTTTTCATTGTTCCCGCTTATACACTTTCCATTATGTCTTTATTGTTTGCCAAAAAGAAAAAACAGAATATTGTTATTACTTTGATCGCACTTTTTGGCGGTGGAATAATGATTTATTTTTCAGGATTGAGTGCATTTGAAGTAATTGTAGGATTATTAAATTAAATTTTAATTTATTAATTAAATTGTTCGGGCGTTCGCATTTGCGAACGCCTTTTCTTTTTATTGTTGACCGGAAGTTTTTGCTAATGATATAAAAGACAGGTATTATTTTTAAGCCGAGTAAGCTTCTTTTGAATTCATTCTTAGAATATTAACCCCAATCGCTCGTCCTGAGCGTAGTCGAAGGATATCGAGCGGTAATTGAAAAGCAATAAGAATTATTGACGTTGTAAATTTCTCTGCAATAAAAATTTACAATTCAATAAAAGGCTGGTTAGACTAAGTAGCTGATTAAACCCTTCGACTACGCTCAGGGCGAGCGGGGGGAAGTTTTTTTCTAATAGATTTATATTAATTTATCTTAAATCTTATAGCGGTTGAGTTAGGATAAATTTATTCAGGAGATATTGTAATGAAGTTCATTAAAAAAACTTTCTGTTTAGTTTTATTTCTTTCAACGTTTATTGTTTCAGAGTTATTTTCTTTGCCTTTAAACAATTTTTATGATCAGGCAATTTTTTATAATGTTCGCGGTGTGGATAAATATTATTTCAAAAAACAACCCTGGTTTACTTTCGATATTTCTCCTTACATGCAATGTGTTTCCGGCTGTCGTGGTTGGAATGGAACCAGAAAAGATGCGGATAATAATAATTGGGGAGAAGGTGATCGTTTGGGTTGGTGGAATATGCTGGGATTATTTTACGGTCGGGATGCTTCTCCAACCGATAATAAATTTGAATTAATTCAGGGAGAACTGGAAGTTAATACTCCTCCATCCGGAGATTATCAACGTTATTTGCGATATCCTGATTTAGTTTTATCAGGAGTTGTTGTAGATGGTGACACTGCCACAAAAATTAAAAATGATGCAACTTCGTTAACCGTTTTTACCCAAAAAGAAATTGATGAGTCTGTAATAGATAAAGTTGATTTAGCAACAGGCCCGGATTCTGCGGATAAAATACTTTATAATTTCACGGATGAAACAAATTTTGATGTTGATGATAAATTTGGCAGACTTTCTGTTCCAATTGATTTTGAAAAAATTGGTTTACGTTCAAAACTGAATTTTGTTTTTGGACAATATTTTGGCGCGAATGTAAAAACAGGTGTTTGTTATTACAAGCAGCGACCAACATTTGTTGATAAAACTTCAGGACAACAAGGTAAATGGTATCAGAGTTTTCCTAATGCAACAGAAAAAAGTAAAACTTTAGTTCAGACTTATTTAACCGATGAAGAAAAAATTGAAGCTATCGCAAATGAGGTTGGCCTTGATGTTAACCGATATAGCAAAACTGCGATGGAAGATACACATATTGAATTTAGTATGAATTATCCAATTAAACTAGAGGGAAAAGATAGCGAATTAGAGGTTACATTTATCCCTATTCTTGCTGTTGGAGTTTGGGCTCCATCAGGATCAAATTTTAAACAGGATTATGCTTTTTCTTTGCCAACCGGAAATGATGGATTTCTTGGTTTGACAGTTGATGGTTCATTAAATTTGGATTTTCCTGGAACTATTCAGCTAGGTTTTGGTTTGGGTGGCGCTTATTTTGAAAAAAAAGATTTGGAAAATCAGAGGGTGCCATCAAGCATGTATCAATATGGAATTTATCCATGGAAAACAGATATTAAAAAACAACCAGGGGCTACATGGTACGCAAATTTTTCTATGATGGGGCAAATTTTTATAGAAGGCTTTTCATTTTATTTTGATTTAATTCATACAGAACATCGAAAAGATACAATTGAGCTCAAACAGGATAATGCATATTTTAAGCCACAAAAAATGATAGATGAATCAAGTTGGAGAGCGGAACATATTTTTATGGGGCTTGATTATAAAGTTGCGCCGGCTTGTAGTATTGGCATTTCATTTCAGTCTCTTATTAGCGGCGCCCGGGTTTACAGAACTACTACCATCCTAGGGTCAATGACACTTAATTTCTAGATTATTTACCTTTCATATCAAAATTCGCCATATTAGTTTGTAAGTTTAGTTGTGCTTTAAAAAATATTCTTAAGTCCCGTTAGGGACTGGAGATAATAGCCTCGGGTTTTAACCCGTGGTTGAAAATTTAACCATATAATATCGTGCCATTTTATGGTACGAAAGAATTATTTGATAAAAGTTTTAAATATTTCTTTCACCCCATGAAATGGGGTGGAGCGGAGATTGATGTATCTTTATATCCACTGGTTAAAACCCGAGGCTATTATCTATAACCCCTACGGGGTTTGTTAGAATTTTCAAAAATAGCAACTTTGATTAATTGACAAACATGAGTTTTTCTGGAGAAAGGGGGATTTATGAAAATTAAGTTATTAAAAAAAATAACATTTTTTATTTTATTTTTTATTTTGTTTCCCAATTTATTTTCTGTTCCGATGAACAGTTATTACGATTCCGCAATTTTTTATGATTTTAAAGGAACAGATAAATATTATTCAAAGAAAAAACAACCCTGGTTTAGTTTTGCGTTATCTCCATATTATCAACATTCTTCCGGTTGCCGTGGTCTGAATGGAAACAGAAAAGACAGTGATTTTAAGTTAGGTGAAGGCGATCGGCTTGGCACCTGGAATATGTTGGGATTGTTTTATGGTGTACAAAAATCTCCTAATTCATCTCCTGTCGATAAACCCTATGATTTACAATTTACGGGTTATAATTTGCGAACTGATGTTGGAGCTGGACTTTATTATCAAACTTTAGCTTTGGCAAATGTTGTTCTGGATGCAAATGCAAATACGCAAGTTGCAAGTCCTCCTTTTACAGCGTTAGAAAATAATGATTCTCAGGCAAATTCAACTGCGACTTCACCAATTCCTGTATTAAATACAAATTTTACTGATGTTGATAATTTTGAAGAAAGTGAATATTTTGGTCGCGTTTCTGTCCCAATTGATTTTGAAAAATTAGGTTTACGTTCGAAGTTTAATTTTGATTTTTTTAAATGGTTTGGAATGAATTTAAAAACTGGCATTTGTTATTATCATCAGGATCCAACTTTTAATGATAAAACCAGTAAACAAGTTGTAACTGATTCATCTATTATTTTGATTCAGCGTTATTTAACTAACGAACAAAAATTAAAAAATATTTTAGGGGAAGTAAATTTAGATGCCGATAGCTATAGCAAAACTTGCATGGAAGATACACATGTTGAAGCTTATTTTAATTATCCAATTCATTTGAGTGACGAAGATGGCGATCATGTTATGTCATTTATTCCGATTTTTTCTATTGGTGTTTGGGCGCCGACTGGAGCTAAAAAGAAAGAGGATTATTTATTTTCTTTGGCTACAGGTAACGATGGTTATACAGGTTTGACGTTACAAGGTTCATTAAATATGGATTTTCCTGGTACAGTTCAACTTGCATTTGGTCTTGGCGCGGCATTTTTTAACCATAGAGAACTAAAAAATGTTCATATTCCATAAAGTTTATATCAGTATGGAATTTATCCATGGGTGGCTGACATTAAAAAACAACCAGGTGTTACATGGTATGCAAATGCTTCATTTAAAGCGGAAAATTTTTTAGATTCATTGTCTTTTTACTTTGATCTGATTCATACACAACATGAAAAAGATTCAGTAACTTTTACTGAAAATCGTACAGATGGCAAGAAAAATGAAGATTTATTTGAAAAAGAAAAATATCGGATTGAATCAAGCTGGAGAACTTTAAATATTTTTTCTGGGCTTGATTATCAAATCGCGCCAGGAATAGAGATTGCGGCCTCTTTTCAAACTGTGTTGAGTGGAATAAGAATTTATCGTACAACAACAATCATGGGAACCGTTAAACTCAATTTTTAACTCCGTTCATCCTGAGGAGCGAAGCGTCTCGAAGGATTGACAAAAAAACTCATTTCCCTTATGATTTGTTCATTCGTTAATCGTTTTTAACCCGTAAAATGCTTTGGAAGGCGGTCGATTTAAATGACAAAATCTGTAAACATAGAAATACAGGTTTCAGATAATATTGAAAAAAGTTTGAGACAGCTTAAGAAAAAAATTGAACGTGAAGGTGTTATTCGTGATATGAAACGTCTTGTTTATCATGAACCGCCAACTCAAAAAAGACGCAAACGTCTTATGCGCGCGATCAAAAATACCGTTCTTAAACAAATTTCAAATGAGTTTAATTAATTAATTCGTTAATTAATTAATAATTTCTAATGAATAGAACCAGATTAAGCGAAATTAAACGCGAGAAAAAAAAGGCACTTTTCCTAAGGGAAGTGTCTTCTTTTATTCAAAAAATATCTCAGGATGAACCAGTAGTCTTAAAAGTTTTTGTAACAAGAGTTGAGCTTTCGGCTGATTCCGGAATTTGTTATATTTATTTTGCCGGTTTTAATGGTAAAAAAGATTTCGATGAAGCTCTTGAAATTCTAAAACTTTACAAACCTTCAATGCGTTCTGTGTTAGCTAAAAGTTTAAAATTACGATACGCTCCCGATTTAGTTTTCAGGTTTGATGAGAAACAGGAAAAGGTCCAAAAGATGGAGGAGTTGTTAGAAAAAATTCATGAAGAGCTAGGGGAAGAAGACGAGGATTGAGGCGTTTGTGGAAAAAGTTGAGGGTATATTTCAAAAAAATGTTTTAAAAAAACAATCAAATTTATCTTTAAATATCAAAAATGAATTAATTTCTGTTTTATTAAACGAATCAGAAGCGATAAATTACGTTGCAAATAATCTTCCTGATGAATCTGAAATTTTAGTTCAAAAAATTATTAACGCATCAGGAAGAATTGTTTTTTCCGGTATGGGAAAATCAGGACATGTTGGTAAAAAGCTTGTTGCAACTTTTGTCAGTTTAGGAATCCCATCTATTTTTTTACATCCGGCTGAAGCATTGCATGGCGATATTGGCTTAATTCAACCGGGAGATTTTTTAATTGCTTTGTCGAAAAGTGGGACTGGCTCTGAACTTGAAATAATTATTTCAGTTTTGCATTCGCAAAATATTAAATCATGCCTTATTTGTTGCGGGGAAGGAAAACTTTCTTCTCTGGTTGACATGCGTGTTGTCCTTCCTTTTAAAAAAGAAGCCTGCGAATTAAATTTGGCGCCAACAAGTAGCTCAACTTTGATGATGGCTTTTGGTGATGCTTTGGCGGTCGTTGTAAGTAAAATTAATAATTTTACAAAAAATGATTTTGCTCGTTTTCATCCGGCGGGCGCGCTGGGAAAACGTCTTTTATTGACGATAAATTCTTTTATGTATTCTGGTAAAAGTTTGCCATTGGTTAATCAAAATGATTCATTTATTGATCTAGTGTTGAAAATCACATCTAAAAAATTGGGAACAGGAATTGTTACAGATGATCAACAAAATTTGCTTGGAATAATAACAGATGGTGATTTACGTCGAGCTTGCGCTGAAGGCAAAAAAGTTTTTGATAACACTGCCGGTGATATCATGCATGAAAATCCAAAAACAATTCAGGCGGGAAGTTTGGCGCTTCATGCATTAAAAATTATGGAAGATTTTAATATTACAAGTCTGGTTGTTTTGCAGGGGCAAAAAGTTGTTGGCCTTGTTCATATTCATGATTTAGTCAAAGCCGGGATTAAAGAATAAGCTATGTTTGAAATCATTTTTTTAATTTTTCTCTCTTTTTTATTTCTTTGTTGGGGATCATTTTTAAACGTTGTAGCATTTAGAATTGTTTCAGATTTACCTTTTTTACGAAAACGTTCACATTGCCCAAAATGTGATTATCAAATTGCTTTTTATGATAATATTCCAATTTTATCCTGGATTTTATTGCGCGCTAAATGCAGAAAATGCAAAACAAGAATTTCGATTTTGTATCCATTCATTGAATTGCTAACTTTAATTTTAATGCTGGGCTTAACAATTCATACAATTAATTTGAATTTAAGTTATCCGCAAAATGTTTTTTATTTCATTTCGTATTTTATTTTTTTTACAGCATTAATTGTTGCAACCCGCACTGATTTGCAGGCAATGGTAATTCCGCAATTATTTTCTCTTTGGCTCGTGCCTGTTGCATTAACTTTTTCTTATTTAGGATTTTTGAAACTTAATTTTTATCAAAGTTTGATTGGCGCAATTTTTGGTTATTTTATTTTATGGATTATTGCAACACTGTTTAAATTTTTTACAAAAAAAGAAGGCCTTGGCGTTGGTGACATGGAACTTTTATGTATGATTGGAGCATTTTTAGGGCCCGTTGCCGTTTGGTTTTCTTTACTTATCGCATCTTTAACCGGAACTTTGATTGGAGCAATTTATTTATATTTTTTTGCAAAAAACAAACGGGCCAAAATTCCATTCGGCCCATTTTTAGCTTTAGGTTCAGTTCTGTTTTTCTTTTTCGAAAGTTTTTTATTCTACTTCGCCAGAATACCCTAGGCTTTCTTGTCCTCCGAAGCTTTAGCGAAGTAGGGTTGGCTCCCCCTTCTTCGTGTAAAACTTCGCAGGGTGCTCCGAAGCTTTATGCGAAGGATGCAGAAGAATTCCGCGCTGATACAACGGCTTTTAAGCCGTTGAGCGCTTTATTTTGTCGCCCCATAAATGGGGCTTTGTTATGGGGGTGATTTTTTTATACCACCGGTTACGTCGCTTCGCTCCTCACCCGAGGCTTGTATGTTGTACATTATATCAAATTATTGTAACGATATATAAATTTTGAAATCATTAAATTAATAGGGCTGGTAGGAGCTCGTCCGAGGCTTGACAATAAATGTCGCGCTTAGTCAGAGACCTACCAGTAAGTATTTCTACCTCGAACGATTGAATGATTTTCAAATCGCATTACAAGCATGAGGAAAAATACCATGAAAAACATAACAAAAACTTTTGTTGGAGTCGATGTTTCTAAGAAATATTTGGATATTTGCTTTTATCCAAGCAGCAAAAAGGTTCGCATTGAAAATACAAAAAACGGTCTCAATATCCTTTTAAAGCAATTAATGGATTATGATGTCGTAAAAATTACACTTGAAGCATCTGGTGGTTATGAACGTTTAGCCATTTTTATTTTAGGTGAAAGATATAAAGTTTATTTGGTTAATCCAAAACGAATTCGCGACTTTCGTTTTGCTCAAGGAAGAGCCGCAAAAACAGATGCAATAGATGCTCTTTTAATAGCAAGATTTTCTGCTAATGAATGCTCTGAAAACATTGAACCAATAAACACAAGAAACATAGAGTTGAATGATCTCTTTATTAGAAAACAAGAATTAAAATTTATACGTTCTTCTGAAAAAAACAGATTTGAAAAAAAGATGAATATGAAAATAAAAATGGAAATAACAAAGCATGTTAAATATCTTGATCGTCAAATTGAAAAACTTGATAAAGAAATTACAAATATTATTAAAGCAAATAATACGCTTAAAAATAAAAAAGAAATTTTAGAATCTATGCCTGGCATAGGAAATGAAACTGCTCAGGGAATAATTGCGAGTCTTCCGGAGATTGGTTCTGTTGACAGCAAAAAAATTTCATCTCTTGTTGGCTTAGCTCCACAAACAAATGAAAGCGGTCAGTTTGTTGGAAGGGCTAGAATAAATCATGGAAGGAATCAGCCACGGAAGTTGCTGTATATGGCAGCTCTTTCTGCGATAAGATGCAATCCAAGATTGAAAGAATTTTATGATAGGCTTAGAGAAAAAGGAAAGGCATTTAAGGTTGCAATTGTAGCTATAATGAGAAAAATAATTGTTATCTTAAATATTATGTTAATGAAAAATAAAAAATGGAAATTAATGGAACTCAATAGAAAATGTTGTATTTCTCGCTAAAAACAAAAAAATTAATTAATTGACTTAAACACGATTGACTAATAACTTTCGTCCCTAC
>JBDRFY010000061.1:0-3882 GCA_043818275.1 bacterium | reverse complement strand
TAATGAGTTTATTAGGTTGAGTGTATTAATAGAATTCTCTGGAGCTAATAATTTAAGCTCAATATTAGATTATTTTGAATCTGAAAATGAAAAAGATATGTCGAAAGAAGCAATCAAAAAAGAAGCGTTTTTAAGATTCGCAGAAGTTTTAGTTGGTTACAAATCATATGTAAGAAAAGTAAAAGAAATTGAGAGATTGCAGCGAGATGTTGAATATTTGAACGTTTTTTTTGAATAGGAATTTTCAGCGTTTATAACTTACTCTTTTTTTTATTTTCTATTATTTCCACCCCTATTTTTATTAAACTTTAATTAATAAGGGAGGGGGGAATTATGAAGGGGGAATTTTCTTTTGCATGTTTCATGCTATTCTTTTTCTTGTTTTATAAAAGTTTATTTTCCAGGGAGGTGAGTATGCAAATATTTGGGCATCGTGGGGCGTGTGGGTATGAGGTTGAAAATAGTTTAAGTTCTTTTAAAAAAGCGATAGAGCTTGGTGTTGATGGAATAGAATTGGATGTTTACAAATGCAAATCTGGTGAACTTGTTGTAATTCATGATGACAAAATTGACAGGGTAACAAATGGTAAAGGTTATGTTTCAGATTTTACTTTGGATGAACTTAAAAATTTTAATTTAAAAAATGGTGAAAAAATTCCAACATTGAACGAAGTTTTGGATTTGATTAACAAAAGAGTTGTTGTTGATATTGAATTAAAGGGGGATGGAACCGGTATTCTGGTTGCGAATTTAATTAAAAAATATGTTCAGGAAAAAGGTTGGTCGTACGATAATTTTTTGGTGACCTCTTTTAACCAATATGAATTATTGAATTTTTCAAAGCAGTGTGGCGGGGTTAAAATTGGAGCGATAATTAGCGGTATTCCGATTGGTTACGCGCAATTTGCAAAGGATATGAATGCGGATTTTGTTGTGCTATCTAAGAGTTTTATAAATAAAAATTTTATTGATGACGCGCATAAAAAAGGATTATTGGTTTTTGTTTATACCATAAATGATGCAAGTGATTTTGAAAAAATTAAAAATTTAAATGTTGATGCAATATTTTCTGATTACCCAGATTTAAATTTTGTTTCTTTTTAACCAACCGGTTGTAAAGTAAAATCTTATTAGCAGTACGATAGAATTAATTATAGTTCTTGTAAAAAATGCAATGTAGCCGCCAATAATTCCGTAACCCATTTTTAGTACCAGAAAGTATGCCAAAGGAAGAAGAAGTAAATATTCAGCAATTATATCTTCCCACATTAAAAAACGTGTATCTTCAGCACCTGTAAGAGCTCCCATTGGAATGAAATAACCTATGGCAATAAATTGTTCTATACAAACAATTCTGATAGTTGTAACAGTGATTCCCGCAACAATTGGATCACCTGGGCTGAAGGCGTTTGCTATAAGTGGAGCAAAAATAAACACAATTGTTGAAATAATGGTGTAAGAAATAAAAGCAAGTTTAAATATTTTTTTGATTCCCGGATAAACAAGGTCTTGTCTTTTGGCACCAAAAAGCTTACCTACAATAATTGAACTGGAGATAGAAAAACCTTTTGGTGGAAGATATAGAATTAGAAAAACCTGATTTGTTATTTGATAAACAGCAAGAGCAATTGCGCCAAGTTTTCCAAAAATTAACGCAAAAATGCATAATGATAAATAATAAAATCCGGAGAAAGCGCCAATTTCAGCAGATATTATAAAATATTCTCTAAAAATCTTTTTTACAGATATTCGTAGTTTTATATAAGGTCTACTCAATTTTGATTTAAATAATACTATTAAGCTGGCAATTGCTCCTACAACATAAGCGATAAATGATGCAACCGCTGCGCCTTTAACACCCATTTCAGGAGCGCCAAATTTTCCGTAAATTAAAACATAGTCCAATACAGCGTCAACAACACCAATAATTAAGGTTACCCAAAGTGGAGTTAGTGTATCTCCAAGACCTCTGAAAAACCCGGTAAATGCAAAAAAGATCATAACGAAAGGTGTAGCTAAAGTTAAAATATAAAGATAATCAATTCCATCAAAGCGAATTGATTGATCACTAACCAAATCAAAAACGCCAACGCTTATTGGATATGCTATAAACATTAAAAGAACGCCAACGATTATTGCTGTAAGTAAGCTTAAAAGTAAAACTCTTGAAATATTATCTGTTTCTTTTGCGCCCAAAAAACGGGCAGCAAGAACGGTTGTACCGTATTTTATTCCGTCAAGAAAGTTATAAATTGTTGTTGAAACAATACTTGCCATTGAGACTGCAGCCAAGGCAATTGTACCTACCTGGCCTATGAATAACATATCAATTATTCCGACAAGAATAACTGTTGCCTGAGATAGAGTAGCCGGCCATGTAAGTTTAACGATATTTTTTGTACTTATTTCTTTAATCATGTTACTGTCCCCCCTTACGTATATCTGTCCTGAAATCCCCGTAGCATTTAGTATATAGAAGAGGTTTTTTATTTTATATAAATCAAAAAAATTAATAAATTTTAACTAACAAATAAGGCCATGGGTGTTTTAAAAATACTTATAAACACTCATGCATTGCTAATTGTTTCTAATAGAAAAGGTTAGCAATGTTTTGTTTCTTGCTTGCTGCCAATCAAAATATGTTTGGATAACCAAAAAGAAACGAGATAAACGAATAATACAGGAAAAAGGTGATTTGGGCAAGAAAAAAAATTAGAATTGCTGCGGTTTAAAAACCGCAGCATATTGTTACTTATTAGTATAAATTTTTGATGTAATTAGATTATTTTGTGCCCGGCAAATTGGACAACTTCTTTTTTGCACCTGAGATTCTTTGGTTGCAAACCATGTGTTTATACATTCTTCATGAAAACAATGGCCGCAACTTAATTTAGAAATCCGTTCATTTTTTAAATAATTGTCCTGACAAATGGTACAAATTTCTCCTGCGAAATTTGGTTGAATTTCTTCTTCTATGTAGGGATAGCCTGGTTCAACGTAATAAGGATTAACCGGTGGGACGTAGTATGGATTTGTTGGTGGTGTGTAATAACTTGAACCAAAATTTATTTTATTAATTGTTGGTTTCAATTCTTCTTTGACTACTTTTTCTATTTCGTTAATTCGTACATAATTTCTGCCATCTTTATTCATGATTTTATTTAATTCATTTTTAATTACTTTTTGATCTTCATTGTAGGTTGATTTTGCATTATAAGGGATTTCATTAATTCCATTTAGTTTTAATTCTTTTGTGATTACTTTTTTTATTGTTCGGTCTAAATCTTTTGATAAAACTACTGTGCTCATATTTCTTATGAATGGTTCAAGCTCGTCTTTTGTCGCATTATTTATTTCATATTCATAAACAAAATTTTCGTGATTCCATGAATTCATTAAAATTTTCATTCTATCTGTTATGTATTGAATTTTTTCATAATATTCAGGCATTAATTTGTTTGGAATTTCATTATGATTCATACCATTTTTTTTGAGTTGCTTGTTAACAATTTCTTTGATCTTCCTTTCCAATGAGCTGCGATAAATTTTTTTGTTTGTGTCTCGACTCCAATCCCAATTTAAAATGCGATCATAATCATAATTTTCTTTGTTGTCTTCTGAAAAAATTCCTGAAATTATATCACCTAATAAATTCCATCCGCTGTAATTTTTACGTTTTATTTTATCAGCTATATTTCTAAATTCTTTTTGCGTTGCTTTTTTGACATCTTCTTTCCTGACGTAGTCTCTTTTTTCTTTTCGCATTTTTCGTTTTAATTTTTCGATTACATATTTTTTTGCCTGATCTATCTCATAATCTTCTTTTGCTTGCGCTTCATAATAATTTATTTTTTCAGATTCAAAGAATTTATTGACTGATTT
>JBDRFY010000060.1:0-23053 GCA_043818275.1 bacterium | reverse complement strand
TTTTTTTATCGCATTTTTTTTACAATAGCAATAATTTTACTTAATCAATTTTGCCGCTCGTGATCCTTCGACTTCGCTCAGGACGAGCGGGTAGGATTAATTTTACGTTTATTTAAAAGCATTTCATAACTTCGGACAGTTATGAATTTATTTCAGGATCCACAAGCTGCTAAACTAATCACAATTTTTCACAAGCCCCATTTTTTAATAAATCTTCTTACAAAAAACAAACCAAACAAAATATCAAACATAGATCCTGAAATAAATTCAGGATGACAAAGAACGGAAAACTTTTTTATTTTTCTGCTTTTCGACTGAAACATTAAAATCCAACTTTTGTTCCAAAATTGAAACAATTCTATTGCACGCTTTTCCATCACCATAAACGGTAGAAGGCGCATGTGTTTTATTGTTGTTATAAAATTTGATCATCGCATTAAAAATTAATTCTTCATTTGTTCCAACCAATTCTTCAATTCCTTCCCAAACACCTTCCCAGCGTTCAGTAATATCACGCAACGCAATAACGGGCTTGCCCAAACTTGCAGCCTCTTCTTGAATGCCACCTGAATCAGTTGCCACAAAATTTGAGTTTAACAAAATATAAATTAATTCTTTATAAGGTAATGCAGAACATGAATAGATATTTTTAACATTTTTAATTCCTGATTCCTCAACTGCACGCAACACATTTGGATTGGGATGAATCGGATAAAAAATAAAAACATCATCAAATTTTTGTGCAAACTTTTCAACAGTGTTGAAAATTCTGGTCAAACCACCATTAAAAGATTCTCTTCGGTGAGCGGTTAATAAAATAATTTTTTGATTATTTTTTTTGCATTGCAAAACTTTTTGTATAATTTTTTCATCTATTTTTACTTTCCCTGATAAAATTTTTTCTTTGATAAAATAAAGAGCATCAACAATTGTGTTTCCTGTACAAAAAACATTTTCACGCTTAACACCTTCGGATAATAAATTTGCAACAGAAAAAGCTGTTGGAGCAAAATGATATGTTGATATTTGACCCACAACTTTTCGATTCATTTCTTCGGGAAAAGGGGAATTCATATTTCCAGTACGAAGTCCAGCTTCAACATGCGCAATTGGAATATGTAAATAAAACGCAGCCATAGCAGCCGACATAGTAGTTGTAGTATCACCATGAACAATAACCAGACCCGGATTTAATTTTAAATAAACTTCCTTCATTTTTTGCAAAATAATACTGTTTAAATAAAAAAGATCCTGATCATGTTTCATTACATTTAAATTAAAATCCGGTTTTACATCAAAAAGATTAAAAACTTGTTGAAGCATTTCAGAATGCTGAAATGTTGCGCAAAAAGAAACAGGTATATTTTTATTTTTTAAAGACAAATAAAGAGGTATTAGTTTTATTGCTTCCGCGCGGGTTCCAACCACAAGCAATATTGGTCTGATCATTAAACTCTCCAAATATTTTTAAGCACCGCGTCCCGATCTCAATGAGTGGTGCGGTGCCTTTTTTATCTTAATTAAGAAAGATAGTCTAAGAATCTTGTTTACGCAAGAGAGATAGAAAAACCAATTTTGAAAATTGTTATTGTAAAAATCTATTCAACTTTCAAATGATACTTTTTTATTTATCACCATAGCGGCTTGGAATTTTGTGGAACATAACCATAATCATATGGATCATAATTTGAATCATAATTAGGATTGTAAGCAGGAGGATTAGAATATTGATTATAATTTATGTCATCAAAAGAAGGATACATTCCTGATTGAGTTTGGCCATAATTGGATTGTGCTGTCGGATTATTATTTGAAGTTAAAACATCAGCAAAGCCATTCACTAGATTTGTCTGATGATTCATTTTTTCTTTTGCAATTCTTTCTCTTGACCAACGATCCTTTGATTTTTCCCAGCGATTTAGTGAGCCTTGCCAAGCTTCATGTTGCATTTGTTTTTCATGTTCTTCATACTGATGGAAAAGATTCATTTGAAAATTGTAATCTTTGTCAGCTATAATTATTGAAATTCTATCTTGTACCATTTTAATCAAATCAGGCAACAACGCAATTAATGTTATACAATTATTCATTAATTCTTTATCCGCTTTTTCTTTATTATTTTTTTTCTTCAATTCATTAATCACTTTTCCCAAATTATCCACGACATATAAAAGATTTTCTTTGATATCTGATAAACGATTTTTTGCTGAAATTAACGGCCAACGATTTGTCCAGACAGAATTTATATGGGCAATCAAATCTTTTTCATTAGTTAATTCATCAGAAAGAAGGTAATTATTTTGTATTCGGTTAAGATATTTCAAAGACATTTCATACCTACCGCGTGGAGTATGATATTTATTCAAATACCAATAAATTAAAAAACCCGCTGCAGCCCCAGAAGCAATTCCTGTTGTTGCAGAGATAAAAGAATTTGCTGTATCATTTCCTGTCTTTACATTATATGCCGCGATAAACCCCCCACCTAAACCTGCAATCGCACCTGAAATAATCACTGAATTTCTAACGGCCGCATCACTTAACGGATAGGTTTTGGACAAAAAACTTGCAACAACAAAAAACAAAACTAATTTTTTATTCATAAAAAAATATCCTTTGTTGGGGTTATAAAATTTATTCCTGACGAGAAGCTAAAGAATTCCACCAATCTTTAATAGGGTTGTCTGTAATTATAATTGCAATTAAACAAGCTAATAATATTCCTGATTCTACTTCCAGTAAAATTTGTGTATTACGCGCATCTTGCGCCTTACGATCCCTTTCTTTTTCTTCTCGTTCTAATTTTTGCTGACTTAACATATCTTGATTTTTTTTATAAAGATCAAGCTGAATATTATAATCAGAATTATTAATTATAATTCCAACCATACGTATAATACGGTTTAAATAGTCATTAATCGAATCGTGGGCAACCTTAGAATCATCAAGTATTTTTTTATTGCCATTTGCATCAAGATTCACCTTAATCAATTCTTCTTGTACTTTCTTTAATTTCTCTTGCAATAGTACCAAATTATCTTTAGCCAAAACTAATGGTGATAGATTATAGAAAGATGCAGAAATAAGGCTAATTAAATCTTTTTCTGTAATATCTTTTTTTGACAACATAAAATCATTATTCAACTCTTGTAATAATTTATTAACTTTATTAAGTCGACCATTTGGAGAATAATATTTGTTCAAATAATAATAGGTAATTAAACCTAAAAATACCCCTGCGGGCAAAGCTTTTCTTAATTTTTCTTTTTGAAAAGGCTTTCTAGGTGATTCAATTTGATTAACTAAAAATACGCTAACCCAACCGGTCAAAATAGAATAGGCATAAATTTGTCGATTACTAAGAGCACATAAATTAAATGAATAACTAAAACAAATAATAATTGTTAAAAATAAACTTCTAAATTTTTTATTCACCAAAACTCCTATTAATTTTTAAATGTTTCGTGCGCAAATAATATAGGAATCAACAAATAAATCAAGATTATGTTTGTTTAAACATTCTTTTTGCAAAATCAATTAAATCATTTTAAAGTGTTTTACTTAACATTTATTGAAGGATTTGAAACATGAAAAAATTTGAAGATGAATTATTAGATTTTGTTGATGAAAAAGATAATGTAATTGAAGTTCGAAAGCGTTCAGAAATTTATGCTGAAAATTCTCCAAACTTTCGCGCGATAAATGTTTTTATAAAAAATAAACTTGGTAAAATTTGGATACCACGAAGAGTGGAAACAAAAAAATTATTTCCTCTAGCTCTGGACGCAAGCGTAGGCGGTCATGTTAAAAGCGGAGAAACTTATCTGCAAGCTTTTGAACGGGAATTAAAAGAAGAAACAGGGCTTGATCTGCAAAAAATAAATTACAAGGTTTTGGGCCATTTAAATCCGTACATCGATGGAGTTTCTGCTTTTCAGACAGTTTATGAAATTGAATATGAACACACTCCGGATTACAACAAAGAAGAATTTGTTGGTTATTATTGGTTAACTCCTTATGAAATTCTGGAAAAAATTAAATCTGGAGAAAAACATAAAAGTGACTTACCAAAATTAATTAAAATTTTTTATTTAAATTAAAAAAACCGCCTTTGGGCGGTTTTTGAATAAACAATTTTTATAAATAAACAATCGTTGATTCTTTTTTAATTTCATCCTCAAATTCGTGTTCCAGTTTATGGCGCTTATCATTTTGCAATTTACGTTCAATATCAACGTATCGCTCTTCCAGCGTTTTTAATCTTCTGTTCTTTTTATCCACAACCCAAATAATTTGTAATTGATCATCCCGCTTTACAGGTTTTGAAATTTCATCTTTTTTCATGTCAAAAACAAAAGCCAAATCTGGGGCTACCTCAGATTTATTAATCCAACCCAAATCTTCCCATTTTAATTTTTCTTTATCAATTTTTTTATCTGCTATTTCAGCGGGAACATCTGCTATTTTTATCCAGCACGCTTCTTTTGAATATTCCGGATTTTTTTTGAAATAATCCTCAACCTGCTGGGAAGTAATAACAAGTTTTTCGTTTATTTCCAAATGTTTAACCTTTTCACTCGCAAGAATTCTTGCCAACTGATTTCTATATTCATCTAAAGTAAAACCTTCTTCTTTTAACTGTTTTTCAAATTCTTCTTCATGCATTTCATCCAAATTATTAGCTATCTTCATAGCTGTAATTTGTCTGTCTATTTCTGCCTTGGTCGGCAAAACCTGAGCTTTTGGATCAGCCGCTTTCTGATATAAAATTTCTTCCATAATAAGCTGATCTAATGTATATGGTTTTGCATTATTTCCAATTCTTGGTTTTTCCAGATCCGATTTTAAAATATTAATACCATTGACTCTCGCGACAATCTGATCAGCAACTTCTCTTGCGCTGGCCAAATTAAAAATTAAAAAAAATCCGGATAAAAAAATAATTTTTCTCATCATAAAACTCCATAAAAAACTTTTAATTTTAATAATTAATTGAGGGCAAGTTGCAGTAACTTGCCCTCAATTTTAAACAATTAAACTTAAAAAGCCAAAATAAATTATGCTGCTGTTCTAGCAGTTCCTTTATCTTCTACTTTTTCTTTTTGCAATACCGCAGGTTTTTCTTCTTCAGTTTCCTGTTGCGCTGCTTCTTTTTGTTCCATTTTGTTGAAATAATCTTCATTTATGTCAACTGTAAATTCTTTTTTCAGTTCATCAATTTTGCCATCTAAAGCTTCTTTAAATTTAATATTTTTAATCATCATTTCAATTTGTGGTTTAATTTCACCAAGTTCAAAATAAGCATCATCTTTTTTATCTGAAGCATGTAAAACCCATGTAACTCTTCCAACTTTTACTTTATCAACAGCAGGAAAATTTTTAAGCTTAAATACAGTGGTTCTGATCATTGGTGGAATATCAGGAGAAACCATTGGAGATCCTGCCGGACGCTTGGAAATTCTTCCAAAATCATTGAAATTTCCTTCATAATCTTCTTTGGCAATCTTTATAAAATCTGCTGCTTTTGTTTTATTTTTAACTTTATCAAAAAATTCATTTGCTTTTGCAGGATCATCAAATTTGACACCTGAAACTAAAACTCCACCAGAAACTTTTATAAACCTGTCCTTGTCTTTATTAAATTCAGCTTCAACATCTTTGTCTGTAACATTTATATCTTTAAAAAGATCTTTTTCAAATTGCTGAATAAGCAAAGAACGTTTCGCGAGTTTCATAACCTCTTCCAAAGATTTTTTAAATTCGGAACTGTTTTCAACATTATTTTTATTTGCCCAGGCAACAATAAGTTCCTGTTTTACCAGTTCATCAAAAAATTTACGTTTTATTGCCGCAGGCAACATTTCAGGACCGGCACCTCTAAAATAAGGATTTGCCTGCATCATTTGAGATAAAAAACCTGAATAATCAGTTTCTTTCAATGAAGGTTTTCCATTTATATTTAAAAGAACAACTCCACTTCCACCTGATACTTCAACTTCTTTAGTTTCAGTTGGAGCTGATTTTTTTCCAAAATCTAAAAACTTACATCCGAAAAGAAAAGTGACTAAAAATAAAGAGAGACCAATTTTTGAAGTTGTTTTAAAAATATTCATAACTATAAAACCTTTCCATAAAAATCAAACCTTAAAAATTAAACTTACCAAATACATTACAGATTGATAAATGGTATCATACCTAATCAAATTTGCAAGGCATCCGGCTTACAATTGCTATAAAATGTGATAATATTATACATTATCAATGTATTATTCCCTTCATTTTTTTTAAGAGGTTAAAATGCAACCGCAAAACAAAATATCAGTACTTGAAGCAATGTTAATGAACATGAATATTATGATAGGAGCTGCAATATTTATTGGGCCAAGTATGATGGCAGCAAAAGGAGGCAGTTTAAGTTTTCTTGGCTGGCCGGCTGTAGCTATATTATTTTTTCCTGTGGTCTGGAGTATTGTTCAATTAACAAAATACTTTCCTGATGCAACAAGTTTTTTTAGTTATAGCAAACATTTAGGCGTTACTACATCGTTTATTACCGGTTGGGTATACTTTCTCGGATATTTAACTACCGTTACAATTCAGACAATCGGTTTAAGCGAAGTTTTAAAAACTCAATTTAATCTAACTTTTGTAACAACTCATCCATATTTTTTTTATCTAATTGTTATATGCGCTCTTGCATTTCTTAATTTTTGGAGTTTAAAACTGGTTGCCAAAATTCAAAATGCTGTAACAATTTTCAAACTTCTTCCAATTGTTTTAGTTATTGTTCTTATTCCATTTTTCTGGAATTCGAATTTTCAGATAGATTTAAGCAATATATCAGTCGTTAAATACACAATACCTTTTGCTCTTTTTGGATATTGGGGTTTTGAATCCTGCACAAATCTTGTTTCTTCAATTAAAGGTGGCAGACAAAGCGCGATTAAGGCAATCCTGGGATCATTTTTTATTGTCGCAATAATTTATACAATTTTTCATTTTGGATTAATACACATAATGGGTTCTGAAAATTTAGCCGCTCAGGGCGTTCCTGCATTTATTTATTATTTAGGAATTAAATCCAAATTTTTATTCAATTTATCAAACGCGTTTATATCTTCTGTTATAGCCCTTGCTTATTTCAGTTCCTCATTTGGAATTTTTATCGCAAATTCAAGCATGGTTCAACATTTAGCCAAAGAAAATTTTTTATTGTTTTCATCCAAATTTGCCAAAACAAACAGATTTGACCGACCTGTTACCGGAATTATTGTCAAATCAATAATTATTTATTTATTAATGGTGGCGATAAATAACAAAATGATTCTTACTTCAATTTGCAACACGGGAATTCTTGCCGCTTTTTTAATTAATCTTATATCGTTATTCGTCATACAATTTAAAAAGAAGGATTTTGGTATCAGCCAGATAGGGATTACAACTTTAGCTTTGGTTGCAAGCGGAATTGCAGCCACATACAACTGGTTTAATCTTGGCAATACAAACTATCTCAGATTTCAATATTTGTTGCCTTTAATTGCTCTTACGATTTTTGGATTAATAATGTTCAAATTAGAGGGCAAACGCATACAAAAACAATTATTAAAAGCCAAGGATATTAGCCCAAAACCTTAATTATTAATTTAAAATATTTTTTATTAAGAAATGAAAAATAAAATATCATTATTCACAGCCATCTTAATTAATATAAATATAATAGTCGGCAGCGCATTTTTTATAGGCGCTAAAGACATAGCGATTAACAGTGGTAAATTTGCGCCATTAACATGGATTTTGTTTGGATTAACACTTCTTCCATTAATTTTAGTACTCTCAGATCTGTCCAAAATTTATCCTCATGCCGGAGGACTTTATGTTTACAGTAAAAAACAATTAGGAAGTTTTGGTGGATTTTTAAGTGGTTGGGGATATTACATCGGAGCTATTGCCGGTAACGCAATCATAATGCACAAATTTTCTGAAAGAATAAATGAGTTTTTTCAAAATTTGTTTCAGCCAACAACTTTGAATTTACTTTCAATGGATATTTTTTTTATTTCTCTTTTTACAATCTTCAACCTTTTAAATATTAATTTTTTAGAAAAGCTTCAATTTGTATTCACAAGTCTTAAATCCATTCCAATTTTAATTTTACTTTTATCTTCTTTTTATCTTTTTTCATTTGAAAATGTAGTTTCAACACCAATGAAATTTGATGGTTTTATAGATTCTGTTCCATTAGTTTTATTCGCTTATTTCGGATTTGAGGCTTGCTGCGCAATTGGACATCAGATTGAAAATGGCGCAAAAAATACGAGTAAAGCTATTTTAATTTCATTCTTTTTAATTATGCTTCTTTATTCCTCAATGCAATTTTCAATTCTTGGTATTTTTGGAGCAACCCCGACAGCCCCATTTTTAGACGTTCTTCCTAAATTAACAAGTAACAATTTTTTAATTTTTTTTGGAAATAAAATAATTAATCTGGCAATAATTTCATCTTTTCTTGGTGGTTTTTATTCTATGTTTTATGCAAACAACTGGAATCTTTACGCCATTGCCAAGGAAAAACAATTACCTTTTTCCGATCAGTTAATCAAAACAAATAAAAATAATGTTCCACATATTTCAATTATTATTCAGGGTATTTTGGTAATCATTTTCTTATTAATTACACAAAGCACATCTTATTTAATATCGATGAGTGATTTTGGGGGAATAATAGCTTATCTTTTAAGCACTATTTCATTTTTACTGATTTATAAATTTAAAAATTGGAAAAAAATGACAATAGGAATTCTTTCAGTTATTTCATGTAGTTATTTACTTTGGATATGCACTCAGAATTTACTTGTAGATGGATTAAGTTACTTATTGCCTTTTTTAATAATTATCTTTGCCGGAATAATTTTATATAAATTTAAAAAGCAATAAACAAAATATATAAAATTAATTAACTCAAGTTGCGCCCATTGAAATTGATATAAATAAACCCTGTTAAGGGTTTTAGGTAATAGCCTCGGGTTTTAACCCGTGGTTACTAATTATATTTCAAATTTCGTGCCCTTTTAGGGTACGGTAGTAAAAGAAATTTTGTATATTTATCATAAATTTGATAACTTTCTCATTCTAAAAAATACTTAATCAAATATGTAAAGGGTTTCTATGGGACATACATATTCTAGCTTATTTTACCATTTCGTATGGTCAACCAAAGACAGAGCTCCAATAATTAAAGAATATTTCCAACAACGATTATATTTATACATGGGAGGAATAATAAGAAACGAAAATGCAAATTTATTGTCTATCGGTGGAATGTCTGATCATGTACTTCTTTTAATTAAAACGGGAACAAACCACAAAATTGGAAGCCTAATTCAAAAAATCAAAGGGAGTTCATCAACATTTATTAATCAAAAATATCCATCAGAAAAATTTGCTTGGCAATCAGGTTATGGTGTTTTTGCGGCAAGCGTTTCAACCTTAAAAATTGTACACAATTATATATCTAATCAAGAAATTCATCATAAAAAAATATCTTTTGAAGAAGAATTCAGATTGTTATTAGATAAACATGAAATAGAATATAATAAAGATTTTTTATTCCAATAATTTAAAATACTATCACCCCATAAAATGGGGTGAACTTATATGCCACATACAACCACGGGTTAAAACCCGAGGCTAATAACTTTAGTCCCTAACGGGACTTGTCAAATTAAATACAAAATTTACATTACAATTCAAGACATAAAGATATAAATTTCAACTTAGGTAATTTTATATAAATTTAAAAAGAAATGAACAAAACATAAGAAATTAATTATTGAACGCGCGCGTTATTTTATTTCTTCAGAATCTTCTTTTTCTTTAACAACCAAAACCTGCAACACTCTTCTTGGACTTGCATTTTGAACTTTAAAAGAATACCCGCGATAAGAAAATTTTTCTCCATTTTGTGGAAGATGTTGTAATTTTTCATTCATAAATCCAGCCAAAGTGATAGATTCTTCTACTTCAAACTTAATGCCCAATAAATTCTGCATTTCTTCCAGACTAATTCCGGCGTCAATAATCCATCCCCCCTCTTCAAGAGGTACAATTTCTGTACGAATTTTTTCATGTTCATCGCGAATTTGACCAACAATTTGTTCAATAACATCTTCAAGTGTTACAAGACCTGCTATTGATCCATATTCGTCCACAACTATTGCCATGTGACGGCCTTTTTTTAAAAATTCACTTAAAAGCTGATTAATTCTTTTTGATTCAGGAACAAATAAAATTGGACGAACAAGATCCGCCAAAGGTTTTTTTTGATTTTTATAAATCAACTCAAAAATATCTTTTTGATGAATAATGCCTACAATATTTTCTTCTTTGTCCTTAAAAACAGGTAGGCGTGAATAACGATATTTGGATAAAATTTCCATAGCCTCATCCAGACCGGAATCAATATCTATATTTTTAACATCTGTCGTAGGAACCATAATTTCTTTAACCAGCGTTTGACCAAGCTCAAAAACATTTTGTAGCATTTCAGATTTCTCAGCCTCGATCAAACCTTTTTCATCGCTATAATCAATTAAAAATTCTATTTCTTTTTCCGAAACGTTATCTTTAATATCCAACAAATCTGGCCTTCCCAGATAAGAAAAAAATCCTTTTGCTATTTTTAATAAAACAGAAACTAACGGATATAAAAGTTTATATAAAAAATTTATTATGAATAAAGATGAATGAAAAATTCTTTCATGGTGAGTTTTCGCCAAACTTTTAGGCATAATCTCACCAAAAATAAGAATCATAATCGTGGCTGTCGGAACACCAACTGCAAGCCCAACATTTCCCAGCAACACCTGCATAACTTCGGTAATCAACACTGAAGAAAGAACATGAGCAAAATTATTTGCTATCAAAATTGTAATTAAAATTCTTTGAGGATTTTCTTCCCAACACTTAAAAAGATTTTTGTATTTTGAAAAAGTTGATTCCAATTCTTTTAACTTAAATAAACGCAATGCGGTAAAAGAGGTTTCCAAAAAAGCAAACAATCCAGCAAAAAATAATGATATAAAAAAAAATATTAAATAGAGGAAAACCTCATGCATACAAAAATACTCCTAATTATAAAACGAATATGCACTCGCCTGGCTTGTTCTTAATTAATCTCTGTTTTTAATTGTTTTTTATCAACTTTGCCCGTCGCGTTCATCGGCAAATCATCAAGACAAACAAATTTGCGTGGAACTTTATAAGCCGCCAAATTTTGAGAACACAAATCTCTTAAATGTTTTGCCAACAAATCACTTTTATCTTTTACTGCAACATAGGCAACAGGAACCTGCCCTGAAGAATCTTCTTCTATTCCAACAACAGCAGCTTTAAAAACGGATGGATGTGTAAGTAAAACATTTTCTATCTCTTGTGGATAAATATTAAAACCTTTATGAATAATTAAATCTTTGGATCGTCCTGTAATTGAAAGACGTCCATCATCATAAAGAATTCCGGTATCCCCCGTATTTAACCAGCCATCACGTAACACCTCTTTTGTTGTATCCGGAGCATTATAATAACCAAGCATTATATTGTCGCCCTTTAGCCACAAATTTCCAACTTTATTTCTTCCCAATGAATTTCCATGCGCGTCTCTTATTTCACATTCAATATCAACAAAAGGAAAACCGACCACATGAGTCGCCTGTTCGTCATTAATTTCATTTAAAGCGACAACAGGAGCAGCCTCCGTCAAACCATAACCCGCACAAATTTTGCGGCCATAAATTGAAGAGAAACCGAGACGAATTTTATCAGGCAATGCGTCAGCGCCAGAAATAAAAATTTTAATTGAATCCAGAGGAGCTGTTTTAATCAGACACAACAAACCGTAAAGAGCAGGAAATCCCAAAAATACTGTTGGTTTTTTACGTAAACCTTCCTCAATTAATTTTCTGTCAATTTTTGGAACAATCACAACACTGCTTCCGTTAAGCAGCGGGCACCAGATGCAGGTATTTTGCGCAAAAACATGAAAAAGTGGCAACACCGCAAAAAATTTCTCTCTTTTCAACCCACCAACAATTTCCAGTCTTGCAAGGTCCTGCAAAGCATTTGTCATAATATTTTTTGAACTTAACATTACACCTTTTGGCTTTCCGGTTGTACCGGAAGTATACAAAAGCAGACAAAGTTCATCAGAATCAAGTTTGTCAATTTTAAAATCAGGATAAACTTCCTTTATGGAATCAGGAACCTTAAATTCCCAGTTAATATCCTGTTCTGTTAAAATAACTTCCCCACTTTGTAGTTTAGTTAAATTTTGTTTTAAATTGTTTGAGGCAAAAATTAATTTTGGCTGACAATCATTAATGATGTAAGCAATTTCTTTTTCATGTAAAAAAATATTTAATGGAACACAAACAGCTCCTATCTGCCAGGCCGCAAAATAAGAGGCATAAAATTCAATGCTGTTTTGACAGTAAATTAAAACTTTATCACGTTTTCTGACCCCAAAGAGCTTAAATTTTTCGCAAAGTTGTATTGAACGGAAATAAAGTTCTTTATATGAAATTGTCCGGTCCTGTTCAAACAAAAATGTTTGGTCTTTGTATTTTTCACTTGCATTTTTTAACAGTTCACCAGCATAAAACAATTCACCATTTTCTGAAAATTTCTCTTTTAAATTTTTATAAATTATTTTTTCATCTCTGAATTCAGAATCAAATATTTTTTTTATTTTGCCTGCAATGCTCATTCAATTCCTTCAATCATATTCGCAATAGTTTTCACGTTTTTTACTCTTCCTCAATTTCAATTACCCCAACAGGACATGCCTGGGCTGCCTCTTTAATTTCTTCTGAGTTTACTTGTAAATCAATATTTTCTTTAATTTTTCCAACTTCTTCTACTTCAAACACATTAGGACAAATCACAGAACATGTTCCACAGGAAACACATCCAGGTTTTATTGTTACTTTTTTAATCATAATGCCCTCTCCCTTTTTTATTTATCTTCTTCATCCTTTTCATCTTCATCATCAAAAAGATCTGAGAAAAGATCAATTCCGCAACCTTCTTTTTTGGAAGAACATCCTGAACAACCGGAACAACCGGAATCATCCCGATCATTTTCTTCATCATCATCATCTTCAAAAATATCTAGACCCTCTTCCCGATCTTCCCGTTCTTTATCCATCGAATGAAGAGCGACTTCCAAATCTTCAAGATTTCCTTCCTGCAATGAATTTTTTATATCTTTTATTATTTCCACAAAACCACGTTTTGCAAAATCAGCTTCTTCTGACAGAGTTTTTCTAAATTCTTCAGTTTCCATCAATTCTTCATCTTCATCTAAAACAGAAAGAAATAATTCTTCAGCCCTTTTTTCATTCTCAATTTTTTTAACTTCTTCAATTGCCTTTAACTGTTCCTTTAAAAATTGAATGTCTTCTTCAACATCCTGAACGAATTTTGAATATTGATCTGAAACTAATTCATGAACTCTTATTAACGATTTGTAATCATCATCCTGCTCATCGGTTTCCTGAACTTTTTGATCAATTAAAGATAAAAGATCTGAAAATTCTTCGTCACAATATTTTTTTGCCGCAAGTTGTTGTTCAAGCAACATTTTTGTTTGCTCATCAACAACGGTCAATCTTTTTTGAAAATCTGACATAAAGCTCCTAAAAATTTATAAATTTAAGATTAATTCGATTTAAAACGAAGTTTATTCTACAAATTTTTGCAATCAAATCCAGTCAAAGCCAATAAATTAAGATTTTTTATAAATTTAGTTTTATTTAATCTAAACCCAGGCTGCGCTTATCCCAATCGTCTTATTTTTCTCTTTTCTGGCTCATCTGGCGTTTGGGTTGGCAATGTTCGCCTAATATCCACGCCAACTCTTGCAAATGGACCAAACGCGATTACTATTCCAAAAATTGGCGTTCCCTGTCTTTCGAAATAATATTTTTCACTATACCTTTTAATAATTATCTGATCCCAACCCTTGATAATATCATATTCATCAGAAGAATATTTAAGCTCAAAAATATATATATTTCCAGATGCATCAACAACCAAATCACTTCTTCCCGCGCTTGAAGCCTGCTCAATATCTGTATTTAAACCATTCATTTTAAAAATCGAAAACAAAACCAAATCATAACCCTTCTCATTCGATATTTCATATGGCAATTTTTTAAAAAAATTATGACAAATATTTTTCAGTAAATTTTTTTTGCCATTTATATTTTCGCGAAATTCTTCTCCGTAAATCAAAATACTTAAAAGATCATTTATATCCGTAATATCACAAGAAAAACTTTGATCTTCCATTATTGAAACATCAGAAAATACATTCCCTATATAAATTTTTAATTTAGAATCTATTTGCCGCGGTCTGGGATTTATTTTTAACTGATCTTCCTGATATCTTGTGTCATCGCCAAATAATGTTACATCAAAACCGATTCCATTTTTATCAAATTGCGCGTATTCAATATTTTTTTTTCTATTAATTTTAACAGGAGAAATTTTTTTTCTTGTTTTTTTAGTTTGAGATCTTGTTAGATAAGATAGCGGCCTGATTTCATAAAAAGAACAGGATATAAAATAATTTTTTCCATTATATTGCGCAATCAAAATAGGTTCATCGCCACTTTTACCCAAACTTACGCAAATGCCTGATGCTTTAAAAATTGAATACAAAACAAGTTGCAATGTTTCATCATTATCAATTTTAATTTGAGAATAATATGAAATGGATGAAAAAAAGGCTCTTAAAACTGTTTTTAAATCTCTAAAACTATCTTCATTATTCTGCTCAAGCTGACTCAGGGCATCCTTTAACTTTTGTCCAAGACTATTTTCTTTTAATCTTGCAAGAATTGTGTCTGCATCTTGCTCAACCTCGACAACAACCTCCATTTCTTCCTCGCCATTTGTGGCAAATAAATTAAACTGAAAAGAAATGGTAAACAAAAAAAATAACAAAAATAAATTTCTAAAAAAATTCATAACTCACCTTTTTTCTATAAATTAGATTTTTCAATTGCTTTTAAATAAATGTCCAAACTTCTATTAGCAGCACCAAAAATAATTTTGTAATAATCATCATGTTTATTTTCCAATTGAGCTAATTCTATTGATTTTAAATATTCCAGTCGCTCTTCTTTTAAAATTAATGCTGGTGGATAACCTTGCTGCATTAACAATAAATTTAATAATAATCTTGCGGTCCGCCCATTACCGTCAACAAACGGATGAATCATAACAAATTTAAGATGTGCATCAGCCGCAATTTTTACAATATTTCCTTTAACTTCATGCAACCAATTTATGTAATCCTCCATTAATTCAGGAACTTTTATCGGTTCTGGAAGTTCAGCCTTTGAACCGGCAATTTTTACCGCGATATTTCGAAACTTACCTGCATTTTTATCATCAATTTTTTTAAGAATTAATTGATGAATATTTAAAATATCGTTAATTCTTAAATCTTGTTTACTTTGATCAACCAACGTTTTTATATAATCAATTGCAAACGCAAGATTTATTGCCTCGAGGTGCTCGCAAACACTTTTACCTCCAATTGTTAAACCTTTTTCAACAACTAAAGCCGTTTCCTTCAGGGTTAAGGTATTCCCCTCAATAGCATTTGATGAGTAAGTAAGTTCAATTTTAAACCATTCATTTAAATTTTTTACCAGTTCTGCGGGCAAGGGCCGAAAGGAATCTATCTTGTCCTTTTTTTCTTGTAATTCTTTTAATAACTTTTCCATGATAATCTCTCAGATTTAAAAATTCTAAAACTATTATGGTTTAATTTATCATATTTGGCATAAAATTTATAAATAATGCTCCAAGTGCTACAATCAGTTAATCATAAAAATTTATGCTAAATTTAAGGATTTATAAACATCTTTTCTATAATCAATAGCAACAATATAAATAATTACGCGTTCATGTTTAACTGAATAAACAACTCTAAAATTTCCAACTCTCAAACGGTACAATTTAAAGTTAGATTTAAGTTTTTTAATGTCCAAATTCTTACTATTATCCCTTAATTCTTTTACTTTTTTAAGAATAGATATCCTGGATTGTTCATCCAGTTTTTCTAAAAACTTTTCCGAACTCCTGGAAAAAATTATTTTATAATTAGAAAGATTAGAATGCATTTTTTCTAATTCTTTTTATTTAAAGAATCTTCAATTTCTTCAATTGAGCGACCCTCTTCCTCTTCTCCCTGGGCCAGAATTTCTTCTGCCTGCGCAATATCATACAAATCTTCTAATTCTTCAACTAACGAAGCAAACGTTTTTAAATCAAGCACAACGCTAGTTTTTTTACCATTGCTATCAACAATATATTGCGGAACCATTGTAGACAATATAGACGTTTTCATATTTAATTCCTCCCATAAAATTTTTACAATAACCCAAACGCAAACGACAAGAATTAAATTTTAGTTTATATCACTTTTAATCAAGACTGATTTACCATCAAAAACAATCGCGAGTTTAACAACATTTTTAATACCCATATCATTTAATTCCTGCCAGTACTTTTTTTCTTCGATTTGGCGCAATGCCTGCTTTGCGGCTTGTTCCATGGTCTCATTTTCATCTTTATATACTTTTTTAAACTCAATAATTACCCCAGGTTTATTTTTGTCATTTGGAATAATCATTACATCATATCTTCCATAACCGCTTTCACGGTTAGATTTTATTTGATGCGTTTTATTTAAACTGACAAGAATTCCTAAAACAAACGCGTGATAAAATTTCTCAGGCTCATTTCCAGAAACATCAAAGTAACTAAAACTCTTTACAACAAAATCTTTGAATGTTATTGAAAAGGTTTTAATATTTCCCGTAACTAAACTTTCTAAAATTTCGTTATACCTTCTTTCTCCAATACAGGAAAACCAGTCTAAAATAACTGTATTGAAAAAATCTTTAACTTCAACATTGGGAATTTTTAAATCAACATGAGTTTTTGCGTCTCTTAGTTCTTTATTTTCAAAAGTCAGGTAACCGCTGAACAATAAAAAACTCCATAAAACATCGGTATTTCGAAAAATATTTTGAAATGCAATATTCTCATAAACAGGCTTGCTAACTTTCTTGTCGGACAAAATAAGTTCCATGTCTTCTTTTAATTCATCGCTGCCATTTTTTATTAATTCCTGAATTATTAGGTTGTCGCTCGTGTTAATCCAGTATGGCTGAAATGCCCCTTTATTGTCCGCAAAATTTATTATAGACCAGGGATTATAAATAGTGTTATTACCAATTGCATAGCCATTGTACCATTCTTTTATTTGTTCAAAGTTTGAATTTAGTTGGTAATAGGCAACTAACGTTTGGACATCGTTTTCCAGCAATCCAAATTTGTCAGAATATAAATCATTTAATAAAGCGCAAACCTTAAGATTATTTAATCCGCTAAAAATGCTCTCTTTAGATACCCTTAAAATACCAGTCAAAACTGAAAATTTAAGATCTGAATTATCCTTTAAGCCTCCGCTTAAAAAAATGCGCATAAAATTTGTAACCTGATCATAGTATTTATTTATAAATCCTGAGTGAATTGGGACATCATATTCATCAATTAAAATTATTGTTTTTTGTTTATGATAACCATTTAGATAAAAAGAAAGTAATTGAAGGGCTCTTTTATAAGAAGAAATATTGGCAGTTGAATCCATTATTTGTGTAAACTCTTTTTTTTCAAAAGCCTGTAAGACAGAACTTTCCAATAAATATTTATGTCTTGAAAACTCTTTTCCAATTATTTTAGTCATGCTTTCATAACATTCATCCCAATTCATATCTTTAATATCTTTAAATGTTAAAAAAATAACCGGATATTTGCCTTGTTCATCCATGCATGCCAGCTCTTTTGATATCGCAAGATTATCAAAAAGATGTTTTTTCGTTTTTTCCTGTTTTTCAAAAAAATATTTCAACATTGAAAGATTTAGCGTTTTTCCAAATCTTCTTGGTCGCGGAATGAGGGTTGCGGCTGCGCCGCTGTCAAGAACCTCTTTTATAAATAAGCTTTTATCCACAAAATAATAATTATTTGATATAAGCTTTTCAAAATCACTAATTCCTACAGGCAATTTTTTTTTCATTTTTCCCTCATTTTTTAACAATACATAGTTGATTTTTGATAAAATTTATCCAATCTTACTCTTAATAAAATTCAAACAAATTTCTGCCTGCTTCAAAGCATTCAAAACTTCTTCCCAAACTTCATGCCTTCGCATAAATTTTCGTCCCCTCTTTTTTTATTTTATACATCAACGTTGTTTCATCGCCTGATACTTTTTCAAATTCATTTTTTGTATAAACAACTATATCTTTTGGAATCTTCATGTCTATCAAAGCCAAAGACGCGGGCAAAGATCTTTTATGTATTTTTTCATCTGAATGCGCTACGATAATTAAAATATCCAGATCGCTATCTTCTGTTGGAGTCCCCCACGCATAAGAACCAAAAAGATAAATTGCCAAAGGATCGTAAACATTTATTAACCGATTTTTTACATCTTCTATCGTTTCGTCATTTATCATAAAATCCTTTCGTTAACTTTTTTTACAATAAATCCAATTTATCATATTTGGCATAAATTTTCTAAATCCGCCGACGCTGCTTTGCAGCTTTGGCGGGACAAGTCCTCCTCCGCTGCTTTGCAGCTTTGGCGGGACAGGCCCGATTGAAGCTGTAAAGCAGCGAAAGCTAACAAGCCTAAAAAACCCATAAAAATTAAGTTGACGCTCTTCATTCAATTAAACTGTAAATAGCTTTAGCAAAACTTTCAGACTTTTTAATAAATGGATTTGCAACCGAATACAACGGATAAGAATTAATTTTTTGATATGAAGAATAATTATCTGAAGAAAATCTGATGCCATAAAGCGAATTTGGATGCGAATCTAAAAATATTTGAATGCTTTTAATTCTTTTGCTTCTTCCGGCCTTAACTTCAATCGGAACAATTTTGTCCTGAATTTGAACAAGGTAATCGACTTCTGCCTGGCTATTTTTACTCTCTCTTCGCCAATAAAAAAGAGACTCTTTGGTTATTGGATCTGAATAAGTTAAAATTTCCTGGCCCACAAACGCTTCAACAATTTCCCCTTTATTTATAAGAGCAGCTATCGGATCGGTAAACCAATAACTTATATCGAGTTTTAATAAAGCAGAACTTAAACCAACATCCAAAAAAATGATTTTAAAATTATCTAAATCCGCTTGCGCGCCCAAAGGAATTCCCTGACCGGAAGCGCGGGTAACTTTATGAAATAAGCCAGCTTTTTCCAGTAATTCCAAAGCGGGTTCCAATTCTCTTTTCTGATATTCGCCAACGCGGCTAAACATAAACTTTCTGCCAACCTGATCAATCGCTTTATCAAAAAGAATATTTAAATGCCTGATCTGATGTTTTTTTGCGTATTTACCGAAATCCTGCTGATAATTAAAAATCAAATCAGAATGTACTATTTTGCATGATCTGGAAGTTTTTGTTCTTATCCATTCATTTATCGCTTCAGGCATCCCGCCAATGGCAATATATTCACCTGTCAAAGTTAATAATTTTTCATGCAAAGGCTCGCTTAATTGATTATTTATATCATTTTCAATTATTAATTTTGCCCAACCTTTATGCCCCATCGCCACCAAAAATTCTATAAATGATAATGGATACATAAATAAAGATGAAACTCTTCCAACAGGAATTCCAACCTGTTCAATCGCAAAATCAAGCAAAGAACCGGCGGCAATAACATGCAAATCCGGCATTATTTCATAAAAATATCTAAGCAATGTTATCGCATTTAAAGAACTTTGAATTTCATCTAAAAATAACAGTGTTGAACCTGGTAAAATTTGCGCCTGCAATAATTCAGACAATTGAAAAACTATTCTTTTTGGATCAAGATCCTGTTCTATTATTCTTCTGGCTGATTCATTTGATTCTAAATTAACTTCCACAAAATTTTGAAATTGCCTGCCAAGTTCACGGGCAGCATGGGTTTTTCCAACCTGTCTTGCCCCGCGCAATAAAAGCGGTTTTCTGTTAACCCTGTCTTTCCATTCCAATAAAAAATAATCGATTATTCTTTTCATAAAATCATCCTTGTTTTAACCATTTTTAAAACTTTAAACTTGCATTATTTAAATTGAATGTATAAAAAACAGGGTTAATTTTCAATGATTATGTATAAAAACCAAAGATGTTCATAAGTTTTAAAATTACCAAACGTAACCACACTTAACACTTAACCTAACTATTTGTTAAATATTTTACATTTAGTTGTACCTTTTGTTATATTTGGTTTTAAATTAGTAACTTTTTATATAAAAAGGAAAATAATGTTAATTAACAGACCTTTTTGGCAAAAAATGATAGAAATTTTATGGCAAGAAAAAAATATAATTTGGCTTATGGGCGTTCGTCGCGTAGGAAAAACAAGCTTAAGTAAAAGCCTAGATAACATTGAATATTTTGACTGCGAAAGTCCTCGGGTCAGACAATTATTTGACGATCCGGAAGGTTTTTTAGCGACACAAAAAGGAAAAAGAATTGTTTTAGATGAAATTCATCGTTTAAATAATCCATCAGAAGTTTTGAAATTAGCGGCTGATCATTTTCCGGAAGTTAAAATTATAGCCACAGGTTCATCTACTCTTGGCGCCAGCGCAAAATTCAAAGATACGTTAACCGGAAGAAAAAGAGAAGTCTGGTTAACACCACTTTTATTACAAGAAAATAAATTATTCGGCAATGAAAATATTCAACATCGTTTTCTATTCGGCGGCCTTCCTTCATTCTTTTTATCATCTAATTTACCTGAAAAAGATTTTACTGAATGGATTGATGCTTTTTGGGCAAAAGATATTCAGGAATTATTTAAAGTTGAAAAACGTTATTCATTTCAAAAATTTACAGAACTCTTGCTCTCTTACAGTGGAGGAATATTTGAGGCAAGTAAATTTGCAACACCTTGTGAAGTCAGCCGTCAAACTATTACAAATTATTTATCAATACTTGAGGAAACTTTTGTTGTTCATGTCATAAGACCATATTCAACACACAAGCCAACAGAAATTGTTATGGCGCCAAAAGTATACGGTTTTGACACTGGATTTGTTTGTCACACTAAAGGTTGGAGAGAATTAAGAAAAGAAGATTCAGGAATTTTATGGGAACATTGTGTTTTAAATGAACTTCATGGACAACTGCAAACGCGCAAAATTAATTATTGGCGGGATAAACAAGGACATGAAATTGATTTTGTTCTGCCAAACGCGCAAAATAATAATCTTATTGCCATAGAATGTAAATTTAGCAATCTCGCTTCAAATGTTGGGTCATCATCAATCAAATCCGTAGCTGATAACTTTGCGGCTTTTCGTAATTTTTATCCTAAAGGCAAAAATTATATTGTGTCCAACGACATCGATACATCATTTGAAAAACAAATTGATGATTTGATTCTTTCATTCGTAAATATAAAAGATTTAATCAAAAATTGCGTATAAAAAAACCCCCTAAGAAATTAGGGGGTTGATGATTTTTGTGTGTTGATTTTTGATAAAATCTTTTTGGTTTTTCTCCCATGCAGTCAAAAAGGGAAAAAAACTTTTATTAAACAGCCCCCGCCGGCCCTTCGACCATTCGATAAACTCAGGACTAAGGGTGAGCGGAGGCTTAAAAAACTAGAATCTTACGTTAATACCCGCGTGCATATCGGTTTCTCTTGGAAGATTCTTACCAGCAAAAACGTATGATCCACCGCCATACATTTCAAACCAGTCGGAGAATCTGTATGATGTCTCGCCGCGAATCTTGTGTCCAATTGCCTGCGTGTTACTTTCAAGCACGCCGTTGTCAAGATCGAATTCTTTTGTTACCCAACCATAATTTGCTGGTTGGCCTGTAGCCGCTGTATTCTCCCAATGTCTGCCAAGCCAGGATGCCATTTTTGTCTTTTTTTGACTTACGTCATCACGTGTTTTGTAATAAAATTCATAGCCGATATCTGTTGAAAGATCGTCTGTTTTTGGATGGAATAAATTGAAATCAAGTCTGATTACAAAATATTGCCAGTCAACATCAGCGTCAATTTTAGGTCCGATGTTTTTAATTTCAGCTCCTTTAAATCCAGCGCAGCGTTGTTCTGTCGCTTCAAGAACGAATGAGAAATAACCGTCAAGTTTGACGTTCATCCAGTCAAGAGGCATCCAGGCTGCCATCGCGCCAAGTTTTATTTCCCAGTGCTCGCCATTTCCGGCGTGCGCTTTGAAAGGATTTCCTGTGTAATCATCGCTTGGTCCGGTTGGGAAACGGACGCCAAGCATAACTTCCGCTATCCATTCATCGCTGAATGTGTGTTCGTAGAAAAGATCAAGATCGATGTCGCCAAATCCCTGACGTCTGTCCGGTTCAAAATAGAAATCACGTTTCGCGAACCATTGATATGGATTTTCATCATATTGTTTCAGCCAGTTTCCCGCGCCTTTAATAATTGTATCGGCTATGCCTGTTGGATTTGCGGCATCGTAACCAAAAACAACCCAGTATTGATTAAAAGTATCCTGATTTGCAGGGGTTTTCAAACCTGTGTAATCTAACGGATCAACATCAGCGGCAGTGCTTGCCTGAGCTCCTGTAAAAAATATAACTTGCTTGGCTGCATCCCAACCACCGGCAACGCCTGGAGCTGCGCTATCTAGAATTTGACCCGTTGAAAGTTTTGCTCCCGGAGGGGTTGGATTAGCCACAACATAATTCGTTGGGCCCAGATTGGCCGTTACATTATCATCATTTTGTGAATGAAAAGCCAAATATGGTCCGGCTGTATCATCATGAACAGGCAATGTGTTGGTATCTTCATGCTTAATCAAACCAGCGACAAGCGCTGAATCTTTGATCGAGGATTTCGTTGGATTGGCTTGCTGTTTAAGCGCTTTCGCGATATTGCTGCCAAACATTTCTGCTTTTTTATTGTCAAAAGTTAGTGCG
>JBDRFY010000059.1:0-4566 GCA_043818275.1 bacterium | reverse complement strand
TTTTTTTATCGCATTTTTTTTACAATAGCAATAATTTTACTTAATCAATTTTGCCGCTCGTGATCCTTCGACTTCGCTCAGGACGAGCGGGTAGGATTAATTTTACGTTTATTTAAAAGCATTTCATAACTTCGGACAGTTGTGGTCCCTAACGGGACTGGTCAAACAAAATTAATTGATAACGTTACAACGGCAAAATTTTTAATTTCAAAAGTCACAACTTGGGTATCAACGTACAAATCAACACACAAACACCTCCCATTTTTCAGCCGTCGTTAAAACTTCCGCAGATTAATTTTACGAAACCTTGACGAAAGAAAAATAGGGCTAAAGATCTTTGTCTAGTCACTCAAAACTTTTCTTGGCTTGCTTCCCTGCGCAGGGGCAATTAAACCATCCAATTCCAGACGTTCAATAATTCTTGCTGAACGGTTAAAACCAATTCTGTAATGTCGTTGAATCATCGAAATTGAAATTTCATTCTGTTGTTTTACAAATTCAACTATTTCATCATAAAGATCATCTTCAAATTCAACATCATCATACAACTCAACTTTTTTAAGCTCTTCATGCAAATCAAGATATTCCGGTTTTTGCTGACGTTTTAAATGTGTCGTTAACTTTTCAACTTGCTCATCAGAAACATACGCGCCGTGTAAACGATGTAAATCAGATGATGAAGAATTTAAATAAAGCATGTCGCCTCTGCCTAAAAGTTTTTCAGCTCCGGGAGAATCAACAATCGTTCGTGAATCAATTTTTGAAGAAACTCTGTAAGCTATGCGACTTGGAAAATTTACTTTAATTAAACCGGTTACAACATCAACTGATGGTCTTTGAGTCGCCACTATCATATGAATTCCAGCCGCTCTTGCCATTTGTGCGATGCGCGCGATTTGAGTTTCCACATCCTTTCCCGCGACCATCATTAAATCTGCCAGCTCATCAATCATAATTGTTATTAATGGCATTTGTTCCAATCCAAATTCTTCTATTTTTGACGTTGATGATGATTCATATACTTTTTGATATTCCAGAATATTTCGTACACCAATACTTGCCATTTTTTCATAGCGGGCTTCCATTTCCTGCACAACCCATTTTAATACTGGGGCCGCTTGTCTTGGATTTGTAATTATCGGAAAAAGTAAATGTGGAATATCCGCGTAAGGCGCAAATTCCAATCTTTTTGGATCTATTAAAATAAGTTTTAATTCATCTGGTCTGAATTTGCACAAAAGACCGATAAGCATCGCGTTTAATCCAACAGATTTACCTGAACCAGTGGAGCCCGCAACCAAAAGATGCGGCATATAAAGCAAATCTTCAATAACCGGTTTTCCAACAATATCCACACCTAACGCCAACGGAATGTTTCCTTCAAAATTTTCAAATTCTTTTTTTAGCATCAAATCTGATAAATGCACAGAATTTCTTGATTGATTTGCAATTTCAAAACCGACAACATTTTTTCCCGGAATTGGCGCGATAATTCTTATACTTGTCGCCGTCAATGCCATAGCAAGATCATCTTCAAGCGCGATAATTCTGCTGATTTTGCTGTCAATTTCCGGTTTAAATTCAAAAAGAGTAACAAGTGGTCCAGGTTTTATTTCTGTAACATTTCCGCGAATTCCAAATCGGTGCAGTTTTTCTTCCAGCTTTTTTGCCCGCTGCGCGCACTCTGCTTCCAAATTTGAATTATCCCAGGAATTACCATTTTCATCTTTAAAAATTGATAAATCTGGTAAGTTATATTTTATTAATATTTTTTTATTTTGATTTTTCTGTTCTTTTTTTATTGCATTTATTTCACACAAAATAAATTGATAAGGAATTAAATTATCCAGATTTGGATTTTGCTGAAAAATATTTTTATTAAACACTGTGTTTGGTAAACGTTTTATTGTTTTGCCTAAAAATTCAGCTTCATGTAATTTTTTAAACAATTGTTTATCCTGAAAATTTTTAATAATTTTAACTACATGCTCATCGCCTAAAATAAATCCATCCAGCAAATCTTTGGGGTCATCTTTTATTTCTTTGCTTAAATTTGAATCTTTAGTTGTACTTGCAAAAAAATGCCCCCTGGATTTTTGAGCTAAATTTGACAATGATTCCAAAATATCATATTTATCATTTCCCGGATCACGCTCCTCAATTTTTTCCTCTTCACTTTTTCCCTGCATACTTTTTTTATATTCTTCCCATTCATGCTCTCCCGGTCCGCCACCTTTTTTAGAAAATTTTGATTTAATTTTGCACCAAATTGCTTTTAATAATTCCCACAAATATTTAAAAATGTATTTGACAGCTATCAAAAAAAACTTCACTGCGTAAAAAACCCATGTTTTAAATATCCTCAAAACATAAATAACGCTATTTAAAAAAGAATATCTGAAAAGCAACGCGCTGCTTATCCAAAAAAACATAAAAAGAATAATCAATACGCCAAAAAAACCAAAATACGGTTGTAATAAATTATAAATTTTTTCTCCAATCCAGCCCCCCGGATAAGTTTTTGAAATATCAAGCGAAAAAGCCCGCAGTAATGTTGCCGTAGTCAATAATAAAATAAATAAGGCAACAAACCGGCTCGCTTGCTCTTTCAGATCTTTTTTGAAAAGAATTAAATAAATTAAAAAAATTAAGGCAAAAAGAACCACATAGCTTGCCGAGCCCAGATAATAAAAAAACAGAGCCGCAACGTTTGCCCCAATTGATCCGGCCCAATTTGTCACATTTGTTTTGTCACTTGCAAAATAAAACCAGGATGGATCATGCGGATTAAATGAAAAAAATGAAATAGCAAAAATCGCAAAAACAGATAACAGTAAAACCGCAATTATTTCTTTCTTGTAGGTAAAAATTGAATTTTTTGATGGTGAAAAGATCGCGAACTTTTCTTTTTTATTGAAAAACATTTTTAATTCCCCCCTTTTTGTCCCAACGCCCCTTTTCTAATCCCTAAGATAGTTTAATTTTTTTCTTCCCCATATTTCAATCATTTCGTTTTTTTACCCAAAATTTCTGCCATAACTTCTTCAGGAGTATAAAATTTACCTTTGTTTTTAGACGCATCCCATCTTTTAACCGTTTTATAATCTTCGTAATCCTCCAATATTCCTATAATTTTTTCAATTTCTGTTTTTGTGAGAATTACACTTATTTTTTTACCATCTTCATCGTAAACAAATCTTGGTTTTATTTTTTTCATCTTTTTACCCTTTTTTCTTTGCAAGCTGTTTTTTAACACATTCCCATTCTTTTAATTCATCAAGAATAGATTCATAAACATTTAAATCTAAATATACACGCGTTTTTTTACCTTTAGCGTCAGTTAAATAACGCGGTTTAATTTCCGGATATTTTCTTTTCTTTTTCATTTTATATCCTAATTACGTTTATATATTTCTTTGCGATGTCCTGCATCAACAACAAGAAGGACTAAAATTTTATTAGGTTTACCAAAATTTTACGACCAACAAATAATATATCAATTTTAATATATTTTACACCGTTAGGGGTTATAGTTAATAGCCTTCAGCCTACGTACCGCAAATAGCGGCGCTTCTGCGGACAGGCTGGGTTTTAACCCGCGGATTAAAATTACCCTAAATTTCGTGCTCTTTTCCTCCTTCGCTAAAGCTGCGGAGGATTGATTCTGCAAAGCCTTGGCGAAGAAGAATAGGGTACGATAGTAAAAGAAATTTTGCATATTCATTGTTAATCTGATATTTTTCTCTTGCTAAAAAATAAAAACTAAACCAAAGCATGTAAGGATTTTTATGGGACATACCTATTCGAGCTTATTTTATCATTTTGTATGGTCAACCAAAGATCGTGCTCCAATAATTAAAGAATATTTCCAACAACGATTATATTTATACATTGGAGGAATAATAAGAAAAGAAAATGCACGTTTATTGTCCATAAGTGGAATGTCTGATCATGTACATCTTTTAATCAAAACAGGAACAAATCACAAAATTGGTAGCTTAATTCAAAAAACCAAAGGTAGTTCATCAACGTTTATTAATCAAAAATATCCATCAGAAAAATTTTCCTGGCAATCTGGTTATGGTGTTTTTGCAACAAGCGCTTCAAAAATAAAAATTGTACATAATTATATATCTAATCAAGAAATTCATCATAAAAAAATATCGTTTGAAGAAGAATTCAGATTATTATTAGATAAACATGAAATAGAATATAATAAAGATTTTTTATTCCAATAATTTAAAATTCTATCACCCCATAAAATGGGGTGATATTTAATTACATAATTTTACCACGGGTTAAAACCCGAGGCTATTAACTATAACCCCTAACGGGGTAAAATTTATGATACTGCGAAGACTTAACGAAAGATTATAAACATAACCCAAGTTGCTACCTATAAATTTTATAAATAAACCCTGTTAAGGGTTATAGTTAATAGTCAATCGTGTTTAAGTCAATTAATTAATTTTTTTGTTTTTAGCGAGAAATACAACATTTTCTATTGAGTTCCATTAATTTCCATTTTTTATTTTTCATTAACATAATATTTAAGATAACAATTAT
>JBDRFY010000058.1:0-3731 GCA_043818275.1 bacterium | reverse complement strand
ATAAAATTGAAAATATAAAACTTTATAACCCAGGAAATATAATTAGTTCCACTCAAAATAAAGTTGGTGATAAATTTGAAGAAGTTGAAACAACTCTTCTTTCAAGTTACATAAATCAAAAAGTTGATTTTTTAAAAATGGATATAGAGGGTGCGGAAACGCTCGTTTTTCAGGATTTAAAAAATAACGATAAATTAAAATATATAAATGAAATGATTATTGAATACCACCACACATTAAAAGAGAATGGACTTTCAAAATTATTAAAAGCGTTGGAAAAAAATAATTTTGTTTATCAAATAAGCAGCAATCTAAAAACACCTTTTGAAAAAAATAATTATCAGGTATTTTTAATTCACGCTTATCAGAAAGAGTCATAATAAAAGCGCCGAATTTAAATTCGGCGCTTTTTTATTACTTAAGTTTATAAATTCTGTGTTTACCAACTTTAATAATTTGTCCGGATTGCCAGGAAACTTTTTCTTTAAAATCTTTAACAATTTCATCATCAACTAAAACCGCTCCTGATTCGATTAATCTTTTCGCTTCAGAAGAGCTTGTAATTGCATTTAATGTTTTTAAAAGATCAACAATCCAAATTGGATTTTCTGTTTTTTTGGCAATTCAACTTCTGTTGCCTGAGAGTAATCTTTTTTTTGAAACAAAGATTCAAATTTTTGTTGTCCCGCTTCGGCTTCATTTTCAGACCAAAAACGTTCAACAATTTTAAACGCCAATTGTTTTTTTAAATCCATTGGATGAGATTTTTCAGATTTAACATCTTGCTGCATTTTTTTAATTTCCTCATCTGATGTATTTAAAAGTAATGTAAAATATTTCCACATCAACTCATCTGAAATTGACATCAATTTTGCATAAGCGACATCAGCCTCTTCCCACAGCCCAACATAGTTATTCAAACTTTTGGACATTTTTTGAACACCATCAAGACCTTCCAAAATTGGCAAAGTCATAATAACTTGCGGTTCCTGATCAAATTGTTCCTGCAAAAAACGTCCCATCAATAAATTAAAAGTCTGATCAGTGCCTCCAAGTTCAACATCCGCATTTAACGCTACAGAATCATAGCCCTGAAAAATTGGATAAAATAGTTCATGAAAACCGATTGAAATATTATCTTTTAATCTTTTTTGAAAATCTTCACGTTCAATTAAACGCGCAAGTGTGATTTTGCCGGCAATTTTTACTAAATCTGAAATTGATAATTTTGAAAGCCATTCTGAATTATAGACAACTTTAGTTTTTTCAGGATCTAAAATTTTTGTTACCTGTTCAAAATAGGTTTCAGAATTTTTTTTGATCTCTTCTTCTGTTAAAGCGGGGCGAGTTTTTGATTTTCCACTTGGATCACCAATTCGTGCTGTAAAATCACCTATTAAAAAAATTATATTATGGCCCAAATCCTGAAATTGTTTTAATTTACTCAACACTACAGCGTGTCCCAAATGAAGATCCGGAGCCGTTGGATCCATTCCCAATTTAATATTTAATTTTCTGCCACTTTTTAATTTTTTTTCAAAATCAGACTCAGGCAAAACTTGAACTGTTCCAATTTTTAAATCGTTTAATGTTTTTTTTATATCCATTTTTATTCCTATTCAAAATCATAAAATTTAGAGATCCTGAATCAAGCCTGAATCAAGCCTGAATCAAGTTCAGTCCATGGTTCAGGATCTCGGTTATTTAATGTCAATTCAAATCCTAAATCTCTATACCTAGAAGTTAAAAAACCAAGGCTCTTAAAAAGAAGTATACATAATTAATTAATAAGGCTAACCACCTATACGTTACAGGAAAAAACAATAAGAAAATCAATATAATCATCGAATATTGATAAAGCCAAAAAACAAATTGTGGATAACGAGCACTAAACAAAGCTGTAATAACATGACTTCCATCAAGAGGTGGGATTGGTAATAAATTAAAAACTCCCAACATAACATTTATATATGCGGTTGCTTCCAAAATTTGTATGAAACTTTTAGTTAAAGCCATAGGAAAAAAATGTTCCGGAAAAAATCGGATTAAAATGAAACAAACAATCGCAAGTATAAAATTGGCAACAGGCCCAGCAAGACCTGTTAATATTGAATACAATTTTGGACGCTTAAAATTATTATAATTAAAAGGAACCGGTTTTGCCCAGCCAACTCTAAAAATCAATAAAAATAAAAGCCCCATAGGATCAACATGAGCAAATGGATTCAATGTTAATCTGCCACTTTTTTTTGCTGTATCATCTCCCAAAATAGTTGCTGTCAAAGCATGAGCAAATTCATGAAATGATAACGCCAGTAAAAAAGCTGGTATAATCATTGCCATTTGAGCAAAAATTTCTAAAAAACTACTATTCATCATGTGACAAAATCCTTAATAATTAAAATTAATACATTGCTTAAATTTTAAGTAAGTTTATGTTTCTGGTCAAATCAACAGGTTATTTAAACCCCTTCAACCTTAAACACCCCTGGCAACATAATCTGAATACTTCATGTTAACTGGACATATCTTAATTTTCTATTAAAATTTGCACTATAAAAATAAATTCACATTTTTTTAAATATTCCATGTAAAAAAATTAGGAAAGGAGTTAGTATGGCAAAAAGGAAACGCTCTGTCACGCCTAAAGTTCAGGCAATTTCTCAGGATTCTTCTTCTGGTTCTGGCTCAACATTAAGTTTCGATAATTTATCCTGGTATGAAAAATTAATACCTCCAACAATTCTGGCAATTATTACAACAATTTTTTATTATCCTTCTTTGCGTTATCCATTTCAATTCGATGATCTTGCTAATATCTCAAAAAAATTCTCTATCAGATTTGATAATCCACTTTCACGCTGGTACAAAAGCCCAAGATGGATGGGAGATCTTTTAAACAGAATAAATTATGAAATGACTGGTTTTGATCCATTTTCATACAGAATTTTCAATTTAGCCATTCATATTTTTGCCGGTGTTCTACTTTTCTTTTTAATAATAAATCTTTGTAAATTTTTAAAAAAGAATTCTTTCATTTATCAAAATTCATTTTTAATCTCTTTTTTAACATCAGCCTTATTTCTTTTGCATCCAGTACAAACACAGGCAGTTTCTTACACAATTCAGGCAAGACTGGAAGGTTTGGCAACATTATTTGTGGTAGGCGGATTATTATTATTTACATATTCTTTTCATGTTAAAAACATAATAGCCAAAATAATTTTAATTCTTGCCAGCTGCGTTGTAGCACTTCTTTCATTTGGCACAAAAGAAATGATAATTGTAACTCCATTTTTACTTCTTCTTGTTGACTGGTGTTTTATTTCAAATCAGGATTGGTCAAATTTTAAAAAACGCGTTCCATATTATTTGGGCTTCACAGCAATATTTGCGATTGTTCTTTTTAGGTATTTATCCTTTGATTTATTTAAACGGGTAATATCGCTACAAATGTCTGTTGGAAATAACAGGGGAAATATTTTAACAAGACATGCTCACGATTTAATTACTGCAGGATCGTTTCTTGTTTCCAGTTTCAAAGTTATTCTGCATTATCTTGTTATCTACCTCTTTCCATTTAATTTAAGCGTTGAATATGACTGGAAACTTTCAGAACATTTTTTCTCACCAGATGCATTTTTTCCATTTTTAGCTTTAGTTTCTCTTTATTCTTCTGCAATATATTTTGCAATAAAAAGAAAAGCTAATTTTTTTGTCTTTGGTCTTTT
>JBDRFY010000057.1:0-9811 GCA_043818275.1 bacterium | reverse complement strand
TACTTCGGCGGACAAGAATTTTCTTACCCTGGGCTAACAAAAGCCGCCCTTTCAGGGCTTGTCAATGTAATTATTAAATTGATAAACAAAGTCAAAGATAAGTCTTTTAATTCTGTTTCTTCAAATCACTTCGGACAGTTGTGAAACAAGTTCAGGATGACAAAAGGATAATATAATTTTTTATATTTATCAGTGTTTATTAATGGATTTCAAACTTCACAACTCTTAGATTAAGCAAAAATAAATTATATCTAAAACAAATACGTGGGGCAAATGAGTTAACTCATTTGCCCCACGCGCATTTTTAAAAATTACTTTTATTATTCTGCTGCAAACTCAATTTCTTCTCTTGCGCTACCAAATTCTCCCGTTACACCTTTTTTTGCGCCCCCAACTTCTTCTTTTATCCCGGCCGTTTCTGTTTTTACAGTTTCTTTTGCTTCTTTAGCCGTAGCAGAAATATCTTTTCCTACACCCTTGACCTCTTCAGCCGCAGCGCCAACCTCTGATTTTACACTTTCTTTCGCGCCCTTAACTGTTCCTGAAACTTCTTCTGTAACAGCGCCAACTTCAGCCTTAACCCCCTTGGCAGCTCCTTCTATTCCACTCTTAACACCTTTAATTTCTCCAGCAACACCTTCTTTAGCACTTTCAATACTACCTTTAATACCTTCCGTAACACCTTTCACTCCACCAACAACTTCCGCTTTAGCCGCTCCAGCAGCGCCAGCAACTTCTTCCTGAGCTCTCTGCACTCCACCTTTAATAAAATCTATACCTGCCTGCACGCCACCTTTAACAGCCCCAACCGCTTTTCCTGGTAATTGTTTTATTTGATATAAAAACCCTACACCTTCTGCAACTTTTCCTACAACGTTTTTAATCATCCCATAAAAAATCATTACATCTATTCCGATCATATAAAGAGGAAAAAGCTGATTATAAAGATGATTAATTATAGTAACATCTTTGATTGCGTATTTTAATTCAGCAACAGCAACTGTTAACAATTCAATAATCGTTTTTCCATCACGATATATTGCGTCAACAAATAATTTATTATATTGCGCTTCACACTCTTCTTTATTTTTCTTGGCTTTATTAAAAGCGCTTAATGCTTTTCTTTTTTCTGTTTCACTCGCATTTGTTTTTTTAGCAACCTGCTTCAATTCGTTTTTTGCTTTTGTATATTCTTCAGTTGCCGCAACAAGGTTTTTATATGCTTCAGTCTTTTTTGCCTGCTCAGAGTATTTAATTTTATTTTCATTAAAAGCCATCACAATATTAAAAATTAAAACTCTAATAACATTTTTTTGATATTCCGGATCAGATTTTATCTCTTGCGAATCAAGCTTTTGTATAATAAAGGGATTATTTTTATTTGCTTGCAATGTGTTCTTTCTAAAAAATTTATATGTACTACTCAATTCTTTTTTTATCCCATCACTCAATTGAATTAATTTTGGAAGTTTATCGAAATAAGAATCTAAATTATCAACGCTTTCAAAAAAAGTTTTATCACCAACTTTTGTCTGAGCTAATCTGGCAAATAAATAAGCTACTAAAATTTTAGCATCTTCAGAATCATATTTAACAAGTTTATTTTCAAAACGAACTTTGATTTCTTCCGTAATAGATGAAGTTAAAATAAGATATTTCAAAACAAATGTCACAAAAAAATTATTCTTTATTTTTTCTATAGCATTTGTAATTTCTGTTTTTGTAGCCGGATTTACAAACCCATTAATTTTAGAAATATCAGGTACATATTTTAAAGCGTTTATAGGTTTATAAATTGTTCCCAAACCTGTAAAACCCAAATCAATTTTTATTTCAAGTGGCGTAAGCTTATCACCTTCTTTTTCAAGCTTTCCCATAACTCCTGGTATTTTCAGCGTTAATTTTCTGCTCCCAAAAAAAATCTGCTTTTTTGCAGGAATTTTCAAGCGCATTTTCAAATAATCCGTCAAAATCAATTTCCAGCCCAAATACATTTCCATAACTTAAAAAAAATAAAATAAATAAAAAATATTTTTTCATCCTCTCTCCTAATTTCTTTTAAAAACTCCTTTTAATGCTCCCCAAAAAGCATCCAGCTTTTCTGTAATAATATTTTTATTACTTTGACCCTTTTTATCTTTTGTTGATAAAAAATCTAAATTAATTCCTATCATTGTCAACGGTTTTAACCATTCAATCGCCAGTTCAAAATTTTCCGGCAATGTTTGTTCTTTAAACCACAGTAACCCTTTTTTTAAAAATTCATTAATCGTTGGCTGATTTTGATCATATTTATAGTCATACATTTTTGCAAATTCTTTAAAAAACGCTTCTTGAGTTCTAAATTTTTTGGTATAAGGCCTGGCCAACATTCCGGTTGAAGCTGGATGCGCGCCAATTCTTCCCCTTAATCGGTCTGCATTCTTTTCATATTCTTGTAATTTTTTTTGATATGCCATTTTTTCTTCTTCAAGTTCCGCGTCTGCTCTGATCAAACTTTGATAAAGTTCGTTATCATTCTCATTTTTCATAAAAAATGTTTCAAGTTTTGGTAAATCAGTAATTACTTTAAAAACAATAGAACCTATGCCAATCGCCAAATCCGCCAAATCAATTTCTTCATGCTCTTGCGGAATAACATTAAAATCAACATCTAAAATCTCAGGATACGTTTTATTCATTTCAATTAAAAAATCCGAAACTTTTAATTCTTTTGCTTGTCCATCATCCTGAATTTCAACAATCAACATTGAATTCATTAAATCTTTAACCGGCAAAATAACATCTTTTAAATATTTTTCTGGATTTTCATAACCGGACGCATTCATTTTTGCAAGAAGATAAGCAACTTCAGCTGGCAAGCTTTCATTGCTGCTTTCATAAATTTTAAGAATCGCAAAAAGCGCGAAAGCTGATGGAATATTTAAATAATTCATAAGTGGCGATAAATCTTTTTTAATCGACTTATCTTTAATTTCATCTGGCAAAAAATTTTTTGTTATTTTTAAAGGTTCAAAAGAACCGTAAATATTTTCCTCAGGCAAATGAACCTGAATTTCCGCGATTTTTCCATCCGGCAAAATATCTCCAAAAGATATGCGTAATGGTTTTTGCAATTTTTCTCTTTTAAATGTTGAAATCGCGTTCTTTAATTCTTCAACAACAAACAAATCTTTTTGTAAATCAGTTTTTAAATTTTTTTTTTTCAAAAGTTTTAGCAGCAGGCTTAATCTGCTCTGATGATTCTACTGTTTTTTGTTTTTTTAAAGAGACTGAAGATACTTTTTTCGCCTGCAAGCTCATCTCTTCTTGTTGTTTTACAGAATAAATAGGTTCAGTTGAACCGGCAGGTTTAAGTTTATCCTTTTTTTTATCCCCATGTATTTCCCAGTATTTTTTTGCTCTTTCATACTTTGAAGCTTTATATAATTTGTCATAATCGCCACAAAAACAAACAGATAAATTTAAAAAAAATAAAAGAAAGAAAAGAGAAGAAAGTTTTCGCAAAAAATTCATACGAATGTCCTTTTTTATAAAACAATTCAAAATTTTTTAATCAGGCCGCCGGAACAACTTCCACCTTTTCAAGTTTAAGAAGATCATCCTGCATTTCTTGAGCGTTTGGCAACAAATCTTTGGCCAAACCCTTAATTAATTTTTTCTCTGAACTGTCATCGGGATTTTCTTCAAGGTATTTAGCCTTAAAATCTTCATACTGTTTAGTAGTTACCTTCTTAACTTTTTCTTTTGCCTCATCTTTCCAGGATATAAGTTTTGATTTAAGCCAGCCAACTGCTTTTTTTCCTAACTCACCTTTTTCTTCAACCAACTTTTTTTCTTCTTCATCCAAAATTACTTCATCCTCAGGCTTCATTTCAATAACTTCTTTTTCCTCCGGTTTCACAACTTCTTTTTCTTCTTTTGCGGTTTTTTCTTTTTCTGGCTTTGTTGCTACCTGTTCCACTTTAACCTCATGTTTTTCAGGTTCTGGCTCTTTTGCTACCGGTAAAAAAATAAAAATATTTTTTTGCTCAACATCCGCCGGTTTTAAGAAATCAAATATTTCCAGGAGATCAATATCTTCAAAATCTGGCGTATGTTTTTTTATAATGTTTACAGACTTTTGAATAAAATTATATGCTGAACCTTTACCGGTAACTGGAATAAAAATACCACGCGAATTTAATTTTTCTCCTTTTTCAGTTTCAGCCAAAGCAACTAAATTCTTTTTTTCACCAGATTCTTTAAATGCCAAATCAATTTCTTCGTTATCAACCCCATCCCGATCACCCTGAGCCCCGAGTTCATCGGGGGGTCGAAGGGCGCCCTCAATTCTTTTCTCAAGTAATTTTTTTAATTTTTCCTGGGATTCCTTAAAATCATTTGATACTTCTTGCAATTTTTCTTCATAAGTTTTGATGAACTTTTTGCCATCAAAAGAAATCGTATCACCTTTTAAATCAATGATTGTTATCGGTTTATCCGATGTCAAAATTAATTTATTCGCGTCAGATAAAATTGATTTTTTAACATACCTGGCAACAAATTTTAATAAATCCGTCGCGTCATCAACAGATAATTCTTCACCTTCAGATAATTTTATTAATTCTTCAGGAGCCAAAAATTTTTCTTCAACCCTTTTTTTCTCAACCGGTTCTTCAACAACAGCAGGCTCTTTCGGCTTTTCAATTATTTCTTCAGAAATTACTTCTGGTTTTTCAACTGGTTCTTCAACCTCAGGTTCTGGTTCCATAAAAGCCGCCCCGGAAATTTGCTCCAAACCCGCTGGTTTTTCTTCGTCCGTTAACCCATACGTCTCAAAACCCATACCACGAATTAAGTCTTCATCGTAATTTGTAAGATCAGTTATATTTAAAGCCTCACCCAAAGTTGCGCCTCCACCCCCAAGAGCAGTAATACCCAGGGCACCAGAACCTAGAACACCAGTTCCCAGAAGACTCTTCCCACCAGTTTTAATAACCGTACCTTTTGTTGTGTCTGATTTAGGTTTAATCAAACTTTTAAGAAGCGGATACAGTTTATATTCTTCAACGCTTTCTCTCATTTTTTTTATATCTACTGCTTGAAGATCTTTATAATCTTCTTCTAAATTTTTTAGTTCATCCGTTAGTCTTTTTTTATCTTTTTCCTCAGCTGATTCAAGCTCCTTCTTTTTGCTTTCTATTAGGATTTTTCCGTCTGTTATCAATTTCAAATTATATTTATAAAGTTCTTCACTTGTTTTTTTCTCTGTTCCTAGCCTTTTTGCTGCCAACTGCCTTTCAGTTAACCCGCCTTTAAATTTTACCTCTCCAAATTCTTTAATTGCTTTTTTAGGTAAAGACTTTACAATTTTTTGTATCGATTTGGTTTTTTCACCTTTTGTCAAACAAAAAACCATTGTTATACACAAAATTATTGTTAATAAAAAAAAATATTTAATTAAAAAATTTTTATACATTTTTTTTCTCCAAAATTTAAGTTTTTATTAAAAATCTATTTTACAGAATTATTAACAAAAAAATTAAATCTTGGTCAATTAAATCATTTTTAATAAAATGTATCACCTCAATTCAATATATTTTAATTACAATTTTTGCAAAAATAAAAACACCCCACAATAATTGCGGGGTGTTACATATTAAATATTATATTGTTAATTTTATTGGTTGAGATTTAAGATTTTTTTGTTTCTATCACCAATAAAAACGTCACATGAAATATCGATATTATAGATATATTTTAAATCACCTAATGCTTTTCGAATTAAATAATCATCTTTATTTAATTTATACTGATTATAAAAATCTTTTAATGTTTTATTTGGTTGATTATTAATATCTCTCTCATATTTAGAAACATTCTCAGAACTATCCAAAAACATTAAAATTGCAATTTTAGGAAAAGTTGAAGAAAAACGCGCTAATCCGTCTTGAGTTTCTTTGCTTTTAAAAAATACATCCCAAACCGTCTCTTCTTTTTTGTTTTTTATATTTATAAGCGCTCCATTCATAAGAAAAAACACAAAAAAATCTAACTTGTCATAAATTCCTGGCATCAAATAAAATAATGGAGTATTTCCATCATTGTCCCGAATATTTACATCAGCCGAATGATTTATTATTAAATAATCTATTATTTGTTTTATTTTTTCATGATTTTTGCGTGTAACCTTTAAAGATGAAGCAATATGCAAAGGAGTTTTTCCCTGATCATCCTGCGAATTAATTATAGCTCTCAAATCAACATCTGCTGCTGCAATTTCAAAATCTACCAATACTTCTAACATGTTTTTATAGTTACATTGCGAAACTGCATAATGCAAAGGATATTGTTTTTTATATTTCCCAAACCCGGGAATTGCCGAAACATTATTTGACAAAGAAACTGTCATGAGAACAGCTAAAACTGCTTTTTTTAAATTTATCATCTCTCTAACCTCCAATTTTGGTTAAATTAAAAACTAACATAAAAACCTTACAACAATTGCAACAAAATCTAACATAAGACTTTGCCTTTATTTCACATATAAAACTAACATGTTTTCAATATGAATTCAAAAGCCCTCGGGCGAGAATAGCAATTTTTGTGAAAAATCAAATATTTTTAAAAAAAAGAATAAAAAAACGGCGTTTTTTGTCCTTAGATGCCCACTTGAGCGAAAATGAAATTTATTTAAATGAAGCGCTCAACGGCTTAAAAGCCGTTGTATCAGCGCAGAATTCTTCTGCATCCTTCGCATAAAGCTTCGGAGCACCCTGCGAAGTTTTACACGAAGAAGGGGAAGCCAACCCTACTTCGCTTCCTCCTTCGTTAAAACTACGGAGGATATTCTTTGTAGCTTTAGCGAAAGAGAAAAAGCTTCGAAGGGCTCTACCCCGCCATTCATCCCAAGGCTTCCTCCTTCGCTAAAGTTTCGGAGGACAAGAAAGCCTAGGGTATTCTGGCGAAGTAGAATAAAAAGGGGATGGGATGAAAAAAAGAATATTTATATCAATAATTCTGCTAAATTCTTTATTTTTGCAATCAAATGCTCAGGGTTGGTTTTGGGGAGAACAAGAAACCAAAACCCAAAAATCACAGAAAATACAACCACTCAGAACCGAAGAAAATCAAAATATTCAGGAAATTTCAGCAGAAGTTAAGGAAGCAGTAACTTCAGGGCTACAAAAAATTAATGACGATTTAAAAAATGAATACCAACAAATTTTATTAACAACAATTGAAAAAATTACCGAACAAATTGAAGTTCAGTCACAAGAAATTTGCAATAGAACTGGAACAAAAACAGATATTGAATATCTTATAACTTTTGAGATTAGTAAAAGTTTAAATGAATCAACCAAAAAATATAAAAATGAAATAGCAACTCCTAAATATTTAACCTGGTTAACAGATTTAATTGTTTCAAAAATTAAAGAGTTCAGCGCGAGTAAAACAGAAGAAACCCTTCGCCCCCTCGATAAACTCGCGGCTCAGGGTGGTCGGGATCAAGAAGAATCTTTAATTAATTTTACAGAAATTAAGGATAAAATAAGCGATATCATTTCACAAAAATTTGCCCAATTAATTTCAAAAACAGGTAGGATAATAAATCAGGAAGAAGAAAATGAACTTGAACAAATCACGAAAGAAATAATAAACACACTGGATAACATTTTAACAGAAGTTGGAATAATTTTAGCTGACCTGGTAAAAAAAATTACATATAAATTTGTTGATAATAAATTATACGATTTACGTGGAAGCTCTGTATATAGAGGAACGGTCGCTAACTTTGCAGGAAATATGGCTTCTAATAAAATAACTGAATACTCAAATTTAATTATAAAATCTATCAGGGAAAATCCCGAAAAAATTCAAAATGCAATTGAACCACATATTCAAAACATAAAAAAGAGAATAGAAGTAGAACGAAAAGTACAAGAGCAACTGGCAAAAAAGATAAGGAAAAAACGTCCCGAAATATCAAAAAAAATAACCTAAATCAAAAATATAAGGCCGGTATTTGCCGGCCTTATATTTAAAACAATTCTTTTTGTTTAACCAAAATTTCCAAGTTTTTTACCGATTCAATTTTATCCTTTTTTCTTTTAAGTAATTCCTGTTTTTCAATTTTATTTACAACATTAAATGCAGAAAGCATCGCGACATCCATGTTATTGTATTTATGCATACCGTTTCTTCCCATAAGATGTAAATTTTCAAATTGTTCTAAATATTTCAACAGGGCATTTAAGCTTTTTTTATAATTTTTATCATAAACTGGATATGCGTTAGCACTTCGCAAAACAAAGCCATCTAAAATTTCATTTTCTTTTGCAAAATTCATTTTCAATATTTCATTTTTTGCCAAATCCAGAATTTCAACATCATTTTTATTCCAAAACTCATCATCAACAAAAGTAAAATATTCCAGGCTCAAAGCCGTATGATTTTGATCGTCCAAAAGTTTTTTTGAAAAATTATTCATGTTGCCAATTCGGCCCATCTTTAATTCTTTTTCATGAATATAAAGCCAATGATCAGGACAAATATTTTTTTTATTAATTATAAAATTTGCAGTAATCAAAGCCCGATATTTTAATTTATTGGCAGCCTCAATTATTGCCTGTGGAGCAATTGGTTTTAAAGATAAAATTAATTCCTGCAAAGGCATTGAAGAAGCAAAATATTGAACATCATATTTTTTAATTTCTTCACTTTTTTTTGTTAAAACAGATTTAATTTCAAAATTTACATGTTCAATTTCAATCACTTTTTCATTTAAAAAAATCTCACCCTTTTCATTTGTAATTATTTGATCAGCAACTTTTTGCCACAAAGTACCGGAGCCCAAAACCGGATAATAAAAATCATCTTTTATTGTTCTTGGCCGTTTATTTCTAAAAGCACACCCAAAAAAAGCATAAAATATCGCTTTGCCCAAAGAAAAGCTTTGTATTCTTTCTGACGCCCAATCTGATGAAATTTCAGTACACTTAATTCCCCAAACTTTCTCGGTGTAAGTTTTGAAAAAAATTGAATAAAGACGTTTACCAAATCTGTTTGTAACCCAATCTTCAAACGATTTAACTTTTTTAATTGGAAACAAGCGAATTTTTATATAACTAAAAACAGATTTAAAGCATTCAAGCAAACTTAATCCACGAAGCACATTAAAAACTTCAAGTGGATATTTAAAAAAATGTTTTTTGTAATAAATGCGGGTAAAACGTTTTAGTGGTAAAAAATCTTTTTCCATTAATTTTTTCCACCACGCTTCAATTTTTTCAGAATCAGTCACATAATGATGTGGACCAATATCAAATTTACACCCTTTAAAATCAATCGTTTTTGCCAACCCACCAACAACAGAATCCTGCTCTAAAATTGTTATTTGATATTTTTCTTTTTTTAAAAATTCAAAGCCAGCAGTAAGGCCAGCCGGCCCACTTCCAATTATTAAAATCTTACGATTCTCCATTTCTACCCTTTTTCGTTCAAGTTGAAACCATTGCGCCTTGAAATTTACAAATAAACCCTGGTAAGGGTTATAGTTATTAGCCTCGGGTTTTAACCCGTGGTTATAATTGAATTTCAAATGTCGTGCCCTTAGGGTACGATAGAAAGTTTATTTTGAATACCATTACCCCATAAAATGGGGTAATGCCTTATATTGATTTGTTTTTCCACGGGTTAAAACCCGAGGCTTGTATGTTGTACATTATATCAAATTATTGTAACGATATATAAATTTTGAAATCATTAAATTAATAGGGCTGGTAGGAGCTCGTCCGAGGCTTGACAATAAATGTCGCGCTTAGTCAGA
>JBDRFY010000056.1:0-26212 GCA_043818275.1 bacterium | reverse complement strand
GTATTATTTTTACCCAGAGCTGCAACGCTTTGCGTTTTGCACTGGGCTACTAAAAGCCGCCCATTTCATGGGCTTGTCAATGTAATTATAAACTTAACGTACAAATGCAAACGTTAAAATTTAAAAACACTTCGGACAGTTGTGAACTTGATTCAGAATCTCTAATAAAAAATAATAATTAACCTTTCAGGACCCTTCATGCAAACACCCAAATCTTTAAAATTTATATTTAAAATTCTAAAAAATAACAGGCTACTCAGCTATCTAGTTAAAAACTTCCTTGTAATAGTTGCCAAATTAATATTTAAAACTTATCGCCTTGAAATTGAAGTTGATGAAAAATTAGAAATGCCTATGAGTAAATGGAATGGGGTTTTTTATTTTTGGCATCAAAATATAATCGCGGCGATGTTCTTCTTTTTTAAACAAAAAAGTGTTGGATACAGTATTGTAAGCCCAAGCAATGATGGAAAAATTATTGGATATGTTTTACAAAAATTGGGCTTTAAAGTTTTATATGGTTCAGCTTATAAAAAATCGGTACAACTCATCAGACAAGGTCTGGAAATTTTAGACGCAAATAAAAAAATTTGTATTGTTGGAGATGGTTCACGAGGACCGGCATTTCAGTTGCAAAGAGGAGTGATTTATTTAGCAGCAAAATCAAAACTGCCTCTTGTTTTTGTTGAATGTAAAACTCAAAGCGCTATAAAAATAACAAAAAGTTGGGATCAATTTAAAATACCTCTTCCATTTACAAAAATAAGCATAAAGGTTCACCAACCAATAATTCCATCAATTGATGCTTACAAAAACTTCGAAAAGCCAAATAATGTACATATTAGTCAGACTACTTAAAGGATTTTCAAGAGAGCTGACCTACAAAATTCCACCAAAGCTTAAAAATCAGTTTTTAGTTGGAAAAGTAGTTAAGGTTCCATTAAAAAACAAACTTTTACCGGCTCTTGTTATTTATCAGCATAAAATAAAGCCTCAAAACATAGATTTTGAAATTAGAGAGGCAATTGATCTTGAAAAAATGCCAATGGATCCATTTTATTATGATTTCATTAAAAAAATTTCTGAATTTTACTTCGTAAAACCAATTCATTTCCATCAACGGATAAGAAATTTTTTGCTCAAAAATAATAAAGAAGAAGACCGTGAACAAATTCCATGGAAAAATGAATTTGAAAAAACAAAAAGTATTGAAATAAACCTGACAAAAGAACAACAAACAGTAATTAATTACCTTGAAGGGTTTATTCGAAATTCAGATTATTCGCCAACTTTACTTCATGGAGTTACAGGTTCAGGAAAAACAGAAATTTATAAAAATTTAATCTTGCAAAATTTTAACGAACAAAAAACAACTATTTTGTTGTTGCCAGAAGTAACATTAAGTCTGCAATTTCAAAACTTATTAAAAAAACAACTTCCTTCAGGCATTGAAATCTTTGGATTTCATTCTGCGAGCAAGGAAAAAGAAAAAAAAGAATTGTGGAACTCACTTATTTTAGGCAAACCAATTTTAATAATTGGGGTGCATTTACCAATACTACTCCCAATTTCAAATCTGGGATTAATAATAGTTGACGAAGAACACGAAACAGGATTTCAGGAAAAAAAACATCCTAAACTTAACAGTAAAGAACTTGCAATTTGGCGCGCAAATTTTTATAAAATTCCAATACTTTTAGGATCTGCAACCCCCTCTTTAAATTCTTTATACAATATTGAAAAAAATAACTGGAAATTTTTTCAGCTAAAAAAAAGATTTGGTGGAAATTTTCCAGAAATAAAATTTGTTTATTTCAATGAAAACCCGTCTACGCATAAAGCTACGCCGGGGTCCACAAAACGTCGCAAAAATTTTTGGATAACAACAGAACTTGAACAACAAATAAAAGAAAAACTGGAAAAAAAAGAACAAACCATAATTTACATAAACCGTCGTGGATTTAGCTTTTTTGTTCAATGTAAAAACTGTGGTTTCATTTTTGAATGCCCTAACTGTTCTGTCAGCCTAACGCTGCATAATAACGAGGAACAAAAAAAACTGTGTTGTCATTATTGTGATCACAAAAAAAACTTACCTGCAGCCTGCCCAGAGTGTAAAACATCTGAAAAAAATTTTTTAAAAAAAGGAATCGGAACACAACAAACGGTTAAAATATTACAAGAAATGTTTCCAACTGCCATAATTGAACGCGCAGATATGGACACAACAACAAAAAAAAGAAAATGGAACGAAACCGTACAAAAATTTAATGATGGAGAAATTGATATTTTAGTCGGCACACAAGTTATTACAAAAGGTTATCACTTTCCAAATGTAACGTTGGTTGGAATTTTATGGGCTGATCTAAATCTGCATTTTCCTGTTTTTAACGCAACTGAAACATGTCTGCAAAAATTAATTCAGGTAGCAGGAAGAACTGGAAGAGGCGAAAAAACCGGAAACGTTATTGTTCAGGCAATGCAGAAACATGAAATCTTTAATTTTTTAGATGAAACAAAATATCTTGAATTTTGCCAATATGAAAAGGAAAATAGAAAAATAATAAATTATCCACCCTTTGGCCGGCTTGTTCAGATAGAATTGAAAAATGATAACATTGAACAATTGGAAGCGGATTCAAATCAACTTACAAATATCCTAAAAAATAAAAATCAAAATTTAAATTTGAAAATACTAGGTCCATCAAAACCAATAATTTACAAAATTCAAAAAACCGAATGCAGACAAATTTTTATAAAAGCAAAAGATTTTAAATCTGTTCACGAAATATTAAAAAATATTAACCTTCAAAAATTCAAAAGCAGTATTTTTATCGTACCAACTCAATAAAAAAAATCTTAAGAGTAAAATACTTGTTTTATCAATCATTGGAAGCTAAAATGTACATTATCATTGAATTTTTTGATCTTTAAAACGGGCAAGCTTAAAAAATGGTAAAAAAAGAATATAAAGAAAAATTAATAAAACTTATAAATAAATATTTACCTGAAGCAAAAATTTATTTATTTGGGTCTCGCGCAACAGGAGAATATAGTCAATATTCGGATATAGATATAGCTTTGGATGCAGGGGAAAAAATAGAAAAAGAGAAAATAGCCTCAATTCGCTTATCAATTGATGATCTTAATATTCCACTGGACATCGATATAATTGATTTTAATTCAATTTCACCAACAATGAAATCCCGAATATTAAAGGAAAGAATTATATGGAAAAAATAAAAGAACGCTTCAATACAGCTGAAAAAACACTAACCTTTTTGAAAAAAGCAATAAATGATTTTGAAACATTACAAGAAAAGGAATACTTAGAGCATTTAAGAAACTCTAAAATACAAAGTTTTGAATTTTGCGTAGATACGCTATGGAAATTTTTAAGACTTTATTTCAAAAAAATTTATGGTGTTGATCTTGAACCTGGTCCAAAACCAACTTTTCGTTATTGTTTTAAGGCTGGTCTGGTTAATGAAGAAGAGGCAAAACAATTATTAAATATAGTTGATGATCGCAATTTGTCTTCTCACACATATCATGAAGAATTTGCAGAAGAACTAAATAATAGAATCGAAAAACACTACCTGCTCATGAAAAAAATAGTTGATCAAATAAAAACGAAGCTTATTTAAAAAAGGCTCTCTTTCGAGAGCCTTAAATTTTATTTACAAAATATTTCTTAATTTATTAAAATTTCAACACGTCTGTTTGGAGCCAAATCATCAATTAATTTTTCTTTTTCTGTTTCATTACTCCAAACAAGCGGTCTTTCCTGACCCATTCCTATAACTTTTATCTTATCATGGGATATACCATTTTTCACAAAAAGATTTTTAATAGCTTTTGCTCTATTTTCTGATAAAGGCATATTATATGCCGCATCTCCAAGCTGACAAGCATGACCAATAATTGTTAAATTTTTACCTTCTTCTGAGGCACGCTTTGCCAACCTTAAATTTTCATCAAGGATATTTTTCTGATCTGTTCTGACTCCATATTTATTTAACGCAAACTGAACATTTTTAAATTTATAGTCATCAATAATTTCAGTTTCTTCTTCAAGAGCAAGTAACTCCTCATCTTCCCAATCAACATCATCCATTTCATCTTTAATAAAAATATCATCCTGGCTTAAATCAGCAATTTTAAATGAATCTTCCTGTTTTAAATCTTCAAAATTTGAGTAATCATCATTCTCAACAACAGCAAAATCGGAAATCGAATCATCAAAATCTTCTATTTCTTCGTCATAAAGAGGAATTCCGCTTTCTGCCATCAACTCTGTATTCTCAATTTGTGCAATTTTTTTGCCCTTTTCTAATTTTGGTGAAGAATCTTCTTTTTTCTTACCACAACCTACGAACAAAAGAGCAAATAAAATTAATACAGGAAGAAAAGACTTTAAAGAAAAACTTCGAAACTTCATGTTAATACTCCCAAAAATCATCCACAAAAAAGTACATTTTTTTAACGAACACGGTAATATATTATCACAAATCTTGGTAATTTCCTACTAATTCTGATTAAATTTGTTTATAATAAACTTTATTTCATAATCTTGACTATAAGTACAAGGAAAAAGGAAAAATTTAAAAAGTTTTTAGTGGGGACAAAATTGAAAAAAATTTTAATAAACAAAGAACCCTGGCAAACAAGGGTTGCTATATTACAAAATGATAAATTACGAGATATTTATTTCGAATCCAATTTAAAAGAAGAACTTGAACGTTCTTTTTTTAAGGGAAAAGTTTCTAAAGTTCTTCCAGGTATTCAAACCGCTTTTGTTGACATCGGACAAACCAAATCAGGTTTCTTGCATATAACAGAAATTGATCGGGCATTAGCTATTGAAAAAACAGCCGAATCACTACAAATAGATGAAACAAAAGAACAGGAAGCAATTGATAAAAAATTAAAAAAAGCAATCTCAATAGAAAAAATAGTAAGAGAAGGTGAAAGTATTCTTATTCAGGTTTTAAAAGAACCAGTTTATGAAAAAGGAGCCAAGCTGACAACCTGTTTTACGTTACCAGGAAAATTTGTAGTTTTAATGCCAAATATTCCACAAATTGGTGTTTCAAAAAAAATTGAAGACCGGGAAGAAAGAACGCGTTTAAAAGAAATTTTAACAACAAATTTACCAATTCATATGGGTGCTATAATTAGAACTACTGCTGAAGGCAGAAGTGCAAAAGACATAAAAAAAGATCTCGGCTTTTTAATATCTACATGGAAAGCCATTTTAAAAAAATATAAAAAAGCACAAATTGGCGAGAAAATTTACGAAGATTTACCTGTAACAATTCGGGTTATCAGAGAACATTTGGATGAAGATATTACTGAAGTAATAACAGATAATAAACAAGATCAGGCAGCAATAATAAGATTTGTAAAATATTATACCCCTGAACTTATCTCAAAAATTAAATATCATGACAATTTCCCTTCTCTTTTTGATAAATATAAAATTGATGAACAAATTGAAGCAACGTTAGAAAAAAAAGTTCCATTAAGATCTGGCGGTTCTTTGATTATTGAAACAACAGAAGCAATGACCGTAATTGACGTAAACACCGGTAAATTTACAGGTCAGGGTTCAATGGAAGAAACAATTTTACAAACAAATCTGGAAGCAGCTGAAGAAATAGTAAGACAATTAAGATTAAGAAATATTGGTGGATTAATTGTTATAGATTTTATTGATATGGCAAGCCACACAAATAAACAAAAATTATCCAGACATTTAGAAAAAATGCTCAAAGAAAGAGATAAATATCAATCAGTTATTTTAAAAATTTCTGAATTTGGTCTTGTTCAAATGACAAGAAAAAGATCCGGAAAAACGCTTATTCAGCAACTAACAACAGTTTGCCCAAATTGTCATTCCTATGGTTTTGTAAAATCAGATACAACCAACACATATGAAATATTAAAAGACTTTAAAGAAGATTGCCTCAGAAATAATTACAAGGGAACCATAGACCTGGCAATATCACCAAAAATATTTAATTATTTAATTCATAATGAATACACATCAATTTTAGAATTAGAAAAAGAATTAAACGCAAAAATTATTTTAGAAAGTGATGCATCACTGACTGATAAACAATCAAAAATTTATGTTGAATAATTACAACCATAAAAAAATTTAAACCTATTTGTCATCCTGAACTTCGTCCCGCAAATAGCGGGATTGTCGAGAAGTTTCAGGATCTATATTATGAAAGAATTTTAAATGTTAGAAAAATTTCCTGATTACAAAGCGGTTATTGGAATAGAAGTTCACACACAATTAAAAACAAAATCAAAAATTTATTGTTCTTGTTCAAATAAATTTGGAGACAAACCAAATACAAATATTTGCGTTATATGCGCGGGACACCCAGGAACACTTCCAGTTTTAAATAAAAAAGTTGTGGATTTTGCAATCATGTTAGGCCTTGCGACAAATTGTAAAATTCAACCCGAATCAGATTTTGCAAGAAAACATTATATTTATCCGGACACACCTAAAAATTATCAGATTACACAAGGAGAAAATCCAATTTGTCGTGATGGTTTTATTCCAATAGAAATTGATGATAATAAAACAAAAAAAATACATCTGGAACGAATTCACATGGAAGAAGATGCTGGAAAAATGATTCATGGAAAAAACAATAAAAGTTTAATTGATTTAAACAGAAGTGGTACACCATTACTCGAAATTGTCAGTAAACCTGACATGAACTCAGCAGATGAAGCAAGAAAATACTTAATTCGTTTGCACTCTATCTTAAGATATCTGGATATAAGTGATGCAAATATGGATGAGGGTTCTTTTCGCGCAGATGTAAATGTTTCAGTCCGAAAAAAAAATGAAACAAAACTGGGAACAAAAGTTGAAATTAAAAATGTTAATTCATTTAAATTTGTTGCTCATGCTATTGAATACGAAATTGAACGCCAAATTAAAAAACTACAAAACAATGAAAAAATAAAACAGGAAACAAGAACCTGGGACACAAAAGAACACAAAACCGTTTTTATGCGTTCAAAAGAAGAAGCGCAAGATTATCGATATTTTACCGATCCAGATATGCCAGTAATTGATGTTGATCAAAAATGGATAAATGAAATAAAAAAACAAATTCCGGAACTTCCACATGAAAAAATTAACCGCTTTCAAAAAAATTATTCTTTATCATATGATGAAGCATCAATTATGTCTGAAGATGTAAAACTTGCCGTTTTTTTTGAGCAAACAGTAAAAATTATAAATTTACCAAAACAAATTTGTAATTGGCTTTTAAGAGATGTTCTTGGCTATTTAAAGGCACAAAAGATTACACTTGAAGAAGCTAAAATCACGCCACAAAATTTTGCTCAATTAATTCAGGAAATTGATAATGGTTCTATTAATACAAAAATTGCACAAGAAGTTTTCGAAACAATGGCAAAAACAGGAAAATCACCTATTGAGATAATTAAAGAAAAAGGCTTGGAACAAGTTAGCGATGAAAAAGAATTGGAAAAAATTGTTCTTAAAATTATCAATGACAACCCTGACCAAAAAGCAAAATATCTCTCAGGAAACGATAGATTAATTAAATTTTTTGTCGGTCTTGCAATGAAAGAAACAAAGGGCAAAGGAAATCCTGTTATTATTCAAAAATTATACGAAAAACATCTGAAATAAATTTCTAGATAAAAAAAAGGATAACGTAATGAGAGAAGAAGAAGAAATAATACATTCAATGAAAATATACTCAAATAAAACATATTTTTTTGACTTTCTATTCGTTATTATCATAGGAATAATTTTATTTGTAATAGTACCTATATTTTTATTTGAATTTTCTATACCAATTCTTACAGTTCTTTTTCTTATGTATGTTATTTTTATATGTGTGGAAATTATATCTTTGTATATGAACTACAAAAATTATCCTTTCAAGGGTAAAAAATATATCCCCCTTATAAAATTAACCCCTGAAGGAATGTACATCTACAACGCAATTGAAGGGGCTTTGGTTTGCAATATTGGATTAAAAAAAAGCACATTTATTCCATGGAACAAAATAAATAAAATTATTTTTAGATTTAGACTTGGTGGAACCCCAAGTTTAAGAATAAAACAGTATACACCGCACATTAATGAAATACTAAAAACAAAACCTAAAAATTTTCCAGAAAAAATTAAATATTTTCTAGATTCTAAATTTTCACCAAACAAAAAATGGAGATACTTTTATTTCCCTTGGGGATATCCCGAAATAGGGGCAAAAAAGAAAATAATAAACTATATGAATAAATATAAAAAGTGATAACCCTGTAAAAATAAAGGATAAAAGTAAAAATTATAATTTCAAAGTGAAACAAAATTTCAAAACACAAACGATAAATCTAATGCAAAAAATAATAATTCCCCCTAAGAAAAATTTAATTAAACTTATTTTTACACCTAAAAAAAGGATATTTTGGCATATTTTCACTTAAATTAGTTAATTCAAATGATTTAACAGATGAAATTTTATTCGATCTCTAATCAAAAGGCTTTTTACAAATAAAAATTCTTTTTGTAGATTTATTTTATAGTTGAAATAAGTTTTTTAACATCTAATTCTAAAAGCTTTTTTTGGGGGGAATTTTCATGAAAATTAGGAAACAAATATCAAAAAGAATATTGCCCGTTTTATTGCTTGTTTTATTGGCTAGTTGCGCAAAATACCATTCAAAACCTTTGCCAAAAATTAATGGGCAAAAGCAAAATATAGAAGGCATAACGGTTCATAAAAAAATTCTAAACGAAAAAGAATCAAGAGAAATTTTTGGCAAAAGTGCCAGTCAAAAATTATCACAAAAAGGTTATAAACCTATTCTTTTAAGTATTAAAAATAAAACTGATCAAAATTATTCTATTTATTCAGATGATATGAACATACAAATAGAAGAACCTAGCCAAGTAGCTAAAAACCTCCATCGCAATACTTCTTTAAGAGTCGCGGCCTGGTGCGCTGGCGGATTATTTTTCTGGCCGCTTTTTATTGGAGCCGCGGTTGATGGAATAAAATCAAAAGACTATAACAAAGATTTAAACCATGATTTTGATTTAAAGGCTATTTATCCACATGAAGAAATAAAAATAAAATCAAAGAGTAAAATTAATAAGTTAATGTTTGTTAATAAAAATGTTGATTTATATCAATTAAATTTAAAGCTTGTAGATAAAAACAATCCTAATCAAAAAAGAAACTTCACAGTTTAAAAAAAAGGCCCCAATAAATTTGGGGCCTTAAACTTTTTATCCAATTATTTCTTTAATCTGATCTTCATTCAAAATTTTATCCGAACTATTTTTTAATCGTTTGCTTAATTTCTCAAGGGTATCTCTATTTTCAATAAGTAAAGTCTTTGTTTTTTCGTAACATTCTTTTTTAATCTCTTTTACTTTAGCTTTAAAATCATTCTTGGAAATAAATGATAAATCTTTAGTGGCTAATAAAACTTTATCCAATAATGAATTATTTTCTCTTTTAATTAATTCTGCTCCAATGATATCTATCACTCCATCATCACCTGACATACCATAATCCTGACCATAAATAATTTCTGTTCCTAAGCCACCAGCTAAAGCCATACAAATCAAATTTTTTAAAACTTCATCGCTTAATTGATTTAAAACGTCCTGATCAATTTCTGTTTTATTTTTAAATTCTTCGCCACCTAATTCAAATTCGGTTTTACCAACGTAAGCGTAGCGAAGAAGAGAGTCTTTGTAGACAGAAGCGTTTGTTATTCTAAATCCCAATTTATATCCAACCAGAGTATGAGAAACTTCATGACAAACAGCCGAATCCAAACTATCGCTAGAATTGGTTGTAATCCAATAAAAAGGTTCCTTAATACCTTTTTTCACCTCTTTTTGATTTTGCACAATATATAAAGCCGGTCCCTGAAAAGTATTAGTTAAACGTTGTAAAACACTAAGCGAAAAAACATTAGAGAATATTAAAAAAGATATAATTATTAAAAATTTATTTTTAAGTTTGAACATGTCAACCCCCATTTAATACTAAATATTTAAATCTCAATACTTTCAAAATCACAAATCAATTTTTCCATCTCTTCATAATCCAATTTCCTTTTGTCTTCTAATTTATTTGCGATAAGTTTCAATAATTCTATATTTTCAGAAATAATTTTTTCGGTTTTTTTATAACACTCACCTTTTAAACACTTAAAATTAAAATCTTCTTTTGTAAAAATGGATAAACCAAAATAATCTTTAATTTTATTTAAAGGAACGGAATCGTTCTTATATTTCTCAAGCAAATTTTTAATATGTTTTTCAACTTGCGCCTCATCATCAGAAACACCATTTTTAGATCCGTAAATAATTTCTGTTGCGATACCCCCGGCTAAATAAAAACAAATTCGGTCCAATTCTTGTTCCAAAGTTATTGAAAAATCATTTGGAAAATAGGTGCTTGTAGAACCTGTAAAATCTGAAAATACAAAAAAAGAAAATTCTTCGACTATTTCACTTTCAATTCTCTTGTTATTCAATAAGGAGGCAAATAAAAAATGTCCCGATTCATGATATGAGGTATAATCTGATGATTTTGACCAAGGCGCGGCTATAGAAAAATTCGCTGTTGAAGTTTGATTTTCAATAACACCAGAAAAAGAATTTTTTAAACATAAAAATGATAAAACTAAAATTAAGATGTAATTAAAGAATTTCATAATTATAAAACCCCAACCCCAAAACTATTATCATTAGTTCAATTATTATTAATTAATGGAACAACCATAAAAAACTAATTAAAATATAGCTGTAAATATAAATTAATTAATTAAAAACACAAAAGCTTCAAAAAACTGACACATTAGACCATTTTAATTCAAATAGCCATAATAAAAAGGAGAAAAAAATGATTAATTATTTAATAGGCAAAATTGAAAATATCGGTGAAAAAAATTTAACTATCGTTACAAATGGAATGGGTTTTCAGTTACATGTTCCAAATACAAAAAATTTTTCAAAAGACAAAGAAGAAAAAATATATACGTATATGCACTGGAATCAGGAAAAAGGACCAAGTTTTTATGGTTTTAAGGATGAAACAGAAAGACAAATATTCTTAATGATAATTGATTGCCCAAAAATTGGTCCAAGTATTGCGCTTAGTATTTTATCGCAAATGAGTCCGGGGAGATTTATAGAAGTTATAACAACGCAGAATGAAGATGCTTTAAGCTCAATTAGCGGAATTGGTGAAAAAAAAGCAGAACAAATTATTGTGCAATTAAAGCATAAAATTTCAAAACTTCTTTCTTCCGGTCAAATAAATCTAAGTGAACAACAACAAGATTTTACACACTGGCAAAATATTAATGATGTTTTAGTCTCATTAAATTATTCAAAACCGGAAATTTCAAAAGCGATGATGTATTTAACAGAAAAATATTCTGATCAAAATTACCCATTGGATAAATTAATAAGATCCGCATTGTCTTTTTTATCTGGAAGTAAACTTTAAGACTGAAACTTTTTGACGATAAAAATATAGTTTTTATAATAAGATCAGTTGTTTTTATACAAAAAATCTTTTTTAAACTAGAAAATTTTTTAATTATGAAAAAAACAAAAAAATTAAATATCCTTTTTTTATCTCTTTTTTTAATTTTGTTGTCCCACCAAACAAAACTAAATTCCTTCGACATAGATATAGAAAATTTAAAAAACTTAAATTTTTATGAGTGGCGTGATCAATTAAACGAAAAAAAGATCCGTGAAGAAACTTTCATAGAAATAATTACTAAATTTAATACTACATGCTCAAAAATTTTCACTAAACAAAAATATTGGCCTATAAAACAAAGAACAAATGAAATTATTATCCCTTTAAAAGGGATAATAATTTCACGACCAATTAAACAAATCGATAAAACATTTCATACTTGCGCATTATTCACAAATAACTTAGAAAAAACTTATGTAATTGGAGATCTACACGGAAATTTTAATGATCTCTTTGAAATATTAAATTATATAATTAAAAGAGAAAAACATTTATTTATTGATAAAACTACTTCTGTATTAGATACAAATTTAAAATTGCATAATGCCAATTTAATATTTCTAGGAGATTATACAGACCGAGGGGAAATGGGTCTGGAAACTTTAACAACCATTATGCTTTTAAAAATAATTAATCCATACAATGTTGTTTTAATTCGGGGCAATCATGAAGATATAAATATAAATTTAAACTATGGTTTTTTAAAAGAGCTAGCAAATAAATTTAAAAAATTCAATCTTCAATTTGTTAATCAATTAAAAACATCTTATGCGTTAATGCCAGCCGCAGTTTACCTTACATCAGATAAACAAAAATTTATTCATTTAAGCCATGCAGGCTTTGAATTTAGATATAACCCTAAAAATTTTTTAGCGGTACTAAATAATTTCAAATTACAATTTAATCCATTAGAATTAGTTGATTTTGATGATGCGCCAAAAATACTACAAATTTATGGAAAAACTTTGGAACAACCTCTTTTTGATCAGTTTACACTAAATAATCCTTTTATTAATTTTTTATGGGCAGATATTTTGTATACAGATGAAAGCTATCCGATTGTTCAAAATAATACAGTACGTGGTCCAGCATTTATTAAATACAATGAATTATTTTTAAACGAAGTCCTTAAAGAATATCAATTAGAAAATAACTTTTTAAAATTTATTCGTGGACATCAACATGAATTACCAAAAAAATCAATTTTGTACGAAGAATTCACCCCAGATTTCACATCAGGAGTAACAAACTTAACCGAAAAAATAATTACATTAATCTCAGCAACAATTCAATGTGAGAACCATGCAATAACTTACTACCCAACATTTATGAAACTAACAACAGACAACAATGGTCAATTTAATATTGAAGCAATAAATATACGTCCTTCTTTTTTTTCGCAAAATTAAACATTTGTTTGTTTTATTTTTTCATAAATTTTATTTTTAATATCCGTTTTAACTTGTTTGTGATTTTCAAAACCAAGTTCAACAATTTTATCCACAAATTCCATCGGTCTTATTCCAATTTCCGCCGCTTGATGAAAAATACATGTTGCCGGAGTCATGCCGGGAAGACTGTTAATTTCTAAAATTACAACTCTGTCTTTTTTCGTTTTACTTTCTTGCGCATTTTGAAAAAAACAATCAACGCGAGCGTAACCTTTGCAATTTAAAGTTGAATAAACATCTTGCATTGTTTTTTGAACAAATTTTAATGATTCTTCGGGCAACGGGGCCGGAGTAATATTTTCTCCCGCGCCTGGTAGAAATTTTTCTTCGATTGATAAAATTCCTTGCGCTGCAACGGCTTTGCTTGGAGGCAACGCAATTACTTTATCATTTCCAATTACACCGCAAGTAAGTTCCATCCCTTTTATTAATTCTTCGATCAAAACTGAATCCTTTTTGTAGTTAACAAAAAAATTATCAATTTGTTTTATTGTTTCAAAAATATTTTCAATTTTTGCAACCCCAAAACTGCATCCATCATCATGCGGTTTTACAATTACAGGAAATTCAAAATCTTTTAATAATTTTTTTAAAAAATCTTCTTTTTGTTTTTCATCTTTTTGTTCCTGCCAAACATTTTTTTGAATCAAAAAAGAATTAGGAACATCAAAACCATGAGCCCTCAAAAAATCTGTCGTTTTTACTTTGTCCATACAAATTGCACTCGTTAACACTCCAGAACCATTATAAGGAAGGCCAAGCATTTCTAATGTTCCCTGGACCGCCCCATTTTCACCAAATCCTCCATGAAGTGCAATAAAAACAAAATCACAAATTTCAGATAAGCCGGACCAATTAACTTTTATTTCTTCTGTTACTTTTTTTTCAATTTCACGCGTTGAATTTTGAACTAATAATTTTTGATCTAATCTATAAAGCTCCATTTTGTCATCAACAAAAATTGGTAACACTTCATATTTTTCCGTATTTAATTTGTAACAAATATTTCGTCCTGATTCTAATGAAATTTCACGTTCATTTGTATTTCCCCCCAACAAAACAGCGACTTTAATTTTTTTATTCATTTTTTAACCTCTTTTGTAATTTTGCAATTCAACTTCAATTAAATAATTAATAAGTTGAGTATGACTCATACCAATTTCTGCAGCCTGATGAAATAAAAAGGTTGCTGGAGCCATTCCGGTTAAAGCATTCGGATCAATCAATACTACTTTGCCATCTTTAGTTAAAAAACCATCAATACGTGAAATCGTGGAAAAATCTAAAATTTCAGTTGCTTTTATACAAACATCCTGAATTTTTTTCTGATCTTGCGCACTACAGTTTGCAGGAGTTATTTTTGATGCCCGACCCGGCATATATTTTTGATCGTAATCATAAAATTTTGAACCATCTTCAGGAATAACTTGTGTTATCGGCAACGCAAACCATGTCGAAGACATGCCCGAAGACACGTCCGGCGAAGTGCCGCTATTTTGCGGTACGAAACCGGAAGCTTTATGCGAAGTAGGGCTATCATTCTTATTTATTTTCTGCAAACAAACACAAACAAATTCCATCCCTTCTATTTTTTCTTCAACAATAACATCCTGCTCAAATCGGTTATCACATTTTGACGTTTTTTTTATAGCATTTAATAAATCATCTTTTTTTTCAACAACCGCAACACCAAAACTTGAACCTTCATTATTTGGTTTTACAACGCATGATAAATCTATTTTATTTTCTTTTAATTTTTTTAAAATTATTTCATTGGATAAGTTTTTAATTTCATAAGCGGAAAAAAAAACATCTTTTGCCACATCTATCCCATTGGTCCGAAAAAAAGTTTTCTGCATTATTTTATTCATCCCCAAAGAACTGCCAAAAACTTTTGCCCCAAGATACGGAATTCCTAAAATTTCAAGAAATCCCTGTACTGTCCCATCCTCACCAAATCTTCCATGAGTTGCAATGTACATAAAATCAATTAAATTTTTAAGCTCATCCCAGGATATTTTTTTTGCCTCTGTTTCTAACCTGTTAATAAAATCAGAAATTTTACCTCTGTGCATAAAATGCCATGGCAAAATAAAAAGCTCTCCATCAAATCGCTGAAAAATAGGAACTGTGTCATACTCAAATTCATTTATGTGATCACAAATCGTTCTGCCAGAATTAAAAGAAACTTCTCTCTCTATTCCCTTTCCGCCAAAAAAAACACCTACTCTTAATTTTGAAACACTAGCACCTTCTGACACAAAAAACCTTTCAATATTTTAAACATTGTCCGTTTAAATCATATTTATTTTTTAAAATAAAAATTATTTATCTGAAGGCAAATTCAAATATATATTTAAATCTGATTTTTCTAAATATTGCTCATATAATTGCACTTTAGCCATGACCTCTTTTTTATATATGTACTTAAAAATCAAACCTTTTTCTTTTTTAATAATACAAATATTTTCTGGAATACCAGCATCATTATTTTCCCAATAAATATTTATTCTTTTTCTTGCATTTAAATTCGAAATATAAAAAAATAAAAAAAATAATACACCCCCCAAAAAATACCTCAGCTAACTCTCCCCATCCCTTAACATTTTTCATACAATCTCTTCGTGAAAAAATCAACACAATAACTCTTAACTATTTCACACCTTTAATCAAATTCCCCATCAACCAAATTAAACTCACCTTTTTTAATACCCAAAATATATCCTAAAAATTTATTAATCTTTTCATCTAAAAAATTAATAAACCCAACTTCTTCTTTGGAAATAATAGTAGTTTTAATTTTTTTATATTCATACTTAACAATACAATTATCTTTTTCCTGAACAAAACAAACATCATCTGGTAATTTGGCTTCAGAATCATGTAAACGAAAAGTTAGAATGTTATTTGCGCGCAAATTAGAAATACTAAATATAGAAATTACTAAAAAACTAAAAATCAAATATTTCATTTTTAAACTTTCAAATTTTCAACTGCTGCAATCCAATCTTTTTGTGAAAAAATTGCGCAAGCAATTCCAAACTGATCCACGCCCAAATCAACCAGATTTTTAATATTACTCTGACCAATTCCTCCATCCATACTAATTTTAAAATTAAAATTATTTTTTTCTCTATATTCAAATAACGGAGTTATTTTATCCATAACTTGCGGCATAAATCGTTGCCCTGAAAAACCTGGATTAACAGACATAATTAAAACATTATTTAAATCAGGTAAAAAATCAAAAACAACATTAATATCAGTTTTTGGATTTATTGCAATACCAACATTTACATTTTGATTTTTAATTTCTTCAATAAGTTTTGGAATTTTTTTACAATCAATTGCTTCATAATGAAAAATTAAAGTGTCACGATCTCGTAATAATTTTATTCTTTTTGTCCATATTGTAGGGTTATCAACCATTATGTGTACATGTAATGGTTTTTCAGTTGCACCAACAATTGCATCAACAAACGCTGGACCCCAGGTTAGATTTGGAACAAAATGATCATCCATAACATCAATGTGAAAACCATCAACAACTGGTTGCAGAATATTTATTGTTTTTTGCAAATTTAATAAATCTGAAGAAATTAAAGATGGATAAATTTCCATAACTACCCTTTAAATTAATATGAAAAATTATTAAAACCAGAGATCCTGAATCAAGTTCAGGATAACAAAGAAAAATTAAGATTCTCTATTTTGTCATCCTGAACTTGATTCAGGATCTCTAACTTTTTTTATATTTTCAAAAAAGCTGCCCACAACTTGCCCCATTTTAATTTCTGTTTCAAACCCTTTTGCGGAATTTTTTATAAAAACATCGTTTATTTTTATTTCATTTTTTTTAAATAATAATGCAATCGAAGATGCGCCAAATTCAAAATAACCACACTCATCACCCTTTTTATATTTTTCATCAGGTTTATATGTCAATTTAATCTTTCCAACCATCATTGCACCAATAACAACCATTAAAACGTCAGCGAATTTTTCACTTTCTTGCCCTCCGACATGTCCTGCGAAGCTTTGGCGAAGCGGGAAGCCTTGGCGAAGGGGGGTTAAAATTATAAGTTTCCGTTCATTTTCAGTTAATGGTTTAACATCATCGCTAAAAACCAATGGATTTACCGAATCATACAAACCATTTATTAATTTTGCTTTTTCCACAAAACAATCAATGGGGAAATGATATCGATGATAATCATACGGAGCAAGTCTGAAAATTAACATTGACCCATTTTCATAGTTTTGAGCCAATTTCTTATCACCAAGAAATTTTTTCAGATCAAACTGACAGTTTTTAACATTAAATTTCAAATTCGAATAAATTTGGGGAATAACGAAAATTTTACTATCAGCTGGTGAAATCACGCTAGAAAAATTATTTTTGTCTATCTGCCGGGATCCTGGTTTGAGTTTTCTTGTGAAGAAATCATTAAAACTTTTAATTTCATTTATATTTTTTTCAAATTCAGATTCATCAATATTATATTTTTTTATAAAAGACTTGATTCTGTATTTACTAAAAAATCTGTTTTGAAAAAAACCAAAAATTTTACTTGCAAACGATTTATTTAAAATTTTTCTAAAAAAAAGACCTATTTTATTTTTATAAATAAAATTTAAAAATAACTTCCATTCGATTTTTTCTTCAACAAGTTTTCCACGCTGGTCAAAGAAATAAACATTCTTTTTGTTATTTTCCATTTTTAATTATTTTTCTCCAACCATTCATTTAAAACCAAAATAGCATCTTTAATTTCCTGAATTGTTTGCTTATCTGTTATAAATTCAATTTGTTCGTTATTTTTATCTATCAAAATAAATAATTCCAGTAAAAATGTTATTGCTTTTTTGATATCAATATCGACATTTTTTGTTTCTTTTTTCTCTTCTTTTGAAGCAGCCTGTGCGGCAACTTCCAAAGCTGTGGCAACAATATTTAAAGTTCCTTCAAGTTTTTCTTTTTGGTCCTCAGCTGCTGAAATTTTTGCAACCTCATGACAAACATTACTTATTGCAGACAAAATAAAAGAGGTTGTTAATTTTCCTTTTAATTCGGAATCAACGTTTTGAGATACAACAACAAAGTCACTTGTTGCATTTACAGTTAAAACAACTAAAAACACAAAATATTTAAAAAATCGCATCATCACATTTCTCCCAAAAAACCATCTATCGACCAAAAAGCTGAAAAATCCAAATGATCATCTTCCATAACTTGATGATCAACCAGAAAAAAAACTTTTTGAATACCAATGCCAGATTTATTAATCGTTTTTAACAAGGACTGAATAAAACAAAGTTTATTAAAAATAGACCAGTCCCGCAAAAGGGGTATTTGATCAAAAGATAAATAAACCTCCTGTTCAGTTTCTGTCAAACTCGCGGATTCAAGATAGATTTTTTTATCAATTATTCTTTCATCATGTAAAAAAGAAAGCCATTGATTTACGATATGTTTGATGTTCTCTGATTTTTGTGAAAACCAGACTGTATTAATTATCTCAATATTAAATTTTTCATCCTGCCAATAATACAAATTCAAATTTTTTCTCAAAATTAAATTTTTTTTGGTCTCGTCAACTTCTTCATGTTGATTAAAAAAATCGCCATTCCATTTAACAACAATTAATTCCCGATTGATTAAAAATAAAGCAGATCCGGATATAAACGCAATAAATACAACAAATATAAAAAAGTAACGCATCAAAAACCAAGTTCCTTAAGATCAACTGCTTCACTTTTTGTTTTACGATAAGAATCTTCATCCATATGGAAAGTTGAAAATTCTATAACTTCAGAATCAGCAATACCGGTAATTCGGTGCCACATGTAAGGTTTTACATGCAAAACATCACCAGGGGTCATTAATCTGCTTTCTTTTTTATCTTCAAATTCTGTTTCGGCTAAAATCTTTCCCGATAAAACATAAAAAGTTTCCTCTTTCATTTTGTGGTAATGCATGGAAATACGATAACCTTTTTTTACAACCAGTTTTTTTCCGCAATATTTTAGATTGTTAACAATCCATTCTTCATGCCCCCACACCTTTTCTACATAATTTGCGAGCTGCTCACTTTTCACATTTGGAGGAACATTTGATTTTTTATTTTGCTCATCCTGGAAATCAGGCATAAACAACCTTTCAATTAAATTACTTAAGCTTCAACAGATTATTTATAATAATAAGACTTAGCATAACGAAATAAATATAACTTAAGCGCTAATACACATTTCAAACATAATAACTTAGTATTATATACTCTCTTAGGTGTAAAAAACAAATTTAACCTACAAAATCAAGGATTTTTTATGATTAAAAATAAATTATTACTAGGCGCGCACATAACCATAAGTAAAGGTCTTGATAAAGCAATTGAAATTGGTCAATCAATTGGCTGTACAGCAATTCAAATTTTTACAAAAAATAACAAATCTTATTTCGCAAAAAAACTAACAAAAACAGAAATTGAAAACTTTAAAAAAACTCAAAAAAATTCAACCATTGAAAAAGTTGTAGCGCATACCTCTTATTTAATTAATATTTGTTCAAAGAATCCAGAAACGGAAAATAAATCAATAGCATCATTAAAAGAAGAATTATCTCGATGTGAACAACTAGAAATTCCATATTTAGTTTTACACCCAGGCTCACATACAGGCCAGGGAGAGAAAGAGGGAATAAAAAAAATCGCAAAAAATTTAGATATGGTTTTAAATTCTGCATCTGGCAACACTATGATTTTACTCGAAACAATGGCAGGCCAGGGAACAAATCTTGGATACAAATTTGAACAATTAAAGGAAATTCGAGATTTATGCAAACACAAAAAATTAATAGGTTTTTGCTTTGACACATGCCACGTTTATTCTGCTGGATATAATATCGGAACCGAAAAAGGTTATAAAAAAACAATCAAAGAATTTGATGAAATTTTAGGATTAAAAAATTTAAAAGCAATTCACCTTAATGATTCAAAAACTGAACTTGGATCCAGAAAAGATCGACATGCAAATATTGGCAACGGCAAAATTCCAAAACTATCGTTTCAACTTTTAATGAAAGATAAAAGATTTAAAAAAGTGCCAAAAATTTTAGAAACACCAACCGATTCAGATTTAAAAGAATACAAAGAAGAATTAACGTTGCTAAAAAAATGGGCTGAGTAATTATTTAACAAATTTGACCAAAAAATCGAAAAATAACATGCCTAGATAAACCAATAAAAGTCCAAAAATTATTGTTGCTGTGATATAGAAAAAAGGAATTAAAAATTTGCCTTTTTGTAGAAATAAAAAACCTTCCAAATTAAGAGCTGCAAGAGTAGAAAACCCACCAATTAATCCAAGAATGACACCATTTTTCACATCGGTAGAAAATTTGAATTGATTAAAAAAAGAATAGAAAAAACCAACTAAAAAAGATCCAATTAAATTTATAATCAAAGTTCCCAGAATAGTAATTCCGCTGTTACTTGTCAGAACATAAACAAAATATCTGCAAACAGTTCCAATGCCGCCACCTAAAAATAAATACAAAAAACCAAGCATTTAAGCCCCCGTTAAATATAAATAATAAAAATCCAAAAAAGTAAAAAGATGAAACACAAAATAAATAATAACAAAAAAGATATTACATTAAATAAAAATAGTAATGCAATTGTTGATAAAATTATTGAAGCAAAAATGGTAAAAAGTAAAATTTTTGTAATATTCCATCCTTTATTTTTTAAATAAATACAAAAATGATGAGGGCTTCCGTTATAAAATGGCAACCTTTTATACGTTCTGATTAACACCAAAAAACCTACTTCCAATAACGGAATAGCCAAAATAACAACTGGAGTGTAATAAGCTTGCCAATCAACAGAACTCCATGGGAAAAGTAGTGGAACAGCAGCTAAAAAGCCTCCAATTAATAAAGAACCTGCATCACCCAAATAAATTTTGGCTGGCGATTTATTAAAATATAAAAAACCAAGTAACGCGCCAAGAAAAATAATTAATAACAAACTCAAAAAATATTCCTGCAATACAATTGCGATAATAAAAAAGGTTAGAGAACTCATAATCGCAATTGTTGTTGCAAGTCCATCCATAACATCAATTAAATTAAACGCGTTAATCACAGTAAGCAGCCAAAAAGCAGAAATAAAAATATTAACCCAGTCATTAAAAAATATTGTTTTTAATGAATAACCACTTTTCAAAAAACCAATAACAGCAATAAATTGTCCCAAAAATTTTTGCTTCGGGCTTAATACATGAAAATCATCAACAAGACCAATAAACATTAATAAAGTAATGCCTAAAAAAAGCCATAAAATATTATTTACAACAGGATAAGTAAGCATCATTGTTGCAATAAAAGAAAGATAAATAGCTAGACCCCCAAGATAAGGAGTCGATCGTTGATGAGTTTTCAATTTACCATCAGGAACATCAACTATTCCAAACTTTTTAGCCGTTTTTATGACCATTGGAACCAGGTAAATGATAAAAGAGAAAGAAAAAAGAAAAGCAACCACATGACGAAATAAAATAAAAAACATTATTCCATCTCCTTTTATTTTTTCCCGCCCCCTTCTATAAAAATCGTTTCAATCAAATTTAAAAATTTAATCTTTTCTTTATTATTTAAGAATTCAAATTCTACTTCTAAAACATAAATTGGCAACCTTTGCCAATCCTTAATACTTTTTAATAGCGGTAAAATTTTAACCCAATCTTTACTTGTAGTTATGATGCAATCACAATAACTTTGTTTAAAAACATCTAAAATATTTCGTAGATCTTGTTGTGAAAAATGATGGTGATCTGGATACTCAATTTTTTTTACAACATTTAAATTTAATTTTTTTATCGATTCAATAAAATAATTAAATTTTCCAATTCCGGCAAAAACTAAAAATTTATTATCTTTAAGTTTTACAGAATCAATTTCTTTATCGCCCAAAAGTAAAATTTTAGAAGTTTTATGTCTTCCAAAAAATATCGGTTTATCTGAAATTTTTGATAAATTATTTATATCTTTAATTTTATCTGCATGAGTAAAAATAATAACATCCGCGCGAGAAATATCTTTTTCTCTTAAAATGCCCGCAGGCAGACAATGATTATTTCCAAAAGGTTTTCTTGCATCCAAAAGTAAAATTTCAAAATCTTTTTTTAACGAATAATTTTGATACGCATCATCAAGTAATATTGTAGAAATAAAACTAAAATTAAGTTGCAATAATTTTGCAGAATTGAATCTGTTTTTTCCAACAACAACAGGAATTTTTAAATTTTTCGCAAGCATATAAGGTTCATCACCAACCTCTTTTGCAGTAAAAAAAGTTTCTTCACCGTTTTCCACAATTGTGCTGTTTGATTTTTTTTCAAATGTTGCCCCATAACCTCTGGTTATAACAGCACATGATTGTTTTAAGTTTTTAGCAAGAAATTGAATAAAAACGGATTTTCCTGTTCCGCCAACAGAAAGATTTCCAACAGAAATAACCTTAAAAGGAACTCTTTTATTCCCCAATTTTTTTTTAAAAAAAGAAACCGTTTTAAAACAAACAATATATATTTTTTCTATAAAAATAAGAAAAATAAAAAGAGTTTTTTCCAAAAAAGATAAATTTGAAACTTTATCTGATCGATTCCAGAAGCTTGTAAAATAAAAAGAAATTTTTTGCTTAAGCTTCACCTTGGATTTCTTTTATCGCAGTATAAACATTAACAGTATCCCCTACCTGCCAATCATGAAAACTTTCAGAAACAAATCCACATTCATGTCCGGAGTGAACCTCTTTTACCGTCTTTTTTTCTTTCTGCAAACTGGTTATTTTGCCTTCACCCATCTTTTTACCGTAACGAATACATTCAACCTTGCTATTTCGGGTAATAATGCCATCTCTAACATAACAACCAGCAATTACACCAACTTTTTTTATATCAAAAACTTTTCGTACTTCAAGTTCACCTGTTTTTTTCCATGTAATAACAGCTTCTTTTTTGCTTAGTAAAAGTTTTTCAAGTTCTTCTATCATGTGATAAATAACATCAAAAATTTTTAAATCTATATTTTTTTCTTTAGCCAAAATAAAAGCATTTTTTTCAGGTTTTACATGAAGACCAAGAATTAAAGAATGTGTATCAGCGGCAGAGAGAATATCCCCCTCTGTGATATCACCGATACCGGTAGAAATTATCCGGATTGGATAATGCATATCTTTTTTTTGCTTGGATAACTTTGCCAAACTATTAACAATAGCTTCCCTTGAACCTTGAGTATCCGTTTTTATAATTATATTTAAACATTTACCAACCAAAGGGCCTTGTTCTGTTAATGAAACTTCTGAGACATCTAACGAAGAATCCTGAATTTTTCCTTTTGAAATTCCAGATGATTTAGCTTTTAAATATTCCTGCCTGTCTATAACCTGTAACCAGTCACCAAGAGACACAAAACTGTCAAATCCAACAATTTTAACAGGAGTCGATGGACCAGCCTGAGTTATTTTTTTACCAAAACTATCTACCAATAAACGAATTTTACCTGTCCCACTTCCACTACCACAAATAAAAAAATCACCTTGTCGCAAAGTTCCCTGCACAACAATTACTGTAGCAACCGGACCAAACCCTTTTTCCATTTTTGATTCCAAAATAAATGCGCGCGCCGGCAAATCAGATTCGGCCTTTAACTCCATAATTTCAGATTGCAACGTAATCATTTCTAATAACTCTTCCACCCCTTCACCTGTTTTAGCAGAAATTGGAACACAAATTGTTTGCCCTCCCCAATCTTCTGTTACTAAATCATGCTGCGCCAATTGTCTTTTAATCGACTCAATTCCGGATTTAGCTCCAGGCTTATCAATTTTATTAATCGCTACAATAATAGGAACGCCTGCTTCTTTGGCGTGTTTTATAGCCTCAATAGTTTGAGGTTTAACTCCATCATCCGCAGCCACTACTAAAATTGCTATATCTGTAATTCTTGCGCCTTTTTGCCGCATATAAGAAAAAGCTTCGTGACCAGGGGTATCTAAAAAAACCATTTTCCCATGAGTGCTATCAACCTCGTAAGCTCCCAGGTGTTGGGTTATACCACCCTTTTCTTTTGCCGCAACATTCTTCTTTCTCAAAAAATCCAATAGCGTGGTTTTACCATGATCAACATGTCCCATGACAACGACAATTGGCCAACGAATTTGTCCCGTTTTATTTTTTTCAAATCTTTTCTCAATTTCAGCAATAAAATCTTTTTCCTGAGGAGTAACAACCGTAATATTAAACTCCTGGGCCAGAATTTTAATCGTATCTTCAGACAAAATTGAATTTATGTTACAAACTATTCCTTTTTTTAAAAGAACATAAATTAAATCTCCAGCCGATTTATTCATTAAATTAGCTACTTCATTTAATGATAAAGAACCTTTAATATTTATTTCTGTGACAACTCTTGGTAATACTTTTTCGTTAAATCTATTTTTTTCAAATTTATTTTTAGATAAAACCGTAGGCGTTTTTGGAGAAAAAATTTTTTCTCTTTTTAGGGGAATAATTTTAGAAGAAACTGGAGTTTTCAACACCTCTTCATCCTCCAATTCCTCAAGAATAATTTCTTTTTTGGGAACTTGTTTTTCAATTACTTTTTTTGAATCAATTATTTTTGTGCCCTTTTTTTGAAGTTCTGTAGATTTTGTAGAAACAACATTTTTAGCTTTATTGAATTCTTTATTTAAATATTCTTCAGCCTCAGAAGAAAGAACTGACATATGACTGGCAACATCAAATCCTCCGCTTGCTAGTTTATTTAAAAGATCTTTGCTAGAAATTTTAATTTTTTTTGCATATTCATGTACACGCATGTTCTCTCCAAAATAATTTAAACTACCAAGCAATAATTTTAATTATCTAAACGATTATCTTCGGTTAATTTTTCAGACTCATTTTCCCCATTTGAAGAAACATCTTGTAATTGTAAATCAAGCCCTACAAGCTTTGAAGCAAGTAAAATATTTTGTCCCATTTTACCAATCGCAAAAGAACGTTGGTCCTGACTTAACCAGACAGTCGCAGATTTTTTATCATCAGACAAAACAACCCGATCAATTTCAGCGGGTTTTAAACTTCGCTTGACCAAATCTTCTGTTACATCAGTCCATTCAATTAAATCAATTTTTTCTTTATCTAATTCTTTTAGTATAGGTTTTATTCTTGCACCACCAACTCCAATACAAGTTCCAACGGGATCTATATCTTTCCCTTTAGAAACAACAACCGCTTTAGTTTTATAACCAGGAATTCTGACAATTTTCTTTATTTCAACTAAACCTTCAAAGACCTCTGGTATTTCAAGCTTTATTAATTTACGTACAAAATCAGCAGAAGCCCTATCCAAAATCAATTGAAAATCACCACGGCCAACAGAAAGAACTTCTTTCAATAAAACCTTTACAGGATGACCTATAACTAAATTTTCACCTGGTATCAAACCTTCTTTTGGCAGTAAAGCCATAACGTCATTAATTTTTATAACAAAACCACCACGCTCTTTCTTATGAAGAACGCCACTAATAATGTCACCCAACTGATCTTTATACTCTTCATAAACAACTGATTGTTCTAATTCACGTATCTTATTTGCAATAACCTGTTTGGCCACCAAAATTTCAATTCTGCCTATTGCCTGTTCAAAAGGAACGGGTAAAACTGAACCTATTTTGGCTTTGGGGTTTATAACCTTTGCCTTCTTTAACGAAATTTCTTTTTCTTTGTCCTGAGCAGATGAAACAACTGTTTTTTCTGTAAAAACTTCAACTTGCCCGCTTTTTTTATTATAAATAACCACAAAATTTAATTCTGGATATTTTTTGGAATAAGCCGCGCGCATTCCTTCGCATACAATTGTCGCAATTTGCTCTTTATCTAAACCGCGCTCTTCGACAAGCGCATCGATAACATCAGAAAGATTCACTGTTTTCTTTTCCTTGATTCTTGTTAAAAAAATAATAAGAAATAACCAAACAAGCCTTAATTATTAAAACTTAAAGATATATTAAATACCAAAAAAGTGAAGTTTTGTCTTTTTATATACTTCCGTTTTTAATTTTCCTGATAAAAGATTTATCTTTTTACGCTTAAACCTTTCTCTTTGTAACAATGTAT
>JBDRFY010000055.1:0-3081 GCA_043818275.1 bacterium | reverse complement strand
AATGCGTGATAATTGTCGCCCTCAATCAAAATATTGGTCGGCTTGCTCCCATCGGTTTTGATTTCTTTGCCTTTAACTTCTTTCAAAACCGGCAAGGCGTTTTCCGATTCTTTTTCAAACTGCTCTTTGGTTTTTTCCTCATCCCAAATCAGCCCGTATTTTTTACGGGATTCAAGTTTTTCAATGACTTTTAGCAAGTCATCTTTTCCAAGTTTTGAATAATCTTTTGTCATATAACTATTTTCACAATTCACGATTTACGACTATTTTTCTTGTATTTTCATTAATAAATTCAAAATGTAAAAACAAGGTATCTGGTGGCAACATATTTTTAATCTTGTCTGCCCATTCAATGCAAACAATATTTTGCGGATCAGAAATAATTTCCTTAAATCCTAATTCTAAAATTTCTTTTTCTTTTTCAATGCGATAACAATCAAGATGATAAAAATTTTTATGTTTGCATTTTACAATTTTGAATCTTTTTAAAATAACAAAAGTCGGACTAAGAATTTTCTCTTTTACTCCCAATCCCTTGGCAAAGCCCTTTAAAAAAGTCGTTTTACCGCTACCCAAATCGCCGACTAAACCAATGACAACAGTTTGCGGCAAAAAATTTTTTAAAATTTTTTTTGCTATTTCCTCTCCAAAATTTTCTGTTTTCAAAAAATTTTTTGTAAAATATTTTTTTGTATTAAATTTTGCTCTTTGCATTTGAACATTAAAAATATACACACTTACTTTAAGCACTGCCTATTGGTTTAATATATGGACAATATTTTTCCAGTTCCCTTAAACACTCCTTTATTTCTTTTGAAAAATATTGTTTTTCAACTTCAAGAAAAAAGAAATAATCCCAAGCAAGAGAATAAGAAGGAATTGAATGAATAGCTGAAAGATTAATATTTTTATTAGCGAAAATGCTTAAAATGTCGCGTAAAATACCTGGCCTATCATAAATGGAGAGCAAAAGAAGAGTATTTTTTGGCTGAAAATTTTTAATAATTCTGTCATTAATTTGATTAGCAATAACCAAAAATCTTGTAAAATTATCTTTAATGTTTTCAATTCGTTTACCTAAGATATTTAATTTATGTTTTTTGGCAATATAATATGACACGATAAACCCTGTGTTTTCCAAACATCCTTTAAGCGGAGCAACTGTGCTTGATGCTGATTCTTGAATCGCCCATGGGATATTTTCTTTTAGCCAATGACTGCATTGAGCTAACGGCTGGGGATGAGATTTAATTATTTTGATTTTTTTTAAATTATTTTCTTTTGAAACTAAAAAATGATGTATTGGCATTTTAAAAGAGCCCATAGCGAAAACAGGAAAATCAATAAAAGAATTAATTGTTTCCGAGACCAATCCAGCGATGCGATTTTCAATCGGCGCGACAGCCAAATCAATTTTTTCTTCCGCTATAGCCACGAATATATCAGAAATATTTTCAAAAGGAACTAATAAATTATTTTTTGAAAATATTTTTCTGCCAGCTTCCCATGAAAATGTGCCTTCTGGACCTAAAAAACCGACTTTACTTTCACTAATTTTTATTTTTTTCAATTTCCCAATTTTTACAGGATGTTTTTCCATTTTTAATTATTTTTAATTATTTTCCTATGCTCTTTTTTAACTTCTATTATAATATTTTTAAATAATTTAACAATAAATTTTGGATTCAGATTAATTTTTTCCGCCCATTTTATTCTTTCTTTCATCATTTGAAGTTCTCTTTTTGGATCGCAAGCATTTATTTTTTTTCTTTTTTTATATTCACCAACTTTTTTAGTAATTCCGAATCTACGCCCTAAAAGTTGGGTTATTTTATAATCAATCTCATCAATTTTTTGACGTAATTGTTCAATTTTCATTTTAATTTTTTATAATAATTATTATAACGCGGAAAACTTGACAAATCAATTTGGGTTTCATATGATTGGAATAGAAATTAGAAAATGATAAAAAATGAAATTTAAAAGTAAAATCGGGAAATTAATTAATTTAACCGAAGAAAGAAAAAAACATATTGTTGAATATCATCCAGATGTAAAAAATTATTTTTCTAAAATTTCAGAAGTTTTAGAAAATCCTGACCAAATAAGAAAAAGCAAATACGATTCAAAAACATTATTATTTTATAAACATTTTAATAGCATTAAAAAAGTATTTAACGATAGTTGTTAAAATTAATGAAAGAAATTTTGTTTTAACTTGTTATTTTATCGAGGTCATTGCGACTTTCCACAAAAATGCCTTAAATTGATCAACGTGTAAGCCAAATGCTTGCGTCCCATATAATTGCTGTGTTTGCGGTCATATCTAATAACTAATGAGCGATAACAGTCTTCCCATGCAAAGGTTTTTTCCACCGTAAACCGTTCTTTGTAAGATTTAATATTGAAATATCTTGGTCTGCCTTTTTTAGGTTTTGACTTGTTGCGATTACGGATATTTTCCGGAATATTAGGTTTCATTCCAGCATTCCAAATAATCTTGCGGTTCTTTTTTGAATCAAACCCCTTATCAAGATTAAATTCAACACCTTTTAAGTCAATGTCCACAAACCGAGCGACTTTGTTTAAATGTTTTAGACTATTTCCCAACAAAGCAACATCATTAACATTTATCGCGGCATATTCCATTGGAGCCAGAACATTGCCAATATCATCTGTGATGCCTACTGTTTTTTGTCCTTTTTGGTGTTTATGGCCCGAATAAGCAATGTTTTCGCCCCTTTTTTAGCCAAGCTATTGGTGCCGTCTCCGTGGATTCTTTTCTTGATTTTGAGTTTGTTTTTCTCTTTTAGCTGTTTAACGCTGTTAATGAATGCCCTTTCAAAGCTGTTATCATTACTCCAACGATCAAACCATTTCCAGACAGAGGTGTAATGAATTTCTGGCTTGTTGGTTTGAGGATTTAGCTTAATTGGTATTTTTTCCCATTGACAACCAGTGTCCATTTGATAGAGAATGTAATTAAAGATTTTCCACAAAGGAATCTTTGGTTTTCTGCTTCGCTTAGGTAATGATAAAAATGGCAGAAAAAATTTCTCAAATTCTTTTTCTGAAACCTGT
>JBDRFY010000054.1:0-2376 GCA_043818275.1 bacterium | reverse complement strand
CCCCCATTTTTTTCTTTTAATAGGAATTGAAAAATTTTCTGTTTTGGTTTTCTCTTAATCAGAGAAAAGCGGAAACGCTCTATTCTTAATCGCAAAAGGGCAAAAATTCCTTCCCCCCAACCCCCTTCCTTTTTGCCCTTTCGCTTCCACGCTCGCAGAGCGAGCGCAACGGCGGGGATTTTTAATGTAAATCAAGTCCATATTCTTCAACATAATTTCTAATATTTTTGTTTCTATCCGTTAATTCTTTGCGAAACAATGTAATTTGAGAAAGCAAACGTTTTTCATTACATCTTTCAGCTAACTTCTGTGCCTGTTCAAGAAGTTTTTTTGATTTTCTAAACTGAAAAACTGTCTTATACTTTATTGCAAAATTATAATAAGCGTGAGCCATTTCTCCGTTATGCCCTCCGGATTTAAAATCCGAGATCGCCGATTTAAAAAAATATATACATTTGTCCCAGTCATCTTTAATTTTTTTGCGATCCTCGTTTTTATAAAGAAACCATCTGCCTAAATTCCACCTTCGAACAAAATAAATATTTCCAATTTTACTTCTCATTTTTCCACCAATCATCGTGTCTAGTTGATCGTTTAAAAATTTTGAGCTATAAAAATCACCTAATCTTAAAAATATACTACCGCGAAAATAATAATTCTTACTGTTTTTTACGATATCAGAAACTGCAATTTCCAATCTTTGTAGTTCTTGCTCTATGTTTTTTCGTTGTTGTGTGATTGTTTCAAATTCGTTCTTTTCTTGTTCGGTTGAAAAACTGATCCATTTAAAAACATTTGCGGATAATTTTAAGTTCTTTTGGCGATAAATCATAAAACCAATTTTATTGATTAAGAAATTACATTTTTCGGCAAGCAAATATGCCTCAACATCTTTATTGTTAAGTACAGATGTAATTTTTAATCCTTCTTCTGTTATTTCAAGGAGTTTTTCATTTTCGGTAAAATGATTCAAAATAACCAACAAACTTAATATTGTATCCAATTTAATTTTGAGATTGTGAGATTGATAAAGCCTCCATAAAATTATAGAAGCTTGGCTTTTGTTGTTTTCAGCAATAAAATCTCTTGCCTTTTTTAAATCTTGTTCTTCAGACATAGTGTTTAAATTGTTTTTTTAGTGCATATTTTATTTGTGGGTATATTCTATTTTTAAAAATTCTTATTATAAAAATAGGATCTAACGGAAAGCGACGGAACCAGCGTCGTTTTATTTTTGATGAATTTGCAATAAAGTGTTTATACGAATTACCAAAAAACATCCGATTAGATTCGTGAATTAAATCTGTATCAATTTGCAAATATCCTCTTAGATTATTCATCCAGCTAAAACAAACTGAAATTCCTGGCGAAAGGGGCATCCTAACTTCTACATATTTTTGCATAAGACCGGGGCCATAAAAATTTTGCCATTGAAGCCGTGAATTAAAAAGGAAGCACGGTGTATCTGAAGTTATAAAATATACTGATTGCTTGCTACACAAAAACGCAAGGTTCATTTTTAAGAGAATTTCGGTTATATGAGGAATCATTTTAAGTACGCTGATTTTATGTGCATTTTCTTTTTCTTGTTTTAGTTCCACTGATTTTTTTGGTGGCATGTTATGTGCTTTTTCCATTTCTTCGGTCATTTTTATAATTTGATCAAGTAATCCTTCAATGTTTTCCTTTTGTTTAAGAGTTCTTTGCAACATAGTGGCAACAAAAGCACAAAGTATTAAATGCTCGTAATTATTAAGAGGGATATTGTTTTTTATTTTTTCATCAAATACAGTTGCGTATTTACTTTCAATTTGAGAAAGAGATTTTTCAATAGTATAATCTTTCCCGCCAAGATTTGTTTTAAAAGTATAAAAATCAGTTTCAGATAAAATATTTTTTGGAGCTTTCTTTTTTCCCTGTTTTTTATCACGCTCAAAAATCCAAACATAAGGTTCATATCCTTTTGGAGTATTTGGATCAATAAAATGCTTTAGGTAACACTGCGGTATAATGTGTTGATTTTTTGGCTCAGACATAATTATTAATTCTGTTATTTGCTAAATCAACATATTTTTTCTCTTTCTCAATTCCTATCCAGTTTCTTCCAAGAGCTTTCGCCACAATAGCAGTCGTTCCGCTACCCATAAACGGATCAAAAACTAAATCACCTTTATTGCTTGCAGAAAGTAAAACTTGTTGAATTAGTTTTAATGGTTTTTGCGTTGGATGTGCCTTAATTCCGTTTTCATCTTTTAATCTTTCTGGTCCACGACAAATTTTGAAAATCCAATCCGTATCTTTCATTTGCTGTCCGCCGTTCATCTTGTTTAAAAATTCATTATTGAAAGTATAATTTTTGCAATTCTTATTTTTCAC
>JBDRFY010000053.1:0-3746 GCA_043818275.1 bacterium | reverse complement strand
ATGAAAATTTTGTGAAAATTCTTCATGATCCAATGCAAAAAGTGCCGCATGTTGAGCCGGTACGTTAGGACAGTTTAAAAGTGCATCTTGCATACAGCCGGCTGCCATATTTAATTTTTCCGGTATTACCATGTAGCCAACTCTCCATCCACTCATTGCCATATTTTTAGAAAAAGAATTGACGCTGATAAAATATTCAGATTGATTTACAAGATCTATACTTGATTCATATTTTGAATCAAATGAATATTCGCGATACGCTTCATCAATAATTAAGTAAATTTGATTTTGTTCGCACCAATGCAAGAGTTCTTTAATTATTTTTTTATTAATAATTATCCCTAAAGGATTCCATGGATTTGAAAAAATTATAATTTTTGTTTTGTCAGTTTTTGCTTGTTTTATTTTTTCTATATCTAATTTCCAGTGATTTTCATCAGAATCATTTTTCATGGAAACAAAAACTGGTTTTGATCTAGCTAGATTTGCCAGCTTTTCATATGCAGGATAAGTCGGTTCCGGTAAAATTACTTCATCGCCAGGGTCTAATAAAGTTAAAAATAAAGTAGAAAGAGCTCCTATACAGCCGTGAGTAATTATTATTTGTGAGCTGTTAATTTTTGCATTGAATTCTAGATTGAATTTTTTAGTAATTTTTTCTCTTAATGGTAATATTCCCCATGCACTTTGATAATAATCAGTTTCATCGCTTTTTAATATTTCGCGCAGATGATCTTTTATTTGTTGAGGAATACCTCCAACTCTTAAAGCACCTTGAGAAAGAGAAATATATTCATTACTACTTTTGGCAATACTTTCAATTTTTTTTATACCTGAAAGAGGAATGTTAAACATTAAATTTTCCTTGTTGTTATGCCATTACATTAAATAAAATGATTAGTTCATTATACGATAGATAAAGTAAAGTTAGAATACCTAAAATTACTAAAAGAGTTCGTAAAAAATAATTGACATATTTATTTTTATAAAATTTTTCACAACCTAAAAAAGATCTATAAAATGTTCCTAAGGATGAAATAATTATAGTTATCCAGTGAGGCCATGGATTAGAAAGAATTTGATAAAAAAGATGAGTAATTATTGTTGTGTGATAAGCGCTTTTAAAAGAATGTATTACATAAAGATTAAAAATTAATGCTGCCGGCCATAAAATTCGTTCAGGATATAATAATTTTTTACCAGTTATCATTTTATATGGGATACCTAAAATAAATTTACCGTGGTATGCAGGCACACATAAAATATAAAAACTCCACGTAATAAATGTTGCAAGTATTGATGTTGAAAAGGAGTGATTTATATAAAAAGATAAAAAAAGAAAAACCAGAAATGAAATTGGTATTAGGAAAAATAAGTTTTTAAATTTAAATGTTTTTTTCTCCATTTTTTATCTTCTTTTATTTAATAGTGTTAGAAATATATAAATTTCAATTTTATGTTACGCGTCTAAAACTACTGCATGGTGCCTACGTCAATTGTTCTACTAATATCAATTAATCTACCGATCCTGGCCGTGCCAGCCGTAGCCTTGTGCGTAGGCTGGTGGAGCTAACCGGGGTCGAACCGGTGACCTCATGAATGCCATTCATGCGTTCTACCAACTGAACTATAGCCCCTAAATAAATATTAAATTTCAACTGTTTGCCAGAATTAAAATTAATTCCGTCGATCCCGAGTGATCCTGAGTCGCAAGCCTTGCTTGCTTATCGAAGGATCGTATCGAGGGATAGGCCCTAAAATGTTTATAGGAGTAATTGTAAAAAAACTGTGTAAAAAGAGCAAGCATTTTTTGTATACTAATTTTGTTTTTATTATTTAAAATAAATTTTATATCTTAATTTTGTTAGAAAAAAGGTTTTTTATGAAAAATTTTTCAACTATTTTAAAGGAAGTAAATCCCATTTTATCAGCGATTATAGACTTTGGAGGAGTACCATATCTTGTAGGAGGAACAGTAAGAGATTTTATTTTAAACCTTCCGATAAAAGATGTTGATATAGAAATTCATAAAATTTCTTTGTTGGATATTGAAAAAATTTTAAAAAAATTTGGAATTGTAAGGCTTGTTGGTAAACAATTTGGAGTATTGCGAATTGATGGTATTGATATTGATTGGTCATTGCCACGTAAAGATTCTATTGGTAGAAAACCTAAAGTAGAAATAGATTCACAAATGACAATCAAAGATGCTTTGCGTAGAAGAGATATTACAATGAATGCGATGGCAGTCGATTTAAGTAGAGTATTAGAAAAAAATAAAAATATTATAGATGAAGATCAAATTATAGATCCGTTCGGTGGTTTGAAGGATATAAAAAATAAAGTTTTACGAGTAGTTGACCAAGATTTATTTTTACAAGATCCTTTGCGCTTTTTTAGAGTAATGCAGTTTGTTGGTCGTTTTGAAATGAACCCGGATGAAAAACTAAATAGCATTTGTAAGCAAATGGATCTTGTTGATTTTGTAACTGGAAAAAAAATATCTAGAGAACGAATATTTGAAGAATTAAAAAAGTTATTTTTAAAATCAAAAAAACCTTCTTTGGCTTTTAAGTGGCTTAATGATATTTCAAAGTTAAAAGATATTTTTCCCGAGATTTATGCGTTGATAGGAGTTGAGCAAAAAAAAGATTATCACCCAGAAGGTGATGTTTTTGAGCATACTATGCAATCAATTGATGCGGCCGCAATTTTTGATGAATATGAATCTCAAGAAGAAAAGTTATTGATAATACTTTCTGTTTTGTGTCATGATTTTGGAAAACCTCAAACAACGGATGAGAGTTTATCTGCAAAAGGTCATGAGCAAGTTGGCGTAAAAATTGCCAAAAAGTTTTTAAAGAAAATAACTGATAATAAAAATTTAATTGATACTGTTGGCAAACTGGTTTTATATCATATAAGGCCGTCGGCATTTGTTACTGATAAATCAAAATTAAAAGCGTATAAACGTTTGGCACAAAAACTTGCGCCTCAAACAAATATGCGGCAGTTAGCCTTAGTTGCATTGTTTGATAAGAGGGGGCGAAATAAAAAAAAAGGAGAACCTTTAAAAGATGTTTTTAAAAATGAATTTAATAATTTTTTAAAAATGGCCAAAGATGCTCAAATAGATAGAGGCCCTGAAAAAGCTGTTTTAAGAGGTAAGGACATTTTAGACATAGTAAAACCGGGACCGGAGATGGGGCGTCTTTTAAAATCTGCTTATAAAATTCAGATAGAAGAAAATATAAAAGATAAAGAAGAATTAAAAAAAAGAGTTTTGAAATAAAAAATAGTTAGTATAAATAATTTTATTAAATTCCACATAAAACAATGCCGACTCGATAATTATAAGAATTAGAAAAGTCTAATTTACAGGGTTGATTTGACCTTGGTATTTTAAAATTGTCATCCTGAATTTATTTCAGGATCCCTACCGAAGAAAAGCATTTGCTAAAAATCATTATAAAGACTGGATCCTGAAATAAATTCAGGATGACACGTGGAGGAAAAAATTTGCAATTTGCTGTAAAATAAGGAATGCAAATACTGAAAATCCTGAAACAAGTTTAGGATGACACGTGGAGGAAAAAATTTGCAATTTGCTGTAAAATAAGGAATGCAAATACTGAAAATCCTGAAATAAATTCAGGATGACACGTGGAGGAAAAACCTTCTCTCGCGGTGTCATCCTAAATTTATTTCAGGATCCAGTTATATAAAAAGTCTTTTCAGCTTAAATT
>JBDRFY010000052.1:0-2059 GCA_043818275.1 bacterium | reverse complement strand
TCATAGCAAATGCTACTGCTAATGCAACAATAACTCCTGTCAACCAAACAACAAATGCAAGTAGTTTATCTACTCCACTTTTTCCTGCCATTTAACCTCCTTTTAATAACAATATGTTATATAGGAATATCTATTTTATAGTATATAAATGTTGCGCTAACACAACATTTATTTTAACTTATTTTTTAAAATAATTTTTGTAAATATTTTATTGTTGATGTTAAGTTATGTTTGTAATCAAAATAATTTTTTATAAATTATGTTTTGTAAATCAAATTATCTTATTGACGAATCATCTCATGAATAAAAAAGGAAAAATTATAACATAATTAGCAGAAGAGGTTAAAGTTATGATTAATTTAGTTTCACATCTCTTCCATTACTTCAATTCCCAGCAAATAAAGCGCATTTTTTATTGTAATTTTAAAAGCTTCAACTAATTTTAATCTGAATGCTTCATTATCACTTTTAATTACAGGGCAGGTATGGTAAAATTCATTGAAAATCTGAGATAGTGAAAAAGAATAATTTGCAATTAAGCTTGGATTTAATTTATCTTTTGCATTTTTTACAACATCAGGAAACTCTGCGATTTTTTTAATTAGGGCAATTTCCTGTTTGTTTAATTTAGAAACTTCAAATGACTTTGACTTTACTTTTGGCTTGCGCAAAATTGAAGATGCCCGAGCATAACTATACTGAAGATAAGGCCCTGATTCTCCCTCAAAATTCAAGGCTTGCTCCCATGAAAAATTAACATCTTTTGCAGGGTCATTTTTTAAAAATGCAAATTTAATTGCACCAACACCAACTTTTTTCTCATCACCCTGGGTTTTTCTTTTTTTAATTTCCTGGCTGGCTTTTTCAATTGTTTTTTTAAGAACATCTTCCAATAAAATTATTTTTCCTTTTCTTGTTGCCATTATTTCATTTCCAAAATTAACAGTTCCAAAACCAACATGAACAATCTTGTCGGAAAAATCATAGCCGAATTTTTTTAAAATTGCAGACAACTGTTTAAAATGCAGTTCCTGCCTGAAATCAGTTACATAAATCATTTTGTCAAAATTATATTTTTTATTTCTCTCAACTGCTGAGCCAATATCCTGAGTAATATATGATGCTGTTCCATTACTTCTTAAAACATATTTTTTAGGAAGAGTTTCAAAATCAACATAAACTGCTCCATCACTTTCTATTTTTGCCAGACTTTTTTCCAGCGCCCTAGTGATTATCTGCTTTCCTTTTTCTGAAAATAAACTCTGCCCGGTTGTTTCATGAAATTCAACATTAAGCATACCATATACTTTGTTAAATCCTTTTTTTGAACATTTTAAAATTTCTTTCCATGTTTTTTCAGTCTTAGCATCTCCCAGCTCAAACAATCTTAATTTTTCTTTTGCTTTTAAAGTCCATTCATTATCCTGAAATTCCTCTTCCAAACCTTCCTGATATTCTGTTTTTTCATTATCACAGAATTTTACATAAAGTCTAAGAAGTTCCTTAACAGGATCTTTTTCAAGTGCTTTTTTATCCAGCCATAATTCATAGGCAACAATTAATTTTCCAATATGCAAACCAACATCTCCAAGGTAATTTATTCCAGTCACTTTATATCCTAAAAAATCATAGATTCTTAAAATTGAATCTCCTAAAATTGTTGAACGAATATGCCCAATATGCATTGGTTTTCCAATGTTCGGCCCTGAAAAATCAATAACAATTTTTTGTTTTTTTCCAATATCTGAACTTCCAAAATCATTTTTTAATGCCCTTGACAGGACATCTTTTGCAATTATTTTTTTATCAACAAAGAAATTAAGATAAGCACCTTTATTCTCAACCTTTTCAATTTCTTTCGGCAGTTTTTTAGACAACTCTTTTGAAAACTGCAGAGCAATTTCAACAGGGGATTTTTTGATTTTTTTAGACAAAACAAAACATGGGAAAGCATAATCCCCCATTTCTGAATCAGGAGGAATTTCAATTAATTTCTCAATATCTCCTTTATTTAATTTCACCTTTTTATTCAGCAGTTCAGCAATCAAGCGTTTCATAA
>JBDRFY010000051.1:0-3260 GCA_043818275.1 bacterium | reverse complement strand
ATTGAATCAAGTAAGTGATAAAGAATCTATAGTAGGAGGTTTTTTTGATAAAGATGAAGTTTCTAAAAATTTAAAAGCAGTAGAAGTTGACCAATTAAAAAAAATATTAGCTGATAGAAAAAAGGATATTATTAAAAATTTGATAGAAGGTTTGATTGAAAAAGCTTCTGTAACCTTAGAATCTCATATTGAGTCAGAATGTTCAAAAAAAGAAATTAAACTTGTTTACAAAGATTTAGACGAAGGCTTTGTTAATGAACTTCCAGGAATTGATAATGCAAAAAAAATGGCTGACGCTTAATTTTAAAGTATTAAAAAAAATCGAATTACATACTTTTTTGCTGATTTCGTGGATTTAAACTCCTTGTTTTTATATAATAATTGGGATTGATGGTTGGGATTCCAGGATAATAAATAAAAAACAGGAGTTAGAAAAATGATTGAACGATATTACGGTGATTTGGGTAAATATATTAAAAAAGGTTATGTGCTTATAATTTTTGGTCCTCGACAGGTTGGAAAAACAACATTATTGGAAAATTTTTTAAATCAAACAAAACTAAAATACAAACTTGATTCAGGCGACAATATTCGTGTGCGCAACCTTTTGGAATCTCAGGATTTTGATAAAATTCTTGGTTATGCGCAAAATTATGATTTAATTGCAATTGATGAGGCGCAGCAAATACCAAATATTGGAATAGCTTTAAAAATCTTGGTTGATCAAATTAAAAATTTATCAATTATTGCTACCGGATCATCCTCTTTTGACCTTTCTCAACAAGTTGGAGAACCATTAACAGGTCGAAAAGTAACATTAATCTTATATCCGGTTGCGCAAATGGAATTGTTAAAACAATACAACAAATATGAACTACGGGAAAAATTAGAAGATTTTATGATTTTTGGAAGCTACCCGGATGTTCTTTTGTCATCAAACCGGGAAGATAAAATAAGAGTGTTAACTGAACTTGTTGATTCATATCTTTTAAAAGATGTTTTATCTTTAGAAAAAATAAAGAAATCTGAAATCTTATTTAATCTTGTAAAGCTTTTGGCGTTTCAAATTGGTCAACTAGTTTCTCATAATGAATTGGCGACACAGCTTGGAATAGATGTTAAAACGGTATCCCGTTATTTGGATCTTCTTGAAAAATCATTTGTTATTAAAAAACTTGGCGGGTTTAGCAGTAATTTGCGAAATGAAATCACAAAAAAACATAAATATTATTTTTATGATTTAGGTATTCGCAATGCGGTTGTTGCGCAGTTTAATCCATTGGAATTAAGAAATGATGTTGGACAACTTTGGGAAAATTTTATTTTTATTGAACGATTAAAAAAATGTTCATATCAGGGTTTTTATGGCAACCGATATTTTTGGCGAACTTATCAGGGTCAGGAAATTGATTTTATAGAAGAGATTGAAAATAAATTAACCGCGTTTGAAACCAAATGGTCTCCAACTAAAAAAGTTACTTTGCCTTCGGAATGGAAAGAAAATTATCCAGATGTATCCTTTAATGTTATAACACCAGAAAATTATTTGGATTATGTAATCTGATTTCTAAAAAGACTTAAAAAATGAATGTTAGTAATTCCTGATATAATGCAAATTCTTCATCAGATAAATGTGGATAAGAATTCCAGCTATTTGTTTTATTGTCATATGAAATATAAAAACTATTTGCGCGTTCCTGTTTTTTGTTTGCGCTGAAAAAGATATCGCATTTACTTCCTGGTCCGCGTTGAATTAAAACATTATGCAATATTTTTGGCAATGATTTTTCTTTATCATCTTTTATATTAAGGGCGATATTAACTGGGAAACTAAGTTCTTTAATTAAAAAAATATTTTCGATTTCGCTTCCATTAAATTCAGATACTTTTGTAATTTTTTCAATAATATTTATAAAGTCAGCTTTAGAAACATCTTTTAATGCGTTGATATATATTTGTTCAAATATATTTTTATCACAGTTTGAAATAAGTAATGGAATTTTATTTGTAATTTTTATTGTTTCGGCAATAGAAATAGATTCTTTTTTTTGATTTATGTCAATTTCCAGCAATTGTTTATTGTCAACGCTAATTGAGCCGGCGTTTGTTTTGCAGCGCGATATTGCTTCCTGATTAATCAGAACGGCTTTGTCATTTACATTAAGCAGTGTAAATGATGAATCACCTGGGTTTTTTATATGAGGAAAATTTGTAATATCAGGGTCGCTGGTTGTAAGAAATGGTAAAACCTGGTTGGCAAGATATTGATTAGATTCATTGTTGTTTGTGTAATTTTTATTAGCAATTAATCCATTAAAAAATCCGGTCCAATTAATTGGTCTTGTTCCATACCGTTTTCTAGTCGTTATTTCTGTAGTTGCTCCAGATATAATGGTCATTTTTGAAAAATCATTTATTTTTTTAAAATTTTTACCTCCAAAAAAGCAGGAGGATATATAAACGATTTTGGTGTTTTTTTGCGCTAATATTGTTAAAAGTTTTGACGCGTCATTGTTTGATAAATTTCCTATAGTTGGATCGTTCCCGCTATTTCCGTGTCCGATCCAATACACAAATCGTTCTTTTGGCGTTAATAAATAATTAATTATTGAAGGAACTAATTCGCTAAAAGTTTTTCCATCAATTTTTTTTTGATTTATTTGTTTGCTTTGCGCGTCAGATTCGTTTATATAAGAATGCTGTATTTTAGATAAATCAAATCCCAGATTTTTAAGGGATGAATCTAATGACCGGGGATCAATGTTTGTGTTGCCAATAATTTGATTAGGAATAATCAGGTATCCTCTTATGTTTTCATATTCAATTTCAACAATGACCCAATCTTTTAAAGAGCAAGCCATTTGTAACGCGTTGCGTAATAAATGTTGACCAATTATAATTGTTGGACATGCTTTTTGTTTTATTATTTCTTTTAATTCTGTCGCCAAAGCGCGCTTGACCGAAATTATTTTTTGTTTGTCTTTTGTTTTTTCATTTTTTAAGTCGATAAAAATAGACAGTCTATTTGACTGATCGGATAAAATTATGCCTGATTGAAATAGATTCTTTTTAGCTTTTTTTTGCGCAAGAAGATTAATTATATCGCCTTGACCCAGTTGAATTGCCAGGTCGTACGGCGTTGATCCGCTTTTATAAAGATCCATATTTTTTGCGCTTTGGATATTAATGTCACATTTTGTATTAATCAAATAGTTTGTCATTTCGTAGTTTCCATACATTACAGCGTAATGTAATGGCGT